>CALXDZ010000038.1 GCA_944387205.1 uncultured Oscillospiraceae bacterium
GCAGGCGAGCGCGCTCCTGGGCGGTGAGGGGTGCGTCCTCTTTCAGCCGCTCCAGCAGGGCCAGAGCCTCCTCCTCGCTCTTGCTGGGGGTCAGAGAGGGGCGGATATCCAGCATCTGGAGCTGGATGGAGGTGTTGCCCCGAAAGACGTTGATCTGCAAATGGAAGGCGGCGTCCACCCGCTCACCGGCCCAGATGCCGCAGCTCTCGGCGGTAGCGGAGAAGAAGATGGCGTCAAAGCGGGCGGTGCCCTTGCTCAGGCGCAGCTTCAAATGCCGCCCCTGGCCCACGCTCTGGAGGGCGTCCACCGTAGCGCCGTTCAGGACGAACACCGGCCGGTTGTTGCCGGCGCCGTAGGGCTCCAGCCGGGACAGCTCCTCCACCTCCTCCAACGTCACCCAGCCGGCCCGGTCGATGACCGCGTCGGCCTCCAGGGAGGACACGGGGAGAACACCGCCGCAGCTGGTGCGGACGCAGTCGTTCATCCTCGTCCGGAAGGCGGGAATGTTCTCCTCCCGGATGGTGAAGCCCGCCGCCAGCTCGGGGCCGCCGAAGCCCTCCAGCAGGTCTGAGCACCGCTCCAGGGCGGCGAAGAGGTTGAAGCCCCCGTAGGACCGGCAGGAGCCCTTGCCCATGCCGTCCTGAAGGTGGATCATAAAGCTGGGGCAGGAGTACTTCTCACTCAGGCGGGAGGCCACGATGCCCACCACCCCCTGGTGCCAGCCCTCGCTGGCCAGGACCAGGGCGCTGCGCTCGCTCTGGGGCAGCTTTTCGATCTGCTCGATGGCCTGGGCGCAGATGGTCTGCTCCACCGCCTGCCGCTCCCGGTTCAGGGCGCACAGCTCCCGGGCCAGGGCCTCGGCCCTGGCAGGGTCCGCCTCCTCCAGCAGATCTGCCGCCAGGTCCGCCGCCCCCATGCGCCCGGCGGCGTTGATCCGGGGGGCCAGGACGAAGCCGATCTGGACGGAGGTGATGGGCTTGCCCGCAAGCCCCGCCTCCCGCAGCAGGGCGTGGATGCCCACAAAGTCCGTGTGGGGCAGGGCCTCCAGCCCCCGGCGGACGATGCTCCGGTTCTCGCCCTCCATGCGCATGACGTCGGCCACGGTGCCGATGGCGGCCAGGGTGGCATAGCGGGCAAAGAGGGCGTTCTCCTTGTCCACGCCCCCCAGAGCCAGCACCAGCTTCAGCGCCACGCCCACGCCGGCCAGGTGCTTGAAGGGGTAGGGGCAGTCCCCCCGGTGGGGGTCCACCACCGCCACGGCGGCAGGCAGCTCCTCCTTGCACTCGTGGTGGTCGGTGATGACCACGTCCATGCCCAGGGAGCTGGCAAAGTCCACCTCGGCGGCGCCGGTAATGCCGCAGTCCACGGTCACCAGCAGCCGGGCCCCCCGGTCGTAGAGGCTGCGGATGGCCTCCTCCCCCAGGCCGTAGCCGTCCTCGATGCGCCGTGGGATATAGCGGATGCAGTCCGCGCCGATGGACCGCAGGTAGTCGGTGAGCAGACAGGTGGCGGTGATACCGTCCACGTCGTAGTCGCCGTAGACGGCGATGCGCTCCCCGCCTGCCACGGCCCGCTGGATCCGCTCCACCGCCTTGTCCATGTCCTTCATGGCCATGGGGCTGATGGACAGCTCCCGCTCCCGGTCCAGGAATTCCGCCGCCGCCTGGGCACAGGTGACGCCCCGGGAAGCCAGCACCAGAGCCAGCAGGTAGGGATACCCGTCCTCCATCAAAGCCTGGGCCGCGCCGTCAGGCGCGGGGGCAATGTTCCAGCGTTCGTATTTCATAGCAGCGCGGCCTCCTTTCCTCCACCGCCGGCTCCGCCGGCAGCAGACTTTTCGCCATAATAACCTAATTATTATAACAAATTTGCAGGGAAACGTAAAGGCAAAAGTGACTTGCTGGCGGTAAAATTTGACGCAGGAGCCATATTTTGCTACAATATGGGGCACAATAGGCACACATCCCTTTTCTTTTCCCGCCCCAGGCGCCCTGGAGCGTCCCTGCCGGAAGGACCGGAGGACGGTAAAACGGCGGCCTTTGCTGCTGCGGAAGCCGGAGGGAAAAGAAGCGGTACTTTTACACAAAAAGGAGAACGAACTATGACTGGAATCTTTCGGCGCGCCGCCGCGCTGGCGGTGGTGCTGGCGCTGAGCGCCCTTCTCATCGTCCCTGCCGGTGCCGCCACCCGCTTTTCGGACGTGCCGGCGGACCACTGGGCCGCCGCCGAGATCGCAGAAGCGGTGGACGCGGGCCTCATTCAGGGCCGGGGCGACGGCTCCTTCGGTCTGGGCCAGCCCATGACCCGGGCCTCCTTCGTGACGGTGCTGGGCCGCCTGATGGGTTGGAAAGCCGTGACCCCCGACGAGCCCACCTTCACCGACGTAGGGCCGGAGGACTGGTTCTACGGTGCCGTGGAGACTGCCTGCGCCAACGGGGCGGTGCTGAGCCAGAGCGATACCTTCCGCCCCGCCGACGCCGTCACCCGGGAGGAGATGGCCTCCATACTGGTGCGGTGCCTGGGCTATGAGACCCTGTCGGGCCTGGCTCTGGACCTGCCCACCACCTTTCAGGACCTGACCACCAATGCCGGTTACATCGCCGTGGCCTATGACCTGGGGCTGATGAACGGCTACAGCGCCACCACTTTTGGTCCTGACGACCCGGCCTCCCGGGAGGAGGCGGCGGTGGTGCTCATGCGTCTCCACGACCGCCTGGGCGACGCCCTTCCCGCCGCCGTGTCCGGGGTGTGGGCCGGCGGGTCCGACTCCGGCGCCGCTTTGACGGACGCCGGAAAGCTGGACGCCGCAGCCGTGCCGGGCCTTGAGATGCGCTGGAACCGGGAGATCTCCCTGGCCCGGCCGGAAAACGCCCAGACCGTCCGGGACGCCGGGGCAGAGCCTCTGTTCCATGTAGTCTATGACGCCGACAACCTGCCGGAGCCGGAGGACGCGGCCCAGACCGCGGCCCATCTCCTCTCCGCTGCCGCGGACGCCGGCTGCCGGGGCGTGCTTTTGGACTGCGCCGACGCCGACGGCGCCCACAAGGGGGCCTACACCGCCCTGGCCCAGGCCCTGAAGGGGGCCATGGAAGAGGGGTGGGTGCTGTATGTCACCGCCCAGGCCCCGGTGTGGCAGGGGGAGAGCCCCCAGGGCTATGACTACGCCGCCCTGGGCAAGTGTGCCGACCGCCTGGTGATCCAGGTGGGTGCCTATGAGGAGATGGTGCGCGGCTTTCCCACCACGCCGCCGGAGCCTCTGGAGGAGGTCTACTACGCCCTGTGCAAGCTGACGGAGCAGGTCTCGCCGGAGAATCTGAGCCTCTCCCTCACCACCACGGCCGCAGCCTGGGTGGACAGCGGCAAGGGCTATCAGCCCGGCGGCGAGCTGCCGGTACAGGAGCTGGAGGCGCTGCTGGAGGACGGCCAGACCTACTACTCCGAGCGCTATCAGGCGGCCTATGGCCTCAGCGAGGAGCGGGGCCGCACCACCGCCGTGTGGTACCTCAATGCCGACGCCGCCGCAGAGCGGGTCCAGCTGGCCCGTCTGCTGGGAGTCACCCATGTGACCCTCTCCGACGCCGCCAGCGTCAGCGAAAGCGGGTCCTTCTCCATCGCCGGAGCACTGTGGAAATAAACCAGGCCCCGCCGCTTGTGGCGGCGGCATAGGGGACAGAGCGCCGCGCATAGGGTAAAGAGCACCCACCCGGGAGCCTTCTGCTCCCCGTCCCGGACGCGGGATCAGAAAGCGCAATTTACAATTTGTTTTGCCGCCGTTCACAGTTTCGCCGTATTTGTCCGCTATCGTATAGACAGACAAGAGGAGGAACCCGACTTCGTGAGATCTCTGTGCTGCCGCGGCGTTATGACCCGCGGCGCGCCGATGCCCCGGAAAGCTCTGGGGATGAGCCAACGGCGTCTCGGGCTGAGTCGAAGCGGTGCCCTCTGTCCCCGAAAAGAAAGCTTTCTGCCGGGCCGTGTCCTAAATGGGGGACACGGTCCCTTTTTTGTCTCCGGCCCCTTTTGCGCCGGGGGATTCCGTGGTATACTCACCACTAGAGCGCCCGCCCGGAGGGGTGGGCGGAAGGAGGACAGACACTATGTTTACCGGTTTTACCGATGAGACCGTGGACTTCATGTGGGGCATCCGCTTCAACAACGAGCGCGGCTGGTTCGAGGCCCACAAGGAGGACTACCTGACCTATTTTTACCGGCCCATGGCGGCCCTGGCCGACGAGGTGTACGACTACCTGGCCCACCGGCGGCCGGACCTGGGCCTCATCCGCAAGGTGACGCGGATCTACCGGGACGCCCGGCGGCTCCACGGGCGGGGACCCTACAAGGACCATCTGTGGTTTTCCGTGGAGCAGCCCTCGGAGCAGTGGACCGCCCACCCCACGCTGTGGTTCGAGCTGGGGCCGGAGAGCTGGAGCTACGGTCTGGGCTATTACATGGCCCGGCCGGTGACCATGGCCCGGCTCCGGGCCCGGATGGACCGGGACCCCAAGATCATGACGGACCTGACGCGGCGCTTAAAGCGCCAGTCGGAGTTCGTGCTGGAGGGGGAGGAGTACCGCCGGCCCAAGGCCCAGGCCCCGGTGCCGGAGCTGGAGCCCTGGTACCGGAAGAAGTCCTTCACCCTCTGCCACGAGGCGAAGCTGGAGGAGGCGCTCTTCTCCCGCGACCTGGTGGACCGGCTGAAGAAGGGCTATGACTTCCTGCTGCCCTACTATGACTACTTCATCACCCTGGACTCCGACCCGGATCCCCGGGAGGTGTGAGGGGTCAGCTCAAGAGGGCGTCGATCTCGTCCACGTCCAGGCCCTGGAGGGCCCAGTTGAGGGCGTAGCCCACCACCTTGCTCAGGTCCCGGACCCGGGCATCGATGTCCTGAGGCGTGACCATCAGGGGCTGACCCCGGCCCCGCAGGGCCTCCGGGTCCAGCTCCGGGACACCGGCCTCCTCCATCAGGTCCGCCGCCAGGGTGGCGCCGTCCACCACCGTGGGGATGCCCACGGCGAACACCGGCACCCCCAGGCTGTCCTGGTTCAGGGCCATGCGCCGGTTGCCCACTCCGGAGCCTGGGGCGATGCCGGTGTCGCTGACCTGGACGGTGGCGCAGACCCGGGCCATCCGCCGGGCCGCCAGGGCGTCCACCGCCACGATGAAGTCCGGCCGCACCGTCTCCGCCGCCCCCCGCACCAGCTCCGCCGACTCCAGTCCTGTGGTGGCCAGCACCCCGGTGCGCACCGCCGCCACCGGCCGCAGCCCGGAGAACTGCTGCGGCATGGCCCGCAGCAGGTGGCGGGTCACCAGCAGGTGGTCCAGGGTCTGAGGACCCACCGCGTCGGGGGTCATGGCCCGGTTGCCCAGGCCCACCACCAGGGCCGTGCCCTCCTGGGGCAGCAGCTCCCGCAGCTCCGCCCCCAGGGCCCGCACCGCCCGGCCGAAAAAGTCCTCCCGCCGGTCCCGGAAGGCCGTCAGGTCCACGGTGACATAGGTGCCCACCGGCTTGCCCAGGGCCTTGGCCCCGGTGTCGTTGAGGATCTCCACCCTTGTGATGGGCCAGCCCTCCCGCCGCCGCGTCCTTGCCCGGACTCCCGGCAATCGGGTGGTTTTCTCCGCGCTCTCCTTCCAAAGTTCCTGGGCCTCCAGGGCCAGATCCGTCCGTCTGGTCAGCATATGCGCTTCCGCTCCCTTCCCTTGTCGCCACAAAATATGGTGGTTTGTCCTTAGCGTGAGCGGAAAATGCGGGGATATACAAAAAAATGTAGTAATTTTGAAAAAAACCCTTGCATTTTTTTCTTTTGGATGATAAAATACCATTCTGCACGGTGGACTTTATCGCTCGCCGTGGGATTCTATCGCCTAAGGAGGTGTTTGGTTTGCCGAATATTAAATCTGCCAAGAAGCGCGTTCTGATTGCGGAAGCGAGAAACGCTCGCAACAAGGCTGAGAAGTCCGCGCTGAAGACCGCCATCAAGAAGTTCGAGGCTGCTGCCGCAGAAGGCAATCGCACCGAGGCCGATGGCGCTTACAAGGTCGCAGTGAAGAAGATCGATCAGGCTACTGCGAAGGGTGTTCTGCACAAGAACAACGCCGCGCACAAGAAGAGCGCTCTGACTCTGAAGCTGAACAAGATCGGCTAAGCTGTCGGCCTTTGGTTAAGGCAAACGGGAGACACCCTGCATGGGGTGTCTCTTTTTTTGCTCTCCAGGACCTGCCCGGCGGCTCTCTTTTCTCCCAAAAACTGCTCCCCGCCGCCTCAGGGCGTCAAAAGGGGAGGGGTTTTCTCTTTTTTCCCGGGAAATGTTGTTGTTTTTTTCCAAATGTGGTATACTACCCTCCAAACGGCTCCAGACTGAAAGCGATCCGCCCCATCCGCGGCCCGCCTTCGGCCCATGAAGTTTCGTGTGCAAGCTTGCGGCAGCCTTCCATTCGGGCTGCCGGAAAAGGAGGATTTATCCCAATGGAGAAACAGAAATTTTACATCACCACGCCCATCTACTACCCCAGCGACAAGCTCCACATCGGCCACACCTACTGCACCGTGGCCACCGACGCCGTGGCCCGCTACAAGCGGCTCAAGGGCCTGGACGTCATGTTCCTCACCGGAACCGACGAGCACGGTCAGAAGATCGAGGAGAAGGCCAAGGAGGCCGGCGTCACTCCCAAGGAGTTCGTGGACCGCATCGTGGAGGGCCCCAAGGGCGTCAAAGACCTGTGGAAGCTGATGAACATCTCCAACGACCGCTTCATCCGCACCACCGACGACTATCATGTGGCCTCTGTCCAGAAGATCTTCAAGAAGATGTACGACAAGGGCGACATCTACAAGGGCAAATACAAGGGCAAGTACTGCACCCCCTGCGAGAGCTTCTGGACCGAGAGCCAGCTGGTGGACGGCAAGTGCCCCGACTGCGGCCGTGAGGTCCAGGACGCGGAGGAGGAGGCCTACTTCTTCCGCCTGAGCAAATACGCCGACCGGATCCGGAATCTGCTGGAAGACACCGACTTCCTCCAGCCCCGCAGCCGGGTCAACGAGATGGTCCGCAACTTCATCGATCCCGGCCTGGAGGATCTGTGCGTCTCCCGCACCAGCTTCTCCTGGGGCGTGCCCGTGGACTTTGACCCGGGCCATGTGGTCTATGTGTGGGTGGACGCCCTGTTCAACTACACCACCGCCCTGGGCTTCCTCAATGACACCTATCACGACTACGACAAGTACTGGCCCGCCGACGTCCACTTTGTGGGCAAGGAGATCGTCCGGTTCCACTCCATCATCTGGCCCGCCATGCTCATGAGCATGGAGATGCCCCTGCCCAAGCACGTGTTCGGCCACGGCTGGCTGCTGCTGGACGGCGGCAAGATGAGTAAGTCCAAGGGCAATGTGGTGGATCCCTATATCCTGGCCGAGAAGTTCGGCGTGGACGCATTGCGTTTCTTCCTCATGCGCACCTTCCCCTTCGGCTCCGACGGCAACTTCAGTAACGAGCTGCTGATCCAGACCATCAACACGGACCTTGCCAACGACCTGGGCAACCTGGTCAGCCGCACCACCGCCATGGTGGGCAAGTACTTCGGCGGCAAGCTCCCGGAGGGCTGCAGGACCTGGGCGGCTCCCGAGTCCTTCGACACGGAGCTCATCACCATGGCCTCCGGCCTCCGGGCCCGGTACGAGGAGGCCATGGAGACCTTCGCCCCCCACAAGGCCCTGGAGGAGGTCTTTAAGGTCATCCAGCGGGCCAACAAGTATATCGACGAGACGGCCCCCTGGGTCCTGGCCAAGGACATGGAGCAAAACGGCAAGCGCCTGGCCCACGTGATGTACAACCTCCTGGAGGCCACCCGCATCTGCGGCATCCTCCTGAGCCCCTTCATGCCGGAGAGCTGTGAGAAGCTCTTTGCCCAAATCGGCGCCGATACCCAGGCCCAGACCTGGGACAGCGCCGCCCAGTGGGGCGCCCTCAGCGACAGCGCCGCCGTCACCAAGGGCGAGAACCTGTTCCCCCGCATCGACATGGACAAGGCCCTGGACGAGTTGGAGGCTCTGGAGGCCCAGGCCCGGGCCGAGGCCAAGGCGGCCGCCGGCCCCGTGGTGGAGGTGGAGCCCTACGCCGAGGAGTACGTGGACTTCGACACCTTCTGCAAGAGCGATTTCCGGGCCGTGAAGGTAAAAGCCTGCGAGGCGGTGAAGAAGAGCGCCAAGCTGCTGCGCTTCACCCTGGATGACGGCTCCGGCACCGACCGGCAGATCCTCTCCGGCATCCACAAGTGGTATGAGCCCGAGACATTAGTGGGCAAGACGCTGGTGGCCATTTTGAACCTGCCTCCCCGGAAGATGATGGGCCTGGAGAGCAACGGCATGCTCATTTCCGCCGTCCACACCGAGGACGGGGAAGAGGTGCTGCATCTGCTGATGGTGGATGACAGTATCCCTGCTGGTGCCAAGATGTGCTGATTTGTGAAAAAAGGAGGTGTGCATATGGATGAGCAGCGTGTGGTTTTGTTCGAGGTGTGCCCCACGCCCCAGGGCCGGGAGCGGTATCTGGAACTGGCGGCGGCTCTGCGTCCTCTTCTGGAGGACTTTGACGGCCTGGTGCGCATGGAGCGCTTTGCCAGCCTGAACCAGGAGGGAAAGCTCCTGTCCATGAACGTGTGGCGGGACGAGGCCTCCCTGGAGCGCTGGCGGAAGGCGGCGGAGCACCGCCTGTGCCAGCAGGAGGGCCGGGAGCAGCTCTTTGAGAGCTACCGCATCACGGTCTGCGCCCCGGTGCGCAGCTATACGGACCGCCTGCGGGATCAGGCCCCGGCAGACTCCCGGGCAGCCCTGGACGGCCCCGAGACCCAGGAAGCGTGATCCTGAAAAAAGCAGCGCCTCCCAAAGGAGGCGCTGCTTTTGTGTTCGCTTCTCTTACTCCAGCTCCAGCAGCACCGGGCAGTGGTCGCTGCCGGTGACCTCCGTCAGGATCTCCGCCTGGCGGATGCGGCTGCGGAGCCGCTCGGAGACCAGGAAATAGTCGATGCGCCATCCGGCGTTGTTCTTCCGGGCGTTGAACCGGTAGCTCCACCAGGAGTAGGTCACCCGGTCCGGCCACAAGGCCCGGAAGGAGTCCACGAAGCCGCACCCCAGCAGCTCCGTCAGCTTCCCCCGCTCCTCGTCGGTGAAGCCTGCATTCCGCCGGTTGGTCTTGGGGTTCTTCAAATCGATCTCCTCATGGGCCACGTTGAGGTCGCCGCACAGCACCACCGGCTTGATGGTGTCCAGCTGGCACAGATATCCCCGGAAATCGTCCTCCCACCGCATCCGGTAGTCCAGGCGCTTGAGCCCGTCCTGGGAGTTGGGGGTGTAGCAGCACACCAGATAGAACTCCGGGTACTCGGCGGTGATGACCCGCCCCTCGGTGCGGTGCTCCTCCGGCCCAAAGTCATAGCTGACAGACAGCGGCTCCTGCTTGGTGAACACCGCCGTGCCGGAATAGCCCTTTTTCTGGGCGCTGTTCCAGTACTGGTGATACCCCGGCAGGTCCACCTGGGCCTGATGGGGCTGCATCTTGGTCTCCTGCAGACAGATCACGTCCGCCTGGGCCTGGGCGCAGAAGTCCAGAAAGCCCTTGTCCAGACAGGCCCGCAGGCCGTTGACGTTCCAGGAAATCAGTTTCATGGGTCCTCCTCCTTGTTATGGGACATCCTTGGTGGTCCTCATTGTACCCGACGGCGGGGGAAAAAACAACCCAAGGCCCGGGAAAAAGCCAAGGGGCGGGGCTATTTCCCGTCTGCCCCTCATATCCTCTTACCAAAACAACCGTTTGGGAGGAACGTCATGAAACGCTTTGTCTGTATGCTCTTGTGCCTTTTTCTAACAGCGGCCCTGGCCGTCCCCGCCGCCGCGGCGGAGCTGACCCTCTCCGCCCCCTCCGCCATTTTGATGGAAAAGGAGACCGGCACCATCCTCTACGCCAAGGACGAACACACCCAGCTCCAGCCCGCCAGCGTTACCAAGGTCATGACCCTGCTGCTGGTGATGGAGGCCATCGACAGCGGGACCCTGTCCTGGGACGACACCATTACCGCCTCCGCCCACGCCTGCTCCATGGGCGGCAGCCAGATCTGGCTCAGGGAGAATGAGCAGATGTCCGTGGAGGACATGGTGAAGGCAGTGTGCGTGGTGTCCGCCAACGACTGCGCCGTGGCCCTGGCGGAGACCGTAGGGGGCAGTGAGGAGCACTTTGTGGAGCTGATGAACCAGCGGGCGGCGGAGCTGGGCATGGCCGACACGGTGTTCCACAACGCCACGGGCCTGCCTGCCGAGGGCCACGTCACCTCCGCCCACGACATCGCCCTCATGAGCCGGGAGCTGATTTTGAACCATCCGGACATCCGCAGCTTCACCACCATCTGGATGGACTCCCTTCGGGGCGGGGCCTCCCAGCTGGTGAACACCAATCGCCTCATCCGCTCCTATGAGGGGGCCACGGGCCTGAAAACCGGCTCCACGGACTCGGCCCTCTACTGCCTCAGCGCCACCGCCGAGCGGGACGGCATGGAGCTCATCGCCGTGGTCATGAAGGCCCCCACCTCCAACGAGCGCTTTGCCGATGCCCAGACCCTTCTCAACTACGGCTTTGCCGGCTATACCCTGGTCCATGTGACGCCGGAGCAGGCCCTGCCGCCCATCGATGTGGTACTGGGCAGTCAGGACACGGTCCAGCCGGTGCTGAGCGGGAACACGGCGCTGCTGCTGCCCAAGGACCAGGCCGGGGCCCTGGAGCAGACCGTCTCCCTGCCCCCCTCCGTGGAGGCCCCGGTGGAAAGGGGGCAGCAGCTGGGCACCCTGACCATCACCGCCGGCACCGAGGAGGTGGCCCGGCTGCCCCTCACCGCCGGAGAGGCGGTGGATCGTCTGACCTGGGGCCAGATGGTGCTGCGGCTGGTGAGAATGGGGTGCTTCGCGGAATAATTTCGTCCATTTCACCTATTTTTGCTTGTGGCGGGCGGAAAAATATGGTATCCTTTTCCCAAGAGGAGACGCCTCCGGCGGAGGCGTCTCCCCACGCGAAATCCAGCGGGCCGGACCCGGCAGCCGTGGCGGCGCCGGAGCGCCCCGGCCATTCGGAAAGGGGAATTTGTCTCATGCTTACTTGTCGTTCGTTTCATCTGGACACCTTTCTTCCCGCGCCCTACCAGGACGCCCTGGCCCCCGGCCTGACCCAGGCGGCCCAGTGGCTCCGGGACGGCAGCGGCGCCGGCGGGGAGTTTACGGGCTGGGTCCACCTGCCCCGGGACTATGACAAGGAGGAATTCGCCCGCATCCTCTCCGCCGCAGCCAGGATCCAGCGGGACTCCAAGGCTCTGGTGGTCATCGGCATCGGCGGGTCCTATCTGGGCGCCCGGGGCGTCATCGAGTGCCTGTGCTCTCCCAACTACAACCTCAAGAAGAAATCCACCCCCAACATCTACTTTGTGGGCAACGGCTTGAGCGCCGACGCCATGCAGGAAGTGGTGGAGCTGCTGGGGGACGAGGATTTCTCCGTCAACGTGATCTCCAAGTCCGGCACCACCACCGAGCCGGCGGTGGCCTTCCGGTTCTTCCGGAAGCTCTTGGAGGACAAGTACGGCGCCGAAGAGGCGGGCAAGCGGATCTACGCCACCACCGACAAGGCACGGGGCGCCCGCAAGTCCCTGGCGGACGACCAGGGGTGGGAGACCTTCGTGGTGCCCGACGACGTGGGCGGCCGGTACAGCGTGCTCACCGCCGTGGGCCTGCTGCCCATCGCCGTGGCCGGGGTGGACATCACCGCCCTCATGGCCGGCGCGGCGGAGGAGCGGGAGATCTGCCTCCGGGACGGCTGGGACAACCCGGCCTGGCAGTATGCCGCCGCCCGGTACAGCCTCTATGCCGCGGGCAGGAAGACCGCGCTCCTGGGCCCCTACGAGCCCTCCTTCCGGTTCATGACCGAGTGGTGGAAGCAGCTCTACGGCGAGCGCGCGGGCAAGGAGGGCAAGGGCCTCTTCCCCGCCAGCGTGGAGTTCACCGCGGACCTCCACTCCATGGGCCAGTACATCCAGCAGGGCGAGCGGCTGATGCTGGAGACCATGGTCCGGTTCCGCGCCTCCCAGTGCTCCATGGAGGTGCCCTTTGAGGAGAAAAACGGCGACGGCCTCAACTTCCTGGCCGGCCGGGACATGGACTACATCCGGGACCGGGCCACCGAGGGCACCCTCCTGGCCCACACCGAGGGCGGCGTGCCCAACCTGATCGTGGAGGTGGACGGCCGGACGCCGGAGGACCTGGGCCGCCTGATCTACTTCTTTGAGTACGCCTGCGGCCTCAGCGGATATCTGCTGGGCATCAACCCCTTTGACCAGCCCGGCGTGGAAGCCTACAAGAAGAACATGTTCGCCCTGCTGGGCAAGCCCGGCTACGAGGCTCTGGGGGCAGAGCTGAAAGAGAAGCTGGGCCAATAAAAAAAGACGTCTCCCTCACTCCCGGCCTGGGGCGCCTGCGGGCGCCCCGGGCCCTTTTCCGCAAAAGCGCCCCATTCCGCTTGGATGAGGCGTTTGCCCGCCGCACAGGGGAATATCCGCCCCGGCCCACAGGGGAGGGGCAAGCACGGCAGTGTCAAAGTCTTCCGTCTGCAGGGATTCCTGCGGGCCCCTTCCGGCGTTTTTTCCCTTGCAAAATGGGAAGAGGTCTGCTATAATAGCTACACTGCGCGGCCGTAGTTCATCGGTAGAACGGCAGCTTCCCAAGCTGCATAGGTGGGTTCGACTCCCATCGGCCGCTCCAAATAAAAAGACACGACGGCGGTCGTGTCTTTTTATTTGGTAACCGTAAGTGATTTTCATGCTCGGCGGAAGTGACTTCCGCCTGCGCCGCAGGTTCGGCCTGGGGCCAAAACGCTTGTACGGCCCACCGGCGCTTATGGCCCCAAGGGACCGTTTCTTATAAGGCAACCATCGGTTTTGACCGCTCGCTCCAACCACGCCGGGAGCTGACAGCTCGCGGCGTTTTTTCGCCGGAGGCCCCTGGCCGCCGGAAAGGGGGACAGGCCCCGGAGGACAGGCCCTTTTCCCGCGTGGAGCGGACTTTTCGGAAAGGAGAGGCGGAATGGAACGCAACCTGACCCAGGGCAGCATCTCCCGCTCCCTGATTTTGTTCAGCCTGCCCATGATCCTGGGCAACCTGATCCAGCAGCTCTACAACGTGGCCGACACCCTCATCGTGGGCAAGACCATCGGCCCCACGGCACTGTCGGCGGTGGGCTCGTCCTACTCGCTGATGACCCTTCTGACCTCGGTGATCCTGGGCCTTTGCATGGGCAGCGGCGTGGTCTTTTCCCACCTCTACGGCGCCGGCCGCCGGGAGGAGCTGCGCACCGCCGTGTTCAACGCCTTTTTCTTCGTATTGGTGGTGTCCGCCGCCCTCAACGCCGGCGCCTTCGCCCTGTTGGAGCGCCTGCTGGTGTGGCTGAACATCCCCGCCGAGGCGGTGGACTACACCCGGGAGTACCTCTCCATCATCTTTGTGGGCATGAGCTTCGTGTCCCTCTACAACTTCCTGGCGGCAGTACTGCGCAGCATCGGTGACACCGCCATCCCGCTTCTTTTCCTGGCGGTGTCTGCCGTCACCAACATCATACTGGATTTGGTGTTCATCCTCCGCTTCGGCATGGGCGTGGGCGGCGCCGCCTGGGCCACCGTGCTGGCCCAGGGCCTGTCGGCGCTGTGCATGGCGGTGTACTTCCTGCTGCGGGCCCGGGAGCTGCGGCCCCGGCGGAGCAACATGCACCTGAACCGGCGGCTGCTGCACCTGATCTTCAGCAACTCCGTCCTCACCGCCGTGCAGCAGTCCATCATGAACCTGGGCATTTTGATGGTCCAGGGCCTGGTGAACAGCTTCGGCTTTGCCGTCAGCGCCGCCTTTGCCGCCGTGGTGAAGATCGACGCCTTCGCCTACATGCCCGCCCAGGACTTCGGCAACGCCTTCGCCACCTTCGTCGCCCAGAACTACGGCGCCGGCAAGGGGGACCGCATCCGCCAGGGACTGCGGACCGCCCTGAAGCTCTCCGGAGGCTTCTGCATCCTCTCCTCCGCCTGCGTGGCCCTGCTGGCCCGGCCCTTGATGCTGCTTTTCATCGAGCCGGAGGAGACGGAGATCATCGCCGTGGGCGTCACCTATCTGCGCATCGAGGGCGTCTTTTACATCGGCATCGGCATCCTCTTTCTGCTCTACGCCCTCTACCGGGGCCTGGGGCGGCCGGAGATGTCCATCGTGCTCACCGTGGTGTCCCTGGGCACCCGGGTGGCCCTGGCCTACGCCCTGTCCGCTCTGCCCGCTGTGGGCCTCATCGGCATCTGGTGGTCTGTGCCCATCGGCTGGGCCCTGGCAGATCTGCTGGGCCTGTGGTACTATCGCCGCCGTCGAAAGACGCTGCTGCCCGAGTGAATCTATGGTCTTAAAAAGGAACGGTTTCTTTCAACGAGGCCGTTCCTTTTTTGCGTGTTTGCAGCTTTTCTGCCAAAATTGTTTCCACTTTTTCCGATCTGTGCTATACTGAAAATATCCACAGGTGAAAAACGGGCGTCCGCCCGATACAGATCAGGAGGTGATGTGCCATGGAACTGGACGAAAAGCAGGAGGAAAAATATCGCCGCCTTACCGGCGATCCGGTGGAGGGCCTGGTGTGCCGTCTGGCGGTGCCCTCCATGGTCAGCATGCTGGTGACGGCCTTTTACAACATGGCCGACACCTTCTTCGTGGGGATGCTGCGCAACAACAGCGCCACCGGCGCCGTGGGCGTGGTGTTCTCCCTGATGGCCGTGATCCAGGCCGTAGGCTTCTTCTTCGGCCACGGCTCCGGCAACTTCATCTCCCGGACCCTGGGAGGCCATCACCCGGAGGAGGCGGGCCAGATGGCCGCCACCGGCTTTTTCTGCGCCCTGGCCACCGGCGGCGTCATCGCCGTGCTGGGCCTTTTGTTCCTGGACCCCCTGGCCCGGGCCCTGGGCTCCACGGAGACCATTTTGCCCTACGCCAGGGACTACATGCGCTTCATCCTCATCGGTGCGCCCTACATGACCGCCTCGCTGGTGCTCAACAATCAGCTGCGCTTCCAGGGCAGCGCCGTCTACGGCATGGTGGGCATCGCCTCCGGCGCCGTGCTCAATATCGCCCTGGACCCCATCTTCATCTTCACTTTGGACATGGGCGTGGCCGGTGCGGCTCTGGCCACCATCCTCAGCCAGCTGGTGAGCTTCTGCCTGCTGCTGGTGGGCTGCACCCGGGGCGGCAACCTCCACATCCGCATCTCCAACGTGCGGCTGCAAAAGCGCTTCTTCCGGGAGATCCTCCGGGGCGGACTGCCCTCCCTGGCCCGGCAGGGCCTTTCCAGCGTGGCGGCCATCTGCCTCAACCACGCCGCCCAGCCCTACGGCGACGCCGCCATCGCCGCCATGAGCGTGGTCTCCCGGATCATGAACTTCGCCTCCTCCGCCCTCATCGGCTTCGGCCAGGGATTCCAGCCCGTGTGCGGCTTCAACTACGGCGCCCAGCTCTATGGCCGGGTGCGCCGGGCCTTCTGGTTCTGCGTGAAGGTGTCCACCGTGTGCCTGGTGGTCATCGCCGTGGCGGGAGCCTGCTTCTCCTCCCAGCTCATTGCTCTCTTCCGGGACGACCCGGTGGTGGTGGAGTACGGCACCACGGCCCTGCGGCTCCAGTGGCTGTCCTTCCCCACGGTGGGCTTTGTGACCATGAGCAACATGATGCTCCAGACCATCGGCCGCACCCGGCCCGCCACCGTGCTGGCCATGGGGCGGCAGGGGCTGTTCTTCCTGCCCTTCATCCTGGTGCTGCCGGGCTTTTTGGGCATGCTGGGCGTCCAGCTGTCCCAGCCCCTGGCGGACCTGCTGACCTTCGTCATCGCCGTGCCCATCCAGCTCCACGTCCTGCGCCAGATGGCCCGGCTGCCGGAGGCGGAACGCCTGTAAACCGCATATAAGAAGGACGGACCCAAAAAGGGTCCGTCCTTTTTTGCGGGCTTATTTCCGGCGCTGGCTGAGCTTGCGCAGCTCCTCCAAAGCCTCGGCATACCGGCCGGCCTTGGCGGTGGGATTGCCCCGCAAAATCCGGTCGGAGCGGCGGTAGGCCTTGGCGGCGGCATCGGTCAGGCGCTGGCGGTAACGGCGGATGCGCTCCAGGGCCTGGGCGATCTCCTCCAGCTTCTCCGGAGCCTCGGCGGCGGTGTCGGAGACCTTCTCCATCTGCTGCCGGCACAGCTCCAGCTGGCCGCTGAGCTGGTCCAGCAATGCCACCTTCTTCTCCCGGCGGCTCTGGATGGCCTGGGCCAGGGCCTCCCGGCGGCGCAGCTTCCGCTGCTGGCTCTCCCGGGAAAGCTCCTCCAGCTTCTCCTCCAGCTCGCCCTTGGCCCGGGCAGCCTTCTCCAGTTTCTCCCGGACCTCCTCCTGGGCAAAGGTGGAGTAGACCTCCAGACGCTTTTGGATACGGCGGATGTCCTCGTTGCTCTCCGTGAGCTTTTCCAGCAGCTCCCGCAGATCCATGGCAGCGTTGAAGGACTGCACCGCGTCCACCGTCACCGCCACCGTCAGCACCAGAGCCGCAGGCTCCGCCAGAATGGCGGGCAGGGCCAGCACCAGGGCCTCAATGGGCGGGTGGATGCCCTTGACCAGCAGCACGGAGAAAAAGCCCCAGCCCAGGGAGCAGAACAAGCAGATGTGGCCGTTGAGGTTGAAGGGCTTGTCGCTGTAGTCCCAGTAGCGGACCTTGAAGAGGGCCTCCATGGCGGCGCCGGTGCAGTATTCCAGCACCGTGGCCGCCGCCATCCCCAGCAGGAAAATGAGGGGGATGCTGCCCCGCACCGGCAGGGTTGCCCACAGGATGATGATAGCGCCGGAGCCGTAGATGGGCAGCAGGGGGCCGTGGAGAAAGCCCCGGTTGACCCACTGGTGCTTGCGCACGGAGACATAGCAGGACTCCCAGACCCAGCCCAAAAAACAGTAGAGGTAGAAAAACAAGAGCCATTGGCTCATGGCGTAGTGTTCCATGGGACCGCCCTTTCACGCAAAAGATAGGGCCATCTTACCACGGGGCGCACACAAGTGCAAGACGGCAGAGAGAAAAAGGCTCAGACCTCCGCTCCGGCCTCCTTGCACTCCATGGCCCGGATCTCCAGCACCCGGCGGTGGTCCACCCGGGTCACCGTCACCTCCAGGCCCTCCGCCCGGAAGCTGTCCCCGGCCTGGGGCAGGCGCTGGAGCTCCTCGGTGACCCAGCAGGAGACGGTGCTGGCGTCGCTGCCCAGGCGCAGGGAGAAGAGCTCGCAGAAATCGGAGAAGTCGGCGCCGCCGTCCACCAGGAAGCTGCCGTCGCTCTGGCGGCGGAACTGCTCCACCACCTCGTCGTGCTCATCCCAGATCTCGCCCACCAGCTCCTCCACCACGTCCTCGATGGTCACCAGGCCCTCGGTGCCGCCGTACTCGTCCACCACCACGGCCATGTGGGCCTTTTCGCTCTGGAAGGTGCGCAGCAGCTGGGCAAGGGGGGTGCTGGGAGTGGTGTAGAGGATGGGGCCGATGCTGTTTTTCAGCTCCGTCTGGCCCCGCCAGCGGGCGGCGTAGAAGTCCTTTTCGTGGATGACGCCCACGATGTCGTCAATGCTGCCCCGATACACCGGCAGACGGGAGTAGCCGCTGGCGGCAAAGACCTGGGCGGTCTCCTCCATGTCCGCGTCCTCGGGCACGGCGGCAATGTCCACCCGGGGGGTCAGGATATCCCCCACCTGGAGGTCGCCGAAGGTGATGGCGGAGCGGATCAGCTCTCCCTCGTGCTGATCAAGGCCCCCTTCGCTCTCCGCCTCGGAGACCATGGTGATCAGCTCCTCCTCGGTGATGCCCTCGCTGCCGCCCCGGCAGAAGAGGCGATTGAGCAGCTTCTTCCACTGGGCGTTGAGAAACGTCAAGGGGGTCATGATCACCATCAGCACCCGCAGCACGGGAGCGGAGAATCGGGCGAAGGCCTCCGGGGACTCCTTGGCCAGGCTCTTGGGGGAGATCTCGCCGAAAATGAGGATCACCAGCGTGATGACCAGCGTGGCCACGGCGGGGCCCCGGGCCTCGTCCAGCAGCGAGATGAAGAGCACCGTGGAGACGGTGGTGGCGGCGTTGTTGACGATGTTGTTGCCGATGAGCAGCGTGGAGAGCACGCTGTCATAGTCCTCCGCCAGACGCAGCAGAAACTCCGCCCGCCGGTCTCCCGCCTCAGCCTTGCTTTTGAGGCGGATGCGGTTGAGAGAGGTGAAAGCGGTCTCCGTGGCGGAGAAATAGGCCGAACAGGCCACCAGGATCAAAATGGCCACTACTTGGCTGATTTGACTACTGTCCATGGGAAAAATCATCACTCCTAAAAATATTCAACTTCGTGCTCCGGTCCCCCAAAGCGCAGGAAAGGACAGCCCTATCCCTTTTGCGATAGAGCTGTCCTGTTGTCAGACCATATGTAAGGGTTGGATCGGGGAGGCTCCTCCACGGCTTGTGCACCACTTTCTTCCCAGCGGGGCCGGATTTCCACATAAAACTTCACGCGCCAAGAGCACACCACGAAAACGAGCAAAGACTGTGGCGCATGAAGTTTATGCGCATATGGGCCGTCCCAGCCCATGCGCTTTGATTTCATGGCCGTGCCGCTGAAAGCGGCACATGGCCAATTTTGCTATGCTTTTGCATAGCAAGATAGATGCTGGTATCATATCACATTCCCGTGCCCAATACAACGGCCCAGACCGCTAAAAAGCCGTTAAGGCCTGCCGAGGGTGCAAAAAAGGGGAGGACGCCTGTCAGGCGTCCTCCCCGGGAAATGCGCTTCTCACATGAGGTTATAGAGGATCTTGGCCATCTGGCCCCGGCTGATGGGGTCGTTGGGCTTGAAGGACCCGTCGGTGTAGCCGCTGATGACCCCCTGAGCGTTGAGGGTGGAGATATAGAAGGAGGCGTAGGAGGGGATGGAGGCGGCATCGGTGAAGGTCAGAGCGGGGGCGGCGTAGCCCTTGGGCTGGGTCCGGCCGATCATGGCCGAGGCCTGGGCCCGGGAGATGGCGCTGTAGGGATTGAAGTAGAGCTTGCCGTCGCTGCCCACGGTGCCATTGATGATGCCCTCGGTGTAGAGGGCCTTGATGGCGGTCTGGGCAAAGTCTCCGATCTTGGCGCTGTCGGCAAAGGGCAGCGTCACATTAGCATACTGGCTGCCGTCCAGGCCCAGGTAGCGGTAGAGCATCACCGCGAACTCCTGGCGGGAGATGTTCTGGGTGGGACGGAAGGTGCCGTCGGTGTAGCCGGTGGTGATGCCGGAGGTGTAGAGGAAGTCCACATAGGTCTGGGCCCAGTAGCCCTGGGTGTCGGTGAAGGCAGAGGTGTGGCCGGCAGAGGCGGCGATGTCGATGGACTTCCGGGCCCGATTGCCGCTGGCATCCACGGCGGTGATGGTCAGCCGGTGGCCGGCGCCGTCGGCGGCGGGCACGGTGGCGGTCAGCTTGCCGCTGGAGGTGTCGTAGTTGAAGCTCAGGGCCTTGCCGTCATAGGTGACGGTGACCTGGGCTTTGCTCAGCACCCCATCCACAGCATCGGAGACCGTGGCGGTCAGGGCCGTGCCGGAGAGGGAGGCGGTGATGGAGGGGGCGGCGGAGTCGATGATGGTGCCGTAGGAGAGGACCATCTGGTCCAGGTACACGGTGCCGCTGCCGGTGCCGTCGATCTGCAGTCCGGTGATGGCAGTGGTGCCCTTGGGCAGCTCCACAGACACCTGCTGCCAGCCGGTGAAGTTCAGGTTCACCACGGCGGTGGTATTGGTGACCGCTGCAGAGCCGTCAGAGGAGGGAGCGGTGCTCTGGATAGAGAGAAGGTTGCCGGAGCCGTCGCCGTAGACCCAGAAGTTCAGCCGGGTGTAGCTGGAGCGGACGGCGTAGTCCAGGGGCAGCGTGGCAGAGCCGGTGTAGGAGGCATCATAGGTGAGCTTGCCGGAGCCCAGGCCGAAGCGGACCAGGTCGCCGGTCTGGTTGAAGCTCAAAGCGGCGGCGTTGCCGGTGCGCTCGGAGAAGGAGGTCTCAAAGCTCTCCATGGTCTGGAGGGACAGAGTTCCCACCTTCACGGTGATGGAGGCGGAGCGGCCGCCGGCAGTGACGGTGATGGTGCCGGAGGCGCCGGGGGTGCCGGAGGCGGTGAAGTTGCCCTTGGCATCGATGGTGCCGATGTCGCCGGAGACGGTCCAGGTGAAGGCGCCGGCGTCGGAGGCCAGGGCCAGGTGGTTATAGATGGCCGAGGCGGAGAGGGCCACCGTCTCGCCGGGGGTCACGGACAGGGAGCTGATCTTGCCGGAGGCGTTGGAGATGGAGATGCTGTCCGGCGTGGGGATGGCGTGGACCACAGCGGTGCCGGTGCGGCCGCCGGCAGTGGCGGTCACCGTGATGTCGCCGCCGGCGGCGGGGGTCACCAGGGTGTGGCCGTTGATGGTGCCGGCGGAGGCGGTGAGGGCAAAGTCAGCGGTCTCCATGGGGATATAGTTGGTATCCACGCCGGAGGCGGCGATGTTCACCGAGGACCCGGCCAGCACATACTGGTTGTCCGGGGAGACATACAGGTGGTCCAGCACGCCGGTGGGCTGGGCCGTGGCCACCAGGAACACATGGTTGGTCACCGACCGCTCGCCGCCGTCAGAGGGCTTGTTGACCAGTGCGGCGGAGGTGGCGTCGGGCTGGGTGACGGAGAGGGTGGTGGACCCGCCGCCGTCCAGGCACAGAGCCGTGACGCAGCCCAGCTCCACCATACGGCTGGCGATCTGGGTCATGGTGGCGCCGATGGAGTAGCCGCTGCGGCGGCCGTCGATGGTGTAGAACACCAGCGTGCCGTCCGCCTTCTGGCCAATGGCGGTGCGGGGGTTGGCGCCGCTGGGCAGGCCGGAGACCACGGAGCCGTTCTGCACCAGGGAGTACAGAGCGCCCACGGCGTACTGCACGCCGTTCCAGCTGCTGTCGGATGCGGTGGTGGAAATGGAGATCACCTGGCCCGGCGTCAGATTCCGCAGAGCGTCAGAGTAGTAGGCGTTGCTCTTGTTGTTGCAGGAAAGGACATACTTGCCCTGGGGCACGGAGGTGGCGGAGGTGGCCGCGATGACCTGGTCCACCATCAGCGTCAGCGTACCGCCCACACTGAGGCTGCCGTCCACCACAGAGCACACCACGTCCACGCCGGGCTCCGTGGAGCCGGTGTTGTGGCGGTCGTTGAAGTCATAGCTGTAAAGATAGATGCCGCCGTCGGAGACCCGGGCCTTATTCACGCCCGCCAGGGAGCGGATGATGGTCTCGCCGGCGGTGTTCTGGCCCAGGGTGGCAGAGAACTTCAGCGTGGGCCGGCCCATAACAGCGGTGCCGTCGGCGCGGAAGCCGATGGCGTAGTACCCGCCGTCGCTGGAGCGGACTACGCCCTCAGTGATGACCAGGCCGATGGGCACGCCGTTGCCGGTGTTGTAGAAGTCACCGTTGATGCCCGCCACCACACGGTAGCCCTGGGCCTCCAGCTGCTTGGCCTGAGAGGAGACGGTGGAGCGGGAGGTGATGATCCCGCCGTAGGTGACGATGGGGGTGACGAAGCTGTTGGGAGAGTATGTAACCACATTCTCCGTGCGCAGGTCCGAATAGGTGGTGGACCAGAACACATTGGTGCTCAGGACCGTGGACTGGCTGACCTCCTTGTTCACCTGGGTCAGGTCCTCACCCAGGGCCTCGGAGGCGGCGGCACTGACCACAGATGCGGCGGTCAGTACCACAGCCATCAGCATAGCAGTACATCTTTGCAGGGTCTTTTTCTTCATAGCGTTCCTCCGTGCGATCAAAAAGGTATACATAACACTTTTACCAGCATAGCACGCCCCGGCCAAAAAGTAAACGGCGGAGCGCAAATTTCGCGAAAAGAATTTTTGCCCGCCCTCCTCTGCCGGAGCTGCCCAGAAAATAGACGCAAACTTTTTCGGAAATGTTGCCCCTTTTCCCCATTTTTATGAAAAAAGTCCCGGAAGGGCTTGCGTTTTTCCCCAATTTATGGGATGGTGTAGAAAACCCCCGCCGGGGAAACGACAGGAGGAGAGGCAATATGTTCTTTGGGGAAAAACGGGCCAAGGGCATCATTACCGGCAAGTCTCCCACCGGATACACCGTGGGGGAGGACGCCTTTGACCGCCCGGGAAAGCCCATGGTGCGGATCTGGCTGGACCACCTGCCGGAGGGCGGCAATCCCGGGGAGGACAAGCTGACCCTGGAGGTGGACCGGGACCTCTATGAGCGATTGGAGGTGGCCCGCCACGGCACGGTGGTGTGGCGGGGAAAGAAGCTGCTGCGCTTTGAGACCGAGGAAGGCCAGGGAGAGGCCCCCCTGCCGGATCAGGCAGAACCCGGCCGGTCCGAACCGTCTCAGGAGGGTACCGCAGAGGCCCCGGGGGAGACCACGGCAGCAGACCAGACACAGACAGCGCCTCCGGCAGAGCCCGACTATGCCCCGCCGGCCATGGACTGCCCCTGGTGCGGCCGGGCCATGACGCTGTGGCACCTGGACGCGTCCCGGGGATCGCTAGTCCTGGAGCGGGACAAGCCCAGCGACGCCCCCTGGTCCCCCATGGAGGAGAGCGACTTCATCCCCCTCTCCGGCGGCTTTTTCGACAGCGGCCATGTGCTGGTGCGGGTGTGCGAGCACTGCCGCCGGGCGGTCATCGACTACGGCAGCGGCCAGTGCGACTATAACGAGCAGGTCCGCAAGTCCTTTCTCTTTCCCTAAGGCGCAAAAAGGGCCGCCCCTTCCGGGGCGGCCCCTTTGCTTTCTCTCACAGGTTCTCCACCCGGAAGTCCCCCCGGGCGGTGGCCTCCGCCCGGCGGCGCTTGTCCTCCGCCAGAGCGTCCAGCAGATCGCCGATGATCTGGTTGGACACCAGAAAGCCCTGAGGCGTCAGGTGCCAGCGGCCGTCCTCTTCCTCCACGGCGTAGCCCGCCTGGCGGCACCGCTCCAGCTCCGGCAGGAAAATCTTGAAACGGCGGCGGTAGGTCCGCTCGAATTCCCTGGGGTCCACGCCCAGCGTGGTCCGCAGCCGGAGCATGAGATACTCCGTGTCCCGGTCCAGGGTGCCCAATGTCTCCGACTCGGCCACCATGGGCGCGCCCTCCAGCACGCCCTTGAGGTACCCGTCCAGGTCCCGGACGAAGCCATAGCGCACGCCGCCGAAGTCCGAGTAGGCCCCGGGGCCAAAGCCGGCGTACTCGCCCAACGTCCAGTATTTCAGGTTGTGGCGGGAGGCATGGCCGGGCCGGGCGAAGTTGGAGATCTCATACTGCTCGTAGCCCTGGTCCTTCAGGTACTCCACGGTCCACAGGTACATATCCGCCTGGGCCTCGTCCCCGGGCAGGTTCTCGCTGTCTCTCCGCTGCCATAGGGGCGTGCCCTCCTCCACCTTGAGGCCGTAGCAGCTCAGGTGCTCGGGGCCCAGGTCCACGGCGGCCCGGAGGTTGTCCTGCCAGCGCTCCAACGTCTGGTCTGGCAGGCCATAGATGAGGTCCAGAGACACGTCGGGGATCTTGGCCTTCCGGGCGGCGGCCACAGCATCCTTGACCTGCTGGAAGGTGTGGATGCGGCCCAGGCGGCGGAGCTCCTCGTCGTCGGCAGACTGCATGCCTAAGGAGATGCGGTTAAAGCCCTGGCGGCGCAGGGCGCGGAGCGCCCTCCAGTCCCCGGCGGTGTCCGGGTTGGCCTCGAAGGTGATCTCGGCGTTTTTGTCCAGGTCGTAGTGCTTCTCCACGGTCTTGAGCAGGCGGCACAGCCGCTTGGCGCCCAGGTAGGAGGGGGTACCGCCGCCGAAATACACCGTGTCCACCCGGTGGCGCTCCGCCCGGGGAGCGGTCTCTTCCAGGTGGGCGCACAGGGCCTTCACATATTCGTCCATCCGTGCCTCGGACCGGGGCAGGGAGTAGAAGTCGCAGTAGACGCACTTGCTTTTGCAAAAGGGCACGTGGATATACAGGCCCAGGGGCAGCTTCTGGGGTTTCATGGGCATCGGCCTCCTGTCGGGAATGAGGGTTCGTGGGAATAGTCTATCCTTTTCCGGGGCTTCTGACAAGGTGTTTTGGAAAAATGGCAAAGGCCGTGCTTTTGCAAGTGCGGGGGATGGGCCTTGTTTCGAAAAGCATCAGCGCCGAGACCGGCGCAGGAGGGGCACCGGTTCGGTGCCCAGAATGCTTACACCGTCGCGGCATTGCGATTCCCGGGCATTTCATGCCCGCCAATCGCGCCGCATCCTCGAAAGCGGCTCGCTTGCTCCGCCACCGGCGGCGCTTCGCCGCTTTCCCACATTTTCTTTTGTCTTGGCAAAAGACAAGGTGAATTGCCCGAAGGGCAAGAGAGGGGCCCCTGGGGGCAAACGTGCCGCGCCCGGTACAAAAGAAAACCGCCTTTTTATCGGCCTTTTAGTCCGACCGGCGAAAATGGGTTTGGTCTCATCCAGCTGCGCTAAACGACGGGCACTCCCATGACGCTTGCGCCGCAGTTGTCCCGTTTCAAATAACCTGTTGGTGCAAATAGGACTGCTTTGCGCAACAGCGCCGCTGCCGCTCAGTGGGCAGAAGAAGAACGTATATGCACCTGTGGGCAGAAGCATTCTACGAATGCTGGGCCTAGCGGCAGCGGCGCAAGAGGGACCACGGGTCCTCTTTGCACCCTCAGGTTTGCACCCAATGTCACAAATGCGGCCTAAGCGTCATGGGAGTGCCGGACGAGGAGCGCAGCCGGAAACAGCCAAGCAAATTACTGCCCAATGTTCTCATAGAGCCGCGTCTCTCTTTTTCTCTTACACCGGGCGCGGCGCATTCTCTTTTTTGGAAAAAGAGAATGGGGAAAGCGGCGAAGCGCCGCCGGTGGCGGAGCAAGCGAGCCGCTTTCGAGGATGCGGCGCGATTGGCGGGCATGAAATGCCCGGGAATCGCAATGCCGCGACGGTGTAAGCATCTTCCCACGCTTGCAAAGCGTGAACCCCGCGCCCGGCGCGCAGCGCCGGAGCATATTCGGCGCCGGCGCTTATCGACACAATCTGCCCCGCAGGCATTTCAGGGCTTGTCCGCCCGATACTCGGCGATGTCCTCCAGGCCGCATTCCAGCACGGCACACAGCTTATCGAGGGTCTTGGTCTCTATATTCTCGTTGGCCCGCAGGCGGCGGACCGTTTTGCTGTCAATGCCGCAGTGCTCCCGGAGCTGATAGGTGCTCACGCCCTTTTTCTCCATGGTGCTCCACAGTCTGTCAAATACGATCATGGTCGTTCCCCCTTTGTTGACACCAGTCAGTATGGGGGTTATAATCTTTTCTATTAAGGGGATATAATCCCCATATATGGAGAACAAACCTTACAAAACAAAGGGGTGGCACACCTATGAAACTGCTGGCACGACTGCGTATAGACGAGCACGGTCATTTATCTCTGCCCCAGGAGGCCCTTTCCGCCCTGGGCCTGACCGCCGGCGACTCTTTGGACCTCTTTTTGGATGGCAAGGTGTCTGTGCTTTGGATGCAGAAATCTGCCCCCATGTGCATCAACTGTCAAAGCCGAAAGGACCTTTACCGGCTGCCTGGCGGAAAATATATTTGTCGCCGGTGTTTGAGCCTGGCAGAATGGGACGGCTGAGGCCGTCCTTTTTTTGCCCCTTGACCGCGCATAAACTTCGCCCCTACGGCAAACACTACGGGCAAAAGGAGTTGGTTTGCCATGGATCTTTCCCCGGAGGAATATCAGCAGTATGTGAGGGAAAAGCAGAAAAAATCGCCCCTGGTGAAGAATCTTCTGTTCGCATTTGTCATCGGCGGCGCTATCTGCGTGGTGGGCCAGTTCATCCGTGAGGCCTGGATCGCCGGGGGCCTCAGCGAGGAGGACGCAGGCACCGCCACCTCCATCTCACTCATCCTGCTCTCGGCCCTGCTCACAGGATTGAACCTCTACAACAAGCTGGCCCGCTACGGCGGGGCGGGGACATTGGTGCCCATTACCGGCTTTGCCAACGCGGTGGTGTCCCCGGCCATCGACTTCAAAAGCGAGGGCTTCATCACCGGCATGGCCGCCAAGATGTTCCTCATCGCCGGGCCGGTCATCGTCTTCGGCACCGCCGCCAGCGTGATCTACGGCGTGGTTTTGCTGCTTCTGGGCAGCTGACGGCTCCCAGCCGCCGGGCTCATCTATGAGCCCGGCGGCTTTTTCCGCACGCCTGGGGAAAATTGACGGCCGGGGAGGGGATATGCTACATTGAAAAAAAGCCGTCACATCCCGCCCCGGTTTTCGTCCAGAGGGGCAAGGAGCCTCAGAGGCTCCGGGAAAAACGAGAGAAGGGGGAAGCGCCATGGAGGACGCCGCCATCGTGGCTCTATACTGGCAGCGCAGCGAGGAGGCCATCACCGCCTCCGACGAGAAGTACGGCGCGCTGTGCCACACCCTGGCCTACAACATCCTCAAGGCCCATGAGGACGCGGAGGAGTGCGTCAACGACACCTGGCACCGGGCCTGGGTCACCATGCCGCCTCAGCGGCCCGGGTCATTGCGGGCCTACTTCTGCCGCATCGTCCGCAACCTCTCCATCGACCGCTGGCGTTCCCGCCGGAGCCGCAAGCGGGGCCAGGGGCTGGAGAGCCTGGTGCTGGAGCTGGAGGAGTGCGTCCCCGCGGTGCCCAGCGCCGAGGAGCAGTGGGAGACGGAGGAGATCGCCGGGGCCATCGCCCGGTGGCTGGAGGGCCAGAGCGAAGCCGACCGGCGGCTCTTCCTGGGCCGGTACTTTTACGGCGCGGCGGTGGGGGACCTGGCCCGGTCCGCCGCCGTCACCCCCAACGCCCTGAGCCAGCGGCTGCGCCGCCTGCGCCAGTCCCTGGCCCGGGCCCTGGAAGAGGAGGGAGTGGGACTATGAGCAAGGAGAGTTTTCGCCTGCTGGAGGCCATGAGCGCCCTGCCCGACCACCTGGTGGACCAATTCGCCCCGGAGGAGGCGGACCGGCCGGAGCAAAAGTCCGGCATCCGGTCCGGCGGAAGGGCCCCCGGCGGCCCCCGCCTGGGCCGGCGCCGCCGCTGGGTCCGGTGGGCCGGGGCAGCCGCGGCGTGCCTGTGTCTGGCGGCGGGCCTCTGGCTGTATTTTCTGCCCGGGATGGGCAGCAGCGCCGGCGCCGGAGGCGCGGCCGGGGAAGAGGGAGCGGTGTTCCAGTCCTACGCCGGGCCCGTGCTGCCCCTGGCCCTCAGTGAGGAGAACGAGGCCGTCACCGCGGAGCGCACCCTCACCTGGGACTTTGCCCCCTGGGAAAAGGTGTGGATCTCCCATGAGGAGGCGGCGGACCGGTCGGGCCTGACCGGGTCGGACCGGCAGGCGCTGCTGGAGGACCTGTGGGAGACCTGGCCGGAGGGGGGCCGATATGAGAGCTCCACCGACGTACAGGTCACCGACGCCTACACCCTCACCAATACAACAAACGAGGACCAGCACCTCACCCTCCGCTATCCCTTCACCGCCTCCCTGCGCACCCTGGAGGAGGAAACGCCGGTGCTGACGGCGGGGGAGGAGACCCTGGAGACCACCCTGGCGGTGGGCCGGAGCGAAACCTATCTCTCCTCCTGGACGGACTGTGAGGAACTGCTGGCCCGGGGCACCGTGGAGGAGACGGACCTCTCCGCTCTGGCGGTCACCGTCTACCGCTTCACGGACCCCTACGGCCCGGAGGAGAGCGACGAGGCCCCCAACCCCAGCCTGCAGGTCCGCTTCTCCCTGGACTACGACGCCACCGTCGTTTTGCGCTTCGGCTTTGAGGGGGGCAGCTACGACCGGGAGGCCGGGGAGATGTGCCAGAGCTTCTCCATCCCCCGGCCCGGGGAGAAGAGCTACCGCCAGGAGCGGGTGCTGATCGTGCTGGGAGAGGACGTGGAGGACCTTAGCGTCACCGGCACGGTGTCCGGCGGCGCCGACAGCGCCCCCCTGGATGGCTGCGGCGTGACGGTGGAGCGGTATGAAAGCGACCTGGCCGCCGTGCTGAAGGAGCTGGAAAATCCCCTGTGGGAGGCCCTCAGCGGAAGCGGGGACCGAGAGCTTTTCTTCCGGTGCCTTTCCCAGACCCTGAAAGAGAATCTGGAGACCCCCGGCTGGACCTGGCAGCAGGGGGCCGTGAACCTGATGGACCTGGGCTCCCAGGTGCTGACGGCGGACCGGGTGTGCTATTTGGAGGCCTCCGTCACCGTGCCTGCCGGGGGCAGCCTGACCCTCACCGCCTCCCTGACCAAGGCCGCCAGCCACGACTACGCCGGAGGCGGCGGAGAGACCGGGCTCCGGGGCTACGACCTGGTGACCACCCTGGGGTCCAACCTGCGCTTCACCCGCCAGCAGGCGGTCATTGAGGACCGGGGCCTGGTGGAGATCGCGGAGCAGAACCTGGGCTTCGACCTTGCCGCCGGCATCCGCCGGGTGGAGCTGTCCCTGGATGAGCCCCATTACTATCTGACGGTCCGGGCCAGGACGGAGGAATAAAACAGCAAAAGGAGCGGACGGCGCACGCCGTCCGCTCCTTTTTTCGCCTCTCAGGTTCCGGGGTATTCCAGGGCCCGGGGCACCCGGTAGACCATGCCCTGTAAGGTTCCGTCCGCTTGCCGGCAGATCACCGGCAGATAGACGCTGAGCCCCTCGGGGCCCGGAGCCCGGAACATGCCGCAGCGCTGGATGCCGTCTGCGTCCAGGTCCTCCTGCCGCACCGTATGCCAGGTGGTGGTGCCCTCCACGGAGCACTCGTACTCGTCCTCCACGTCGGTCACGCTGTCCTCCACCAGGATGCAGTCCTCCAGAGGCAGGGTCTCATAGTAGGCAGACTCTGCCCGGGACTTCTCCAGGTCCTCCGGGGACAGGAGCTGGCCGCTGACGGCCCCCATACCGCTCAGGTCCACCGTCAGCTGCTCCGTCTGCTGCCGCCCGCTGACAAAGGTGGCCTGGGCGGTGACGGTGACGGCCTGGGGGTGGGCGTGGGGGTCCTCGGTGGCGGTGCCCCAGAAGAGGAGGGTGTCCTCCAATTCCTCCGCCGGCACCGTGGCCTGGCTCCCCAAAATCTCAAAGTCATGGCCCCACACGGCCAGCCGCTGCTCCGAGCCCACAAAGAGCTTGGGCAGGTCCTTCTCCTGCCGCAGCTCGGACAGGTCCTGCCGGGCCAGGAAGCCCTGCTCCACGGAGAAGGTCACTTCCTTCAGATCCTCGCCCCGGCAGCCCAGGGCCACGTTGATATAGAGGTTCTCCCCGTCGTAGTAGCCGCCCCACACGTCCTCCTCGTCCAGCAGCAGCTCCTGGAGCGTCACCTGTCCCGCCTCATCCTGGGTCAGGGCGTAGGCCTGCAAGACGAAGTCCCCGCCCCGGCCCGGCAGTACCAGGGCCAGGGTCAGCGCCGCCGCTAGGCACAAGCAGGCGGCCGCCGCCCACAGGGGTCTCCTGTGCCGCCGGGGCTTGTAGGCCAGAGCCTGGGCGCAGTAGCCCTCGTCGATCTCACCCAACGCCTTGGAAAATTCCCGTACATCCATCAAAGGCACCCTCTTTCCGTCAAATACTTCCGCAGCCGCTTGCGCAGCCGCACCAGGCGAACGGACACCACCCTTTGGGAAAGCCCCGTCCGGGCGGCGATCTCGGCATAGGAAAAGGCCATCCAGTACCGCCCCAGAAAGACGGCCCGGTTCTCCCCGTCCAGGGTATCGAGAAAGTCCTGGATGACAGCGGTCAATTCCGCGGTCTCCACCTGGGACTCCACGGCCTCCGGGGAAGCCAGGCACTCCTCCAGCTCCTCCAGGGCCAGGGCGTAGCTCTCGCCGCCCCGGCACTGGGCGCCCTGGCGGTCTATGCGCCGGAGGGCCAGGTTCCGCACGATGCGGCAAAGGTACGCCCCCAGGGACTGGGGCTTTGCCGGCGGCACCGCGTTCCAAAGGCGGAGATAGGCGTCGTTGACGCACTCCTCCGCGTCCTCGGCCCTTCCCAGCAGCCGCCGGGCAAGCCCCAGACACAGCGCGCCGTAGCGCCGCTCCACCTCCCCCAGGGCCTGCTCCGACCGTTTCTCCAGCAGACCCAGGATCTCTTGGTCCTCCATGGTCTCTCCCTCCTTTCGCCTCTGCCTATCAAGAGGCCCCTTTCCCCGGGAAAACTACACCTGGGGCAAAAAAATTTTCCACAGGAAAAAGGGCGGACCCCAAAGAGGCCCGCCCGGTGCGTATCCGCCCGTGCCCCGCCGGAAAGGGGGATGTCTCTCCGGCTCCGGGCGCGGCAAGGACCCTCCCGCCCGAAAGGGGGCGGGAAGGCCGCAAAGCGTCTGCCCTCAGGAGATATCCAGGTCCGGGGGCACGTCGATCTCGTCGGAGACGTATTTTCCGTTTTTCTTCCGCTGCCGGACACACTCGGTGAGCAGATACTCGATCTGCCCGTTCACCGAGCGGAAGTCGTCCTCCGCCCAGGCGGCGATGGCGGCGTACAGCTTGGGAGAAAGCCGCAGCGGGATCTGCTTCTTGCCGTCTGCCATATCAGTACAGGCTCCCGGAGTTGACCACCGGCTGGGCGTCGTGGTTGCCGCAGAGGACCACCAGGAGGTTGGAGACCATGGCCGCCTTCCGCTCCTCGTCCAACGTGACCATCTGCTTTTCGTTGAGGCGCTCCAGGGCCATCTCCACCATACCAACAGCCCCGTCCACGATCATCTTTCTGGCGTCGATGATGGCGCTGGCCTGCTGGCGCTGGAGCATCACCGCGGCGATCTCCGGCGCGTAGGCAAGGTAGGTGATCCGGGCCTCGATGATCTCCAATCCCGCTTCGGCCACCTTGCTCTGGATCTCGTCCTTGATGCGGCCGGCCACCACCTCGCTGGAGCCCCGGAGGCTGCCCTCATCGGCGATACCGTCGCCGGTGGTGTCCACGTTGGGGGCCACGTCATAGGGATAGATGCGGACGATGTTCCGCAGGGCACTGTCGCACTGCAGGGAGAGATACTCCTTATAGTTGTCCACATCGAACACCGCCTTGGCGGTGTCCACCACCCGCCACATGACGGCGATGCCGATCTCCACGGGGTTGCCCAGGCAGTCGTTGATCTTCTGGCGGTTGTTATTGAGGGTCATGATTTTGAGAGAGATCCGCTTGCCCGCCGTCTCCGCGTCCGCCTTGGGAGCGCCCTTGCCGCCGTCCACGTCGCCGCTCTGGTTGAGACGGGTCTTGGCCGCCGGGTTCACCGCGGAGCAGAAGGGGTTGACATAGTAAAAGCCCTCGCCCTTCAGGGTGCCGATATACTTGCCGAAGAGGGTCAGCACCAGGGCCTCCTGGGGCTTGAGGACCTTGAGGCCGCACAAAAAGATCCAGCCCAGGCACAGCCAGATGACGCACACCACGATCAGCGCGACGCCCCCCACCATTCTTCCCGTGGACACGGGGGCGTCCACATAAAAGCCCTCATAGACCATGGTGGGCTGGGCGCTGTCTGCCAGGGCCGCGCCCACGATGACCCCCGCAATGGCCAGCACGTACAAAAGCAGGATCAAAAGCAGCACCGCCATGCCGTGGCGGCGGCCGGTGAGCAGTTTTTCCTCCATGATGAAATCCCCTTTCGTTATCTTTTTGATATCACGATGATATCAGTTCTCCTTTTTCTTGTCAAGCCCCCGGGAAAATTTTTCGGAAAAGGGGTGAGGAGCCTCTTCTGAGGGGGGCGTTTTGAGACGCTTTAGAGTGGAAAAAGGTATAAATGTTCGGATACGAGTGCAAAAATTTCTTGTTTTCTGTCACCGTTTTGTTTTATAATAATGGAAATAGATTCCAAATTACACGATGTCTCGGGAGGTACCCGCAGTGATCGACCTGCCTGCCATCTTCATTGCCAACGGCATAGGCGTGGTGCTGATGATCATTCTCCTCATCAGCAACCATCTCAACGCCCGCAATGTGTTCTTTGATGAAAAGCTCTTTTTTCATATGGTGGTCCTGAGTTTGCTGCTGTGTACGGCGGAAGCGGTGTCCTTTTGCCTGGACGGGCAGACCTTCCCCGGCGCCAGGGTGCTGTATCTGCTGCTCAACTGCACTCTGTTCTTACTGGGTATGGCTTTTACCTTCCTGTGGACCATCTATGTGGACTATAAGCTCTTTGAAGACCGCCGGCGCCTGAGTAAGCGCTATCCGGTGCTGGCCCTGCCGGTGGTGGTGGTGAGCCTTCTCATCCTGGCCAATCTCTTTACACCGGTGTTCTTCACGCTCTCCCAGGACAATGTTTACAGCCGCACGCCCATGTCCGCCCTGCTCTACGTGGTGGTGGGCGGGTATCTTGCCTACACTGTGGCCCTGGTGTACCGCTCCCGGCGGAAGGTGAAGCGCTACCTTTTTTTGCCGGTGCTGATCTTTCTAACGCCCATCCTCTTGGGCATCATGCTGCAGATGGCCTTTTACGGAATGTCCTTCATCTGGGTCTCCGTGTCAGTGGGGCTGGTGTCGCTGTACATCAACATCCAGAACGAGGCCTCCTGGGTGGACTCCCTGACAGGCCTTTATAACCGCCAGTACCTCAGCCGCTTTTTGCTCAGCAATCCTGAACGCCAGCCCTCCGGCCAGCTGCTGGGCGGCATCTTGCTGGACGTGGACTCCTTCAAGGAGATCAACGACACCTACGGCCACATGTGCGGCGACGCCGCCCTGCGGGATGTGGGGGGGCTGCTCCACAGTCTGCCCCTGCCCGGGGGCTTTGCCGCCCGCTACGCCGGAGACGAGTTCATCCTGGTTCAGCTGGTGGACAGTGAGGAGGAGATCACCGCCGTGGCCCAGGAGCTGCGGCAGCGGACGGAGGCATTCAACCGCACCCACCGCCGGCCCTATCATCTGTCCTTCTCCATGGGGTGCAGCCTCTGGCGCCCCGGCGAGAATCTGGACACCTTCCTCAGACACATGGACGAGCGGATGTACGCCGAAAAACGGGCCAAATCCCTGCCCCGATAGCCGCCTCCGGACCGGCCGTTTTTCCCCGCCCGGCGGACAGCTGTCCCTGCTGTGTGTTTTCCGCGTCCCCATGCACCCATCGCGCGGGACTTCCTACCCGTGCGGTGGGTGTTTTCGCCCGTTTTGGGCTTTTTTGTATTTTTTCGGAACTTTTTGTGTTTTTTGAAATTTACATAATTTTGTGGATAACTCTGTGGATAATGTGGAAAACGCCGATTTTCCGGCCATTTGTCCCGGTAGAAAACTTTTTTATGTCACCTGATTTCGACGGCCCCCGCCCCACTTTTTTCTCCCTCGCTCTTTCCCGCGGCAAAGTGGGGGCTCCCGGGCGGGATGAGACACCCTTCCCCTTGCCATCAGGTGGAAAATGAGCTATGATAGAGTCAATTCAGTATGCGCATCAACAACGGAGGAACCATGGCAAAAACGACGAAAAAGGACTATGGAAATGACAGCATTTCCTCTTTGAAGGGAGCCGACCGGGTCCGCAAGCGCCCGGGCGTCATCTTCGGCTCCGACGGGCTGGAGGGCTGCGAGCACGCCGTGTTCGAGATCCTCTCCAACGCCATCGACGAAGCCCGGGAGGGCTACGGCCGCCTCATCACCGTCACTCGGTATCTGGACAAGAGCATCGAGGTGGAGGACCTGGGCCGGGGCTGCCCGGTGGACTGGAACGAGAAGGAGCAGAAGTACAACTGGGAGCTGGTGTTCTGCGAGCTCTACGCCGGCGGCAAGTACGGCAACGGCGGCGACAACTATGAGTTCTCCCTGGGCCTCAACGGCCTGGGCTCCTGCGCCACCCAGTACGCCAGCGAGTATTTTGACGCCCTCATCCACCGGGACGGCTTTGCATACAGCCTCCACTTTGAAAAGGGCGAGAACGTGGGGGGCCTGGGCAAGGAGCCCTACACCGGGAAAAAGACCGGCTCCAAGTTCCACTGGAAGCCGGACCTGGAGGTGTTCACAGACATCGACATCCCGGCGGAGTACTACACCGACACCATCAAGCGCCAGGCGGTGGTCAACGCCGGCGTCACCTTCCGCTTCCGCAACGAGACCGCCCCGGGGAAGTTTGAGACCACGGACTTCCTCTATGAAAACGGCATCGCCGACTATGTTGCGGAGCTGGCGGGGGAGAAGAGCCTGACGGCTCCGGTCTTTTGGGAGGCGGAGCGCAGGGGCCGGGACCGGGCGGACAAGCCGGAGTACAAGGTCAAGCTCTCCGTGGCCTTTTGCTTTTCCAACACGGTCCAGCGGATCGAGCACTACCACAACTCCTCCTGGCTGGAGCACGGCGGCAGCCCGGAGAAGGCCGCCAAGTCCGCCTTTGTGGGCGCCATCGACGCCTATCTCAAGCAGGCGGGCAAGTACCAGAAAAACGAGTCCAAGGTCACCTGGAACGACGTGGAGGACTGCCTGGTGCTGGTGTCCAACAACTTCTCCACCCAGACCAGCTATGAAAACCAGACCAAGAAGGCCATCACCAACAAGTTCGTCCAGGAGGCCATGACGGAGTTCCTCCGGTCCAACCTGGAGATCTACTTCATCGAAAACCGCTTCGACGCCGAGAAGATCGCCGAGCAGGTGCTGCTGAACAAGCGCAGCCGGGAAAAGGCGGAGCAGACCCGGCTGAACATCAAAAAGAAGCTCTCCGGCACCATCGACATCGCCAACCGGGTCCAGAAGTTCGTGGACTGCCGGTCCCGGGACCCGGAGAAGCGGGAGATCTATATCGTGGAGGGCGACAGCGCCCTGGGCAGCGTCAAGCTCAGCCGGGACGCGGAGTACCAGGGCATCATGCCCGTCCGGGGCAAGATCCTCAACTGCCTGAAGGCGGATTACAGCAAGATCTTCAAAAGCGAGATCATCACCGACCTGGTGAAGGTGCTGGGCTGCGGCGTGGAGGTCCAGAACAAGCACGTCAAGGACCTGCACCAGTTCGACCCGGGGAATCTGCGGTGGAGCAAGGTCATCATCTGCACCGATGGCGACGTGGACGGCTTCCAGATCCGCACGTTGATCCTCACCATGCTCTACCGCCTGACCCCCACCCTGATCCGGGAGGGGTACGTCTACATCGCCGAGACGCCTCTTTTTGAGATCAACTGCGGGGAAAAGACCTGGTTCGCCTACTCCGACAAGGAGAAAAACGACATCACCCGGGAGCTGGAGGGCAAGAAGTACAAGGTGGACCGGTCCAAGGGTCTGGGCGAGAACGACCCGGACATGATGTGGCTGACCACCATGAATCCGGAAACCCGCCGGCTCATCCGGGTCATGCCCGAGGACGTGGAGCGGACGGCGGCGGTGTTCGATCTGCTGCTGGGGGACAACCTCCAGGGCCGCAAGGAGCACATCGCCGAGAACGGGTACAAGTATCTGGAGATGGCGGATATCTCCTGAGGACACGGGCTTTCCGCCGGGGCGGCTGCACCGGTGCGCCCGGCGTTCCATCCATGGCAAAATGAGACGATCCCCTGCGCCGGAAGCGGGCACCCCCCGCGGGCCCGGCGTTCCTTTCCATCCCCTCTTGCGTCAGAGGAATCCGAAAGAAGAAAGAAGGAGGTCTCCCCATGAAAAAGCTGCTGTCCCTGGCCGTCGCTTTGGTGATGGCCCTGGCCCTGGCGGTGCCTGCCGCCGCGGCACCCGCCGCCGACACGCCCGCTGCCGGTGTGCCGGTGATGTGCAACGGTGAATACCTGACCTTCCCCGATGTGCAGCCGGTGGTGAAAAACGGCCGGACCATGGTGCCCTTCCGCACTCTGGCGGAGGCTCTGGGCGGCGAGGTGTCCTACGCCGACGGCGGATCCATCACCTGCACCCTGCCGGAGGCCTCCCTCTCCTTTACCCTGGGGGAGGACACGGTGGACGTCACCGACGCTGCCGGCACCCGCACCATCCAGATGGATGCCCCGTCCTACTATGTCTCCGGCCGCACCATGGTGCCCGTGCGCTTCTTCGCCCAGGCCCTGGGCTATGAGGTGCTGTGGGACAGCATGGAGGGCGCGGCAGTGATTCTGGACCCGGCGGCCCTGGCGGCAAAGGTGGACCAGCACTTCACCGTGGTCAACCGCGCCCTCCAGCGCCTGGAGGCGGAGGAGGGCAAGACCTACCGCACCGACCTGAACTATACCTTTTCCATGAGCGTGGACTATGAGGGCAAGGCGATGCCTCTGGAGGTGTCCCTCCAGACCCAGGTGATCCAGAGCGGCTCCGCCCTGGAGCTCTCCGGCACGGTGGACCTGACCAAGGCCCTGACGGCTCAGAGTCTGGAGCTGCTGGTGGGCTCCGGCCTGTCCGCCGCGGACCTTTTGGAGCTCCAGGCCCTCTTCTCCAAAATCGAATTCCAGCTCCGCTGCGGAGAGAATGCCGACGGCTCCTGGAGCTTTTACTTCTGCCTGCCTTTGCTTGGCACCCTCAGCGGCGGAGAGATGGCGGAGGACGCCTGGTACCAGATGGACCTGACGGCCCAGGAGGTCCAGGAGATTAAGAGTCTGCTGGGCCTTGACCAGGAGTACGCCCTCACCGTGGGCAATCTCCTCTATTTCCTGGCCTACTCCAGCTACAGCGACTGGGGCGGTACCGCCCTGTGGGCCGACGTGGCGGAGGCCGGGGAGATGCTGGCAGCCCTCCTGGGGGACCAGGCACTGACCAAGACTGCCGGCGGCTGGCGGTGCGACCTGGATGCCGCCGCCCTGGAACAGCTCCTGGACCAGCCCGCCGGCAGCGCCGCAGAGGTCTTTGAGCGCTTCACCTGCACCCTGGACCTGCCCGACGCGGGGCCTGTGACGCTGCATCTGGACATCGCCACGGTGCCCGATGAGTGGGACGACCAGGTGAAGCTCACCGGCAGCGTGTCCCTGAGCGCTGCCAGGGCGGCCTGGGACGTGACGCTGACGGTGGAGAGTCTGGGCACCTTCCGCCTGCAGGGCAGCGCCGTCACCGCGCCCTACGCCGGCACGCCGGCCGCAGCGCCGCCTCAGGACGCCGTGATCGTGAACACCACAGAATTTTGAAATATAAGTCCCCGGCCCTGACCGGGCCGGGGCGCAAACTTTGGAAAGAGACGGACAGACCACACTATGCCTAAGAAAAAGCAACCTGAGGGGTCCCAGCACAAGGGCAACCCCAACGTCATGGGCCTCCACCCGGCGGTGGTGGAGGAGCCCATCACCCAGACCCTGGAAACCAACTACATGCCCTACGCCATGAGCGTCATCGTCTCCCGGGCCATCCCGGAGATCGACGGCTTCAAGCCCTCCCACCGCAAGCTCCTCTACACCATGTACAAGATGGGCCTTTTGACCGGCGGGCGCACCAAGAGCGCCAACATCGTGGGCCAGACCATGCGCCTCAACCCCCACGGCGACGCCGCCATCTACGAGACCATGGTGCGCCTTTCCAAGGGCTACGGCGCCCTGCTGACCCCCTTTGTGGACTCCAAGGGCAACTTCGGCAAGGTCTACTCCCGGGACATGGCCTACGCCGCCAGCCGGTACACCGAGGCCAAGCTCAGCCCCATCTGCGCCGAGCTGTTCCGGGACATCGACTCCGACACCGTGGACTTTATCGACAACTATGACAACACCATGAAGGAGCCGGCCCTGCTGCCCACCACCTTCCCCAACATTCTGGTGTCGGCCAACAGCGGCATTGCCGTGGGCATGGCCTCCCAGCTGTGCGGCTTCAACCTCAGCGAGGTGTGCCAGACCACCGTGGCGTATCTGAAAAATCCCGACTGCACCCTCCAGGACACCCTCCTGGCCCCGGATTTCCCCACCGGCGGCGAGCTTCTCTGTGACCCGGCGGCCCTGGAGGAGATCTACCGCACCGGCCGGGGCAGCGTGAAGGTCCGGGCCCGGTGGCGCTATGTGAAGGCGGAAAACCTCATTGAGATCTACGAGATCCCCTACTCCACCACCACCGAGGCCATTCTGGACAAGGTGGCGGAGCTCATCAAGGCCGGAAAGGCCAAGGAGATCTCCGACATGCGGGACGAGACGGACCTGAACGGCTTAAAGCTGACCATCGACCTCAAGCGGGGCACGGACCCGGACAAGCTGATGGCCAAGCTCTTCCGCATGACCACCCTTCAGGACAGCATCAGCTGCAACTTCAACGTGCTCATCGCCGGACAGCCCCGGGTGCTGGGGGTGCGGCAGATTTTGGAGGAGTGGACCGGCTGGCGCACCGACTCCGTCCGCCGCCGGGTCCACTTCGTCCTGGGCAAGCGGAAGGAAAAGCTCCACCTGCTCAAGGGCCTCAAGCGCATTCTGCTGGACATCGACAAGGCCGTGCGGATCATCCGGGAGACGGAGGCGGAGGCCGACGTGATCCCCAATCTGATGATCGGCTTCGGCATCGACCAGGTCCAGGCCGAGTTCGTGGCGGAGATCAAGCTGCGGAACATCAACAAGGAGTATATCCTCAAGCGGGTCCAGGAGGTGGAGAGCCTCCAGGACGAGATCGACGACCTGGAGGACATCCTCCAAAGCCCCAAGCGGGTGAAGAAGATCCTCATGGACGAGCTGACGGCGGTGGAGAAGAAGTATGGCCAGCCCCGGCGCACCGTTATCCTCTACGGCCAGGAGGCCGAGGAGGCGGACGAGGAGGAGGCGGTGGAGGACTATCCCGTCCACCTGTTCCTCTCCCGGGAGGGCTACTTCAAGAAGATCACCCCCCAGTCCCTGCGGATGAGCGGAGAGCAGAAGTACAAGGAGGGCGACGGCCCCAGAGAGAGCTTCGAGACCACCAACCGCGCGGAGATCTTGTTCTTCACCGACAAGTGCCAGGTCTACAAGATCCGCCTGAGCGAGTTCGACGACACCAAGGCCAGCGTCCTGGGCGAGTATCTGCCCGGCAAGCTGGGCATGGACGAGGGCGAGAGCGTGGTGTGGGCCTGCCTGCCCGGGGAGGACTACGCCGGAGAGCTGCTGTTCTTCTTTGAAAATGGCAAGGCGGCCCGGGTGGCCCTGGCGGCCTACCGCACCACCTCCAACCGCCGCAAGCTCACCGGCGCCTACTCGGACAAGAGCCCCCTGGTGTGTATCCGGCGGCTGGACAGAGACGAAGAGCTGGCGGTGTACTCCACCGAGCCCCGGTGCCTCATTTTCCACACCTCGCTGCTCTCCCCCAAGACCACCCGCACCACCCAGGGCGTAGCGGTGATGACCCTCAAGCCCAAGTACCGTCTGGACCATGTTTCGGCGGTGGAGGACACGGGCATCGTCCACCACAGCCGCTACCGGGTCCGGGCCGTCCCCGCCGCCGGCGCCCTCTTGAAGGCCGAGGACAGCGAGGAAAAGCAGCTGGAGCTGCTCTAAAGTCAGAAACAAAGGCCCCAGGGGCCTTTTGTGAGAGGGAAAGCGTCCCGCCGGATGGAGCGACGGAAGGCATGGGGTCTTCCGTATGGTCTCTCCGGCGGGGAACAAGAGAAAGGAGCGCAGCATATGGATTTCACCAAAGTCAGCGAGAATTTGAAGGCACGGGGCTACGCCGTGCAGTGCTTCGCCACGGCCCGGGAGGCCGCGGACTACTTGAACGGCGCCATCGACGGCGTTTCCGTGGGCTTCGGCGGCTCCATGACATTGGAGCAGATGGGCCTTTTTGAGCGTCTGAGCGGCCACAACCGCGCCCTGTGGCACTGGCGGGAGGGCACCGCTGAGGACCCCCGGAAGGAGGCCCTCACCGCCGACGTGTATGTGACCTCTGTCAACGGCATGGACGAGGACGGGGACCTCATCAACATCGACGGCGCCGGCAACCGGGTGGCCGCCACCCTCTTCGGCCACAGGAAGGTCTACTTCGTGGTGGGCCGGAACAAATTGGCTCCCACCTATGAGGAGGCCCTCTGGCGGGCCCGGAACATCTCCGCCCCCAAGAACGCCCAGCGGCTCCAGCGCAAGACCCCCTGCGCCGCCAAGGGCGACAAGTGCTATGACTGCAAGAGCCCCGAGCGCATCTGCCGGGGACTGGTGGTGCTGTGGAAGCCCATGATGGGCATGGAGGCTGAGGTGGTCCTGGTGGACGAGGACCTGGGCTATTAAAATCTCCGCTGCAAGGAGGAAAGGGCCATGGATTTCACCAAAGTCAGCGAAAATCTGAAGGCACGGGGTTATACCGTGCAGTGTTTTTCCACCGCCCGGGAGGCCGCGGACTATCTGGACGGCGCCATTGACGGCCGCACCGTGGCCTTCGGCGGCTCCGTGACGCTGGACCAACTGGGCCTTTACGAGCGCCTGGGGACCCACAACCGCGTCCTGTGGCACCAGCGCCAGGGCACCGGCGGCGACGGACGCCCGGACCCCCGGAAGGAGGGTCTCGCCGCCGACGTGTACCTGACCTCCGTCAACGCCCTGACCGAAGACGGGGAGCTCCTCAACATCGACCGCACCGGCAACCGGCTGGCCTCCATTCTCTACGGGCCGGGAAAGGTCTGCTTTGTGGTGGGGCGGAACAAGCTCTGCCCCACCTATGAGGCGGCCCTGCACAGGGCCCGGAACGTGGCCGCCCCCCAGAACGTCCGGCGGTTGGGGGCCAGGACCCCCTGCGCCGCCGGGGAACTGCGGTGCCACGACTGCAAGAGCCCGGACCGCATCTGCCGGGGACTGACCGTGCTCTGGGGGCCCATGCTGGGCCGGGAGGCGGAAGTGGTGCTCATCGATGAGGATCTGGGGTATTGATCCCTGGTTTTCCCCGGGGCGGAGCAGGGGAGAGACCCTTTCCGCCCCGGCGGGATCACTCTTTTGAGAAAGGCGGCTGTGCCATGAAGAAAATACGGCGTCTGATGGCTCTGGCGGCGGCCTGCGCGGTGCTCAGCGGCTGCTCGCTGCTGGAGCGGTCCTACGGCGTGGTGGAAGCCCACAGCCGCAAGTACTGGGAGAGCGAGGCGGAAACCACCCTCCGGGCGGACAACTATCAGGACATGGTCAACGATCTGCTGATCCTGGTGGGCCAGCACACGGAGAGCGCGGTGATCCGGCTCTATGAGTACAACGATGACATGACCGTGGCCGAGACCCTGGACGCCGCCGCCACGGAGGTGCAGCAGGAGACAGCCATGGGCAGCTACGCCGTGGAGTATATCACCGCCTCCAGCCAGGCCCTCCGGGGCTACTATGAGATCAGCGTCTCCATCCGCTACCGCCGCACGGCCCAGCAGGTTCAGAACGTGGTCAACGCCACCAGCGTGGCGGCCCTGCCGGAGCTGCTGACCGCCGCCCTGGGGGAGGGGAAAACAGAGCTGGCAGTGCGCATGGGCTACTTCCAGGATCAGCACCAGGAGGTGGAGGCCATGGTGGCCCAGATCCGGGAGGAGCAGGGGCTTGCAGATACCCCGGCATGGACCGTGTCCTACTATCCCTCGCCGGAAAATGTGGGGCTCATTGAGTTCCTCTGGGGCAGCACAGAGGCGGAAGGAGAGGGACAGGAGGCCCCTCCGGAGGCAGCGCCATAAAAAATAAGTAAAATTACAGAAAAAGTATTGACAAAACGGGGACTACCTGCTATACTCACTATTGTTCTGCGAGCGTAGCTCATCTGGTAGAGCGCCACCTTGCCAAGGTGGAGGTAGCGAGTTCGAGCCTCGTCGCTCGCTCCAGAAAAAAGAGAGACAGCCAAGGGCTACTCCTCATAAGGACATCTTGAGATAAATCCAAGAATGACCGATTGAGAGAGGCCCTGGGGTGTCACCCCAGACGAAAATGGGGAAATAGCCGCAAGCCACTTTGTGTGGCTTGCGGCTATTTTTATGCCTATGTTTCAAAGCCTCCAAACGATTAGGAACCATTCAAATATTTTTGTGGCTTTATCAGCCAACCTGTGGTATGTTGTCTTGCTGCAAGGAGGTAAGATACATGAACGACATTCTAAATCAACTCTACACCAGATTTTATGCTCCACTGCCCATGGGAGAGTCTGAGCAGGAAATTGAAGATTGCCACCGGCAGCTCATTGAGCGGTTGGACAAGCCGGAGCGTAAACTGGTGCTGCGGATCATCGACGCCCAGAATCTGATGATAGAACAACGCTCCGTGGATAGCTTCATCTGCGGCTTTCGTCTGGCGTGGGAAATGGAAAACGAACTGAATCATTATAAAGAGAACAGGCATCCGTTGTCAGCTGAAGAAGCTGAGGCGGATGCCTGTTCTATGCTATAGAATGAAATTTCCGGGTATTGGTGAGGCATTACGGAAACAGATCAATGACCGCATCCTCAAACTGCTTCTCATGAAATACCATCCGCCACTCTACCTGTTCCACAGGCTCAAAATGCAGCGAAGAACAGGCAGCGTGGAGCTTGCCCTGCTTGTCCGGACCGTAAAGGATTATTGTTGCAGGGCCGTCCGCACCGCCGATGATCCCCATGACCATGGCACACGCGGTGGCTACGGGTTGACCGGGGGCGGAAGGGGCTTGCCAGGGCCGGTCGCCATCGTCACAGTCCATAATGGTCAAAACACCGTCTGGTAGCTCCGGGGTGACAGTATAGCTCATGGCCACATAGTGGCTGGGGCGCTCCAGCCCAGTGTCCGGCACACGGTTCCAGTCCATAGCCTGGGCTTCATATTCCTGCACGGTCAGGATATGCTCCGCACCGCCATGGGAAAAGACAGCGGTATCCCCCGGACATCTTACCTGAAAATGTGGGCCAGGGATAGAGACTGGGTCCTGGGTGATTGTCAGGAAAAGGCTGCGAATCTCCGGCTTGCGCTTGGTCGCCCAGGGATAGGCGGAGCGCCAGATCATCCACCCCAAATTTGGGTCCAGGCCGTAGTGTTCCACAGCCTCTCTGGCCTCGTCTTCCACGGAATACTCCGGGGGCAGACAGGGGTTGTAGGCGGTTCCACAGCCATTGTCTGGGTTTAGAGCTTTCCCGTTCAGGTGCAGGATGGCGTGAAAATCCAGATTCATCGGGCTGTCCAAATCGATCTGCATTCGTTGTTCCTGGGTAAATTCTCGGAGGGATTCGGTTTCTGGGTACAGATCCCATTTTTCCATGAACGCTCGGATATCAGAAGGCGCTACCTGCATACAGAAATCTACGACCAGCCCTTTGCCGCACAGGTAGACGGAAGGAATGAGCCAATGGCGGCCCGCCCAGTCAAATTCCTTACGGATGGCCACCTCTTTTCCGGCTTTTCCGCGGCCGGAATGGCCCCAGAAATTTCCGTCATAGAAGACCTTCCACTCCGGGGGCTGCTGAGGTGCATCTGGATTCAGATCCAGGTCATAGAAGTCCTCTGTGTATTTGATTTTGCTGTAATCAAATGTGTCCTGTAGTGCATGGAGATATTGCCACGGCTCCTCTATGGGAGAGAGGCCAGTCTGACGGGAAATTCGTGCCAGCACAGTTTTCTGCTCCTCTGTGGGCGGATTATCCGCCAGAAACGCCTGAAACTGCTCGAAGTTCCATTGCCACGCCTGTTCCAGTGCCGCGCTATCGCCGCAGGCAAGAAGTAGACTCAGAAAATCAGGAAAATTCCGCGCCAGAGGATGAACATAGTCGGGTGCAACATTCATGGGGCTGACGGCAAACACCATCTCGCCAAACCCGCGAATAAAGCAAAAGTGAATCCCATCCACTCCAGCCCAGCCAATGACCTTGGCCCCCTAGAAAAAAAAAAAATAGGTCTCGTCCCCAGTACGCTGTTCCAGCCCCAGAGGAGCCAAATCGATGCCATACTTTAAGAATTTCAGATAGGTAAGTTTCATTGGAATCTCCTCCCGGTAAGTAGGGTTTCGTCAAATGCCGTCCAGCTCGGTGCCGTAATGCTCCGACCAAAAGCCGTTGTCCAACGCAATGGTAAAGAACGGCGTCATTTTGTTATAGATATCGGTATCGGTGGGCTTGGGTAAACCCAATAAAAAAGACCTGCTAATAAAAGTCAAGTAGAAATTACAGATTTTTAGAGAAGCAAAAAAGGCAACACAAAATCAAGCCGCTGAGCGTTTCAAAATTAAAACGGCGGCCAGACAGATGGTATAACGCTGG
>CALXDZ010000039.1 GCA_944387205.1 uncultured Oscillospiraceae bacterium
CTTTCCTCAAGCAGTTGCCAGAGTAAAGTAGTTTCCCGCTAAAAGGCGGAAAATTAAAACGTGTCCAACTTGGACACAGAGGAGGACCCATATGCTTGACGAAAAAGATTTACAGGCCATTGACAGCCTGATTGCCAGCAGACTCGGCGCGGTCGTGGAAGCCGACATCCTGCCGAAGTTCAACCTTCTGGCCGACGGACAAAAAACGCTGCTGGAGGCCCTGGCTCCCAAGAGCCGGGTAGAGGCTCTGGAGGAGGAAGTGGATCTTCTGAAAGCTGTTGTACGCTCCATGTCCAGAGAGATCGAGGAACTGAAGCAGGCTATGTAAATCGAAAAGCCGCCCCATGGCGGGCGGCTTTTCCTTAACCAGCAACTAGAACAAATGTTTTATTTTTTCAAGAGAATGGGAGGTGTCACAAGATGAAATTGCCGGAGCCGAAGCAGCTTCCTTCCGGGAAGTGGCACGTCCAGGTCATGGTCCAGGGCCGGCGTATGGGAAAGACTTTCCGCACCAAGGAGGAAGCCTCCTACTGGGCCGCCGGCATCAAAACAAAATGCCGGGAGGCGGAAAAGTCCCCTCGGGATATGACCGTAGGGGAACTCCTTGACCGTTACATTATGTCCAAGGACTCGGTCCTCTCCCCTTCTACCATCGCCGGCTACAAGCAGATCCGCCGAAACTGGACAAAGAGTTTCACACAGATCCGCCTCGCAGATCTGACCCAGGAGCGAGTGCAGCGTCAAATCAACCTCATGGCCAAGACCAAATCGCCCAAAAGCATCAGGAACGCCCACGGGCTCCTCACCGCAGCCCTGGCAGAGTTTTGGCCGGAAAAAGTATTGCGTACCACCCTTCCTCAAAAGCGGCGCTATGAGGCCGCCATCCCGTCTCAGAAGGATATTGTATGCCTGGCTGCTGCCGCAGAAGGCCGTCCCATCGAGCTGCCCTTTCTGCTGGCCGTCTGGATGGGACTCCGGGTGTCGGAGATCCGGGGCCTGACCTGGGACTGCATCGAGGGAGATACGCTCCACATCAAGCAAGCCATGGTATACGGAGAGGACGGCCCGGTGCTCAAAGGCACCAAGACCTATTCCGGCGATCGCCGGATCCGCATCCCTCCGCGTATCCTGGCTCTGATCCGGCAGCAGCCCCGCCGGGACGCTTACATCATCCACATGAGCGGCCGGGCCATCTACAAGGCCTTTGTGCGCCTGTGCAAAGCCAGCGGCGTCCAGCATTATCGTTTCCATGATCTTCGCCATATGCAGGCCTCTGTCATGCTGGCGCTGGGGATCCCGGATAAATACGCTATGGAGCGCATGGGCCACGCCTCCCCCAATATGCTCAAGATGGTGTATCAGCATACCATGCAGGAGACAAGGGAGCAGGTGGCGGACATGGTGGACGACTATTTTTCCGCGCTGCTCTCCAAGGAGCAGTGACAGAGCCGTGTGCAATTCCGTGTGCAATTTTTTGCTAAATCCCTTCCGACCGGGACAAATTCACGGGCCAGCCGCCAAATGAAAAAGCGCCTGGAACCCTTGCAATACAAAGAAAAAGCCGCTGAACCATTACGGTTCAGCGGTTTCAAAGTTGGTCCGAGTGGCGGGATTTGAACCCACGGCCTCATGGACCCGAACCATGCGCGCTACCAACTGCGCTACACCCGGATATTCCATTAAGCGGAGCAAGGTCTCACCCTCTCACCGCTGCCTTTCAGGAAAACCAGGCCAAATTTATGGACTACTTACCCCAAAACGCAAAAATTATTATATTGGTTTTCTTGCGTTCTGTCAAGAGGTTCTTATCTTTTTCTCTGCAGCCAGAGCTATTTTACCAGGCCAACCAATCTTCGATCACATCCCGCAAGCTGACAGGTGTCACCGTATTACGCATCAAAAGTCCCATCAGTTCCAGAATGCTCCGGCTGGAAATCGTCACCTTCCGTACCTCTGCTCGATCCCCGGTTTCCGATTCCACACGGACACCATATTGCTCCGTTCCCTCCAGGTTTTCCTCCGCCAAAAGATAGTAGGTCATCTGCCGCATAGCTGCTCTCTGCTGTCCCAAACACAAAACACGCATAGATAATGATGCCCCCTTGCTTGTGTACCGGTCCCTTTTCGGGATATGGCCATCATAGCACAGCTTCTACAGCGGATTTTGTCGAATTATGTCGAATGAATGCAAGATTTCTCGGCTTTGCACCGCTATTTTTCCATCATGGCAAGGAATTCCTCCCGGGTATAGAGAAGATTCAAAACTTCCAGCAAGGCATTGGCTGTCATATGCTCCGGCAGTTCAAGCTTCTGTAGTAGCTCCTGGCGCTTGGCTCCGCTGTCCGGCCGTCCAGTGAGCCCAAGGGCATAGAGATCCGTCTTGGTGATCGGCTCTTCACCCCGCCGAGGCTGTTTCTCCTCCCCCTCCAGCGTAGCTCCAGCACGCCGCAGAGCCTCCAGCAGTATCTGAGGAGGCATTCCCTCTACTCCCAGCTTTCCCTCCCGGCCTGGGCGGCGCTTGCGCCGCTCCTTGCCGTAGATATCAGGAATATAGGCCTGCTTCACCTGCTCCGGCGGCAGAATGCCCTTGAGATGGCTGCGGATGAGAAAACCTGCTCCGTCGCTGTCGGTCAGCACAATAACACCTCTGGCGGCCGCCAAACGGCGAAACAGCGCCGCTTTCTCCTGATCCTTGAAGATGGAAAAACCGCCGGTCTCCACGATCACGCCATCCACCACCTGGCTGAGGGCATTTTTGTCATAACGGCCCTCCACTACGATGACCTCTTTTATCTTCGGCTTCATCGGCTGGCCCCCAGCTGCATCAGCAGCAATTTCAGCTCTCCCACAGAGTCGATGCCCTTCTCGCTCTTCATCCTGCGGTCCAGCTTTTGGCACATCTTTACCGCGTCATCACACCACTCCCGGCTGGTCTGCCGGGCTACATTCATCAGGAGCTTTGCTGGATAGTCGGATTTCATTCCCCACAGCTCCATCAGCCAGAGGCGATCCTTCCCGCTGTCCAGGGCGATACGTGCGGTGTAGATCTTCCGCAGCTCCTTCCCCACAGCTCCCAAAATCAAAATTGGCTCCGTCTGCTCCTTCAAAAGGTCTCCCAAAATTGCCGCCGCTCGGTCATACTTACTGGCAGTGATGGCATTCGTCATGTCAAATACCTTGGCGTCCAGGACCGGGTCCGCCACTGCGTCAATGTCCGCTTTGGTAATGTTTTTTCCTCTGGCATAAGCTCCGATCTTTTCGATCTCCGGCACCAGCCCCGTCATTAGACTGCCGCAGGTGAAGATCAGGTGCTCGGCGGTCTGTCGGTCGATCCCCTTGCCCAGAGCCTTGAACCGCCGCCCCACCCAGTTGATCAGGTCGCTGCCCTCCTGGATGGGGAACTCCACACTTTGGACGTATTTATCCATGGCGGCCTTGAGCTTTTTCATGGTGGCCACCGGTTTATAGGTCAACAAGTCATAGACAAACACCAAACAGCAGTAGTCCGGAAAGTCAGAGAGCAGGGCAATCAGCTTTTCCCGCTGGTCCTCCCCCTGCTTGTAGATATCATAGTCCGTTACTACCACCAGTGTCCGCTCTGTCATCATGGGCAGAGCCTCCACCACCTCAGCAAGGGCCTGGACGGTCAGATTCTTTCCATCCAAGCGGTGATAATTAAAGGCCTCAAAGCCGGCGGGCACCAGCTTTTTCCGCAGCTGTTCCAGGTAATACTCCCGCAGATAGGTCTCCTCTCCATAGAAGAGATACAGCGTACCGATGGTGCCTGCCGACAGATCATTTTTGAACTGTTGATATCCTTTTTTCCCTTTTGTTGCCGCCATAATGTACTCCTTATTTTCTCAATGCACACAGATATGGATACGTCCCTGCAGATCCGTGCGGTAAATCTCCGCCCCGCTCTGGACCAATCGTCGCAGCGCCTCATCGGTGGGATGTCCATAGTTGTTGTCACCCACGCTCACAACACCCACGCCGGGCTGGGTCTGCTCCAACAACTCCCTGGAGGTGGAGGAGGCGGAGCCGTGATGTCCTGCCAAAAGGACCTCTAACTGCGGCAGGGTCCATGCCTCCAGCAGCCGCTTCTCCCCTGCAGTGTCCATATCCGCAGTGGTCAGCAGGTCAAACGCCCCATAGCTGCACAAAACCGATATGCAGGCCTCGTTGGCGTCATTCTCTATCTCTGTTTCAGCAGGCGGATACAGCGTCAGTTTTGCTTCTCCCAGGGAAAGTTCCAGCTGTGTATCCACAAAAACTACACCTGTTCCCCTGGCCTCTGCCGCCTCCATCAGGCTTTCCCGAATACCGGAGGCATCCTCCAGATCCGGCAGATACAGATTTTTTACCGGGAAGCGCTCCAGCAGCGCCGTCATGCCGTTGGCGTGGTCTGCATGGTAGTGGGAGAGGACCAAACTGTCCACTTCCCTTACGCCCATGACGGACAGCAGCTCCACGGTCTCCTCTCCGGTCTGATGGAAGCTGTTGTTGGATCCGCAGTCCACCACCGCTGTATGGCCGCCGGAAGTCAAAATCAGGCTCTCGCCCTGGCCCACGTCCTGCACCACAATGTTCAAAGCGCCCCGGTGGTATTTTGCCGCCCCCAGCTGGATGGTCAGCGCCAAAGTGGCTGCGGCCAGCACGCCGGAGAGCACATACCGGCGCCGCCTGCCGTCCTGCTCCCACAGGCACGCCAGCAGCAGTGCGTAGGCATAGACCAGCCAGTACTTGAGATAGCCGTTGGAAAAGGATAGGGCATGATAAGGCAAAGCACACAGTCCCCGAGCCACTATCAGCAGATAGCGCACCACCCAAGTGACAGGCCAGGCCAACAGCATGCCCAACGGCATCCACACAATACTCAGCAGCACCGACCCGAGGCCCAGTACAAAGGCAGCAGTGGCCGCCCACAAGCAAAGAAGGTTTGAGAGGGGCGAAACCAGCACCAGCTGATGGAAGTAAATCGCCGTCAGAGGAATGGTGAACACCAAAGCGCCGGCAGTGGCCGACAGACTGCCCGCCAGGAAGCGCCGGACACAGTGATAGCCAGGCTTCTCCCCCGCCAGGCCCCGATAGACCCGGGGTGAGAGCCACAGCAGTCCCGCCACCGCACCAAAGCTCAGCTGCAAACTGACACTGGCCGCCGCGAAGGGATTGGCAAGCAGGATCACCGCCAACGCAGCAGAAAGCGCCGTAGGCGGGTCTGACTCCCGGCCCAGCAGCGGCGCCGCCAGCAGGAAGATCGCCATAATGCAGGCCCGCACCGCTGACGGTGAGGCGCCCGCCAAAAGGGCATAAAAAATCAGCACCGGGACCGCCACCGCTGCCAAAAGGCGGCGGCGATGCCGGCCGATCAGCACCTGCAGCACCCCCAGCAAAAACATACAGTGCAGCCCGGATACTGCGGTGATATGCAGCAGCCCCGCGCCGGAGAGATCTCCATAGGTCTGATCCGACAGGCCGGACTTATCCCCTGTGAGCAGGGCCTGCAAAAAGGCAGCCGTCTCGCCGTCATAGAGCTGGGCCAGACGCTCCCGCAGCGCCTTTCCCGCCAGCTCAGGCAGATAGCGAAGGGTGCTCTCCCCCGGCACGGTCTCCATTTCCTCCCGGAAATAGGCCAGCAAAAAGACACCCCGGGAGGTAAATGTGGTGATGTCGGTATCATCCACCTGGGCAGCACTGGAAAAATAGACATCGCCCTGGAGCTGGTCGCCCGGCCGCAGCGTCAGCAGTTCCCGCTGACCGTAACAGACCACCTTTCCAAACCGAATTCCCTCCTGCCGTATCCGACAGGTGACTCGAGCTCCGTAGTCTGTCTCCTCCGGCCAGTCGCAGACCTCCAGCACCGTGTCTGAGACATAGTTCCCGGCCAGCGCCTCCATGGGCCGCTGGACCAGGTCGGCATAGACGTAGCACCAGACCAAAGACAGGTACAGTCCGGCCGCCGCCAGCAGGACCCGGCGGCGCCAGATGCTTCCGGGCAGGAAAATGGCCGCGAAAAACACTGCCAGCACCAGAGCGGCTCCCGGCAGGATCCATTGGTCTGGCAGCAGGTACTGGACCGAAAATACCCCGGCGGAAAAGGCCAGGGCCAGCGTCATCAACTTGCGCATTTCCATTCCCCAAAACGCATCTGACTGCCCCGTTATCCCGAGCCGCTGCTCCGGATAACAGGTATGAGATATTATAACAGTTTCCTAACGGGAATGCCACCCCAAAATCCCCTGTCTGCCGTCTCCGCGCCCTCCTCATACCTTGACGGTAGTATATCCGTGGTATAGAATAGAGAAAACGGCGTTGCCGTCAAAACGAAAGGAGATCTAGATATGAAGCGTTTTCTGACCACGCTGGTCACTGTGCTGGTGCTGACTGCGGCACTGGCTGTGACCGCCTCCGCGTCCACCTATGACGCTGCGGCAGAGGACCTGTCCAAGATCGGCATGTTCCGTGGCACGGAGCAGGGCTTTGAACTGGATCGTGCTCCCACCCGTTCCGAGGCTGCCATCATGCTGGTCCGACTCTATGGTGCTGAGGAAAAGGCAGCGGAGGACTATGCTGCCGGGACCATCTCTCATCCCTTTACCGATGTCAGTGACTCTGTAGCCCCCTATGTGGCATGGCTGTATACCAACGGCATCACTAAGGGCACCACGGAGACCACCTTTACCTCTCGTGCCAGCTGCGGTTCACAGCAGTATGTGGTGTTTTTGCTGCGGGCCCTGGGCTATCAGGACGGCAAGGATTTTGAGTATGCTGATGCTCTGAACTTTGCTATGACCAAGGGGCTTTTTGAGACTTCCATGCTGGGAGGCACCTTCCTGCGGGATGATCTGGCCGCTGTCACCTATCAGGCTCTGGGCACTGACCTCAAGGACGGCAGCACCTATCTGCTGGACAGCCTGGTGGAAAGCGGCTCTGTAGATGCTGAGGCCGCCAAGCCCATCACGGAGAAGATCGAGACCTACCGCGCCCTGTTGGATGCCTCTTCCGCCACTATGAGCGGCAATGTGGACGCCGATTTTGACATGACCATGAAGCTGAATATGGCCATGGACGCCACCGAGTCTGGCACCACCTCCAGCGACTCCATGCAGATGGATCTCACCGGCAAAGGCCAGATTCAGATGATCCTTTCCGGTGAGCAGCCCCAGCTGGCTCTCTCCATGGAAATGTCCACTATGGGTGAGACCATGGTGATGAAGGAGTGGCTGAAGGACGGCTGGATCTACATGGAAAGCGACGGCAGTTCCTATAAGTACAAGCTGGAGGGGATGGACGAATTCCTGTCTTCCTATCAGCAGCTTCTGGACATGAGCACCCAGATGAGCGGCGCCATGCTGCCTATGGTGGACACCATTACCGCCAAGACCTCCGGTACCAGCACAATCTATACTCTGACCATGAACGATGCCATGGCCGGTATGGTCAATGACCTGCTGAGCACTCTGACAGGTGTTCTGCCGGAGGAGCAGATGGCTGGTTTGGATCTCGCTCTGAATCTGAAGGACTGCTCCTATGTCTATACCGTGACCAATGGTCAGCTGAAGGACTGCACGGCCTCTATGGACATGGATATGACCATGAACATTGACGCCGGCGAAGGCACCTCTGCCAGCCTGAAGATGAACTGCACCGCGGATGTGGCGCTGACCATCAACGCCACCGGCGACAGCGTAAAGATCACCTATCCTGATTTCTCCAAGTTTGAAGAGGTAGATATGACTGCCACTCAGGGTTGATTTTTTCTACTGAAAAACTCAGCAGGGACCGCATTAGCGGTCCCTGCTGTTTCATTCGTAAAAACGCCGCCCTTGCTTCAGGCAAGGACGGCGTTTTCAGTTTTTATGCTATTTAGCCCGGAGGCCAGGTCATATCACGACCGCTGAGCACATGGAAGTGCAGGTGGTGCACGCTCTGCCCCGCCTGCTCTGCCCCATCGGGCTCCCGCCCGCCGGGGTCCCCTTCCATTTCATCTGCTCGGGGCGAGTGAATCGCCCCTGCGCCAAGGTTTTTGCCTGAGGCAAAAACACTTGTACGGGGCTTCGCCCCGGGCCCGCTCTGCGGGCCTTCCGCGACCAGGCCTTAGCCCGGAGGCCAGGTCATGTCACGGCCGCTGAGCACGTGGAAGTGCAGGTGGTGCACACTCTGCCCCGCCTGGTCGCCGATGTTGGAGACCACACGGTAGCTCTCCATCCCCTGCTCCTTGGCCAGCTTGGCAATGACCTCAAAGATATGGGCTACCACTGCGCTGTTCTCGGCGCTGATCTGGGAGACAGACCGGATGTGCTCCTTGGGAATCACCAGGAAATGGGTAGGCGCCTGGGGTGCGATGTCGTTGAAGGCAAAGCAGACGTCATCCTCATAGACCTTGCTGCTGGGGATCTCCCCGGCGATGATCTTGCAAAACAGACAATCGGACATACAATTTCCTCCTTTCCTTGTTCCATTTCAGATAAATTGATTATACACCGGATCATACCGATAGTCCAGCCCCTCCAGGGTTTGGCACAGGGCCGCCCGGTCTGCGTCCAGCGCGCTGCACAGCTCCTCCAGACTGGCATACTGATCCCGAAGCTGCGTATTTACATAACTCAAAAGTATATAGGGATCTTTGGGAAGCATTTTATAATTTCTCCTGGCTCATCACAGTTTTATTCCGGTTTCTTTTCCGGAAAGGAAGCCTCCATGCAAAAAGCAGCCGGCTCCTCTCCGCTTTTCTTTTCCTCCGTTTTCCGGGGATTCTCCAAGCCCAGTACCTCATAGTACTCGTCGGAGAAGGTCAGTACAGATGGATCAAAGGCCTTTTGCAGGGCCCTCACCCGCTCATAGGGCTCCCGGGGGCCAAGCGAAAATGCCTCCTCAATGGTGCGCAGTGCCTGTCTCTGGGCCCCATAGTATTACGGCAGCTCGTCCCTTGCCTCGCAATCCCGATCTTCCCGCAACAGATCCTCAATCTGTTCCCGGGAAAACCAGGCGATCTGCTCCAAAGCGCTGGCGCCGCGGCAGTAGAGCAAAAAGGAGAGAAACTCCCGAAAATCGCCGGCCACCGGCAGAACGAAAGTGCCCTCCTCCCCCATCTCGGGACTCACGCAGTACACCGCCTCATCCCCAGGCAGAAGGATGAAATGGATGCCGTTGCACCAACCGATGATCTCCGCTCCCTCCGGGGTGCAGAAATAATGCTCTTGGTCCTGGGGCTCTAACTGGATGGCGGAGAAGTCGATTTGCAGCGCTGCGAACCGTCTCCAGTCCTCTCTGGAAGCCATCGGTATCTCTCCTTTCCCTATTAAGATTCCCGCCGGACATGAGCCCGGCGGGAATCCTTTTCACTCGTCAAAGTCTTTCGGGAAGAAACCGCCCGAAAACCGATCAGTTGCCCAGCTTGCCGGCCACGAAGTCGTCCACCTGGGCCAGCGCGTCGTCCAGCTTGAGAACGTCGCTGCCGCCGCCCATGGCGCTGTCGGGCTTGCCGCCGCCCTTGCCGCCGCAGCAGCAGCAGACCTGCTTGACCAGATCGCCAGCCTTGATGCCCTTGGCCACAGCCTCCTTGCCGCAGGTAGCCAGGAAGGTGATCTTCTCTCCATTGACAGAGGCCAGCACAGCCACCACATTGGGCTCCTTATCCCGGAGGAAGTCACCCATCTGCCGCAGAGCGGCGGCGTCCATGCCGTCCTTGATGGCGGTGAGGACCTTCACGCCGCACACGTCCTTAGCAGACATGAGGAAGTTCCGTGCCTCGCCCAAGGAAGCCTCAGCCTTGAACTTCTCCAAAGCATGGCGCAGCTCCTTCATCTCGTTGACCTGCTGCTCCGCCTTGGCGGCCAGATCGCCGGGAGTGGTCTTCATCACCTCAGAAACCCGGAACAGCAGCTCCTGGTTGCGGTTCATGGTCTCCAGGCTCTGCTTACCCACAGTGGCCTCGATGCGCCGCACGCCGGAGGCCACGGAGCCCTCAGACTTGATGCGGAAGGGACCCACCTTGGCGGTGTTATCCACATGGGTGCCGCCGCAGAACTCCATGGACACGTCGCCCATCTCCACCACACGGACCGTCTCACCGTACTTCTCACCGAAGATAGCCACGGCGCCCTTGCGCTTGGCCTCCTCAATGGGCAGGATCTCTGTCACCACGGGATAGCCCTCCAGGATAGCATCATTGATCAGCTTGTCGATCTCCGTCAACTGCTTAGGGGTGATACCCTCAAAGTGGGTAAAGTCAAAGCGCAGCCGGTCGGGCTCCACCAGAGAGCCGGCCTGATGCACATGGTCGCCCAGCACCCTTTTGAGCGCCGCGTCCAGCAGATGGGTAGCGCTGTGGGCCCGACGAATGGCCTTGCGGCGCTCCGCGTCGATGGCGGTGGTCACTTCATCATCCACCTTCATCTCGCCTCGAGTCAGCTTGCCCGTGTGGAGGAACTTGCCGCCCTTGTTCTTCTGCACATCCCGGACGGCAAAGACATTCTCGCCGCAGGTGATGGTGCCGTGGTCCGCCACCTGACCGCCCATCTCAGCGTAGAAAGTGGTCTGGTCCAGTACCAGCGTGGCCTCGGCACCGGCCACGATCTCGTCCCGCAGCTCGCCGTCCACCACGATGGCCAGCACCTTGCCCTGGACGCTCTCCTTGTCATAGCCCACAAACTCGGTGGCAGGCATATCGGAACCGAACTCGATGCCGGCCCAGCCCAGATCGCCCAGAGCCTCCCGAGCCTTCCGGGCACGCTGGCGCTGCTCCTCCATCAGGGCATTGAAGCCGTCCTTATCCACGCTCATGCCTGCCTCTTCGGCCATCTCCAAAGTCAAATCGATGGGGAAGCCGAAGGTATCATAGAGCTTGAAGGCGTCGGCACCAGAGAAGACCGTCTCCCCCGCCGCCTTGTGGGCGGAGAGCATCTCGTCATAGATTTTCATGCCGCCGTCAATGGTCTTGGCGAAGTTCTCCTCCTCGGTGCGGATGACCTTGGTGATATAGGCCTGTTTCTCCCGCAGATCGGGATAGGCCACCTCATTCTCGTGGATCACCGTGTCCACCACCTCATACAAAAAGGCGTGGTTCACACCCAGGAGCTTGCCGTGGCGGGCAGCCCGGCGCAGCAGGCGGCGCAGCACATAGCCCCGGCCCTCATTGGAGGGCAGCACACCGTCGCAGATCATCATAACGGAAGAACGGATGTGATCGGTGATAACCCGGAGGCTGACATCGGTCTTGTGGCTCTCGCCGTAATGGGCGCCGGTGATGGAGCTGACCTTGTTGGTGATATTCATCACCGTGTCCACATCAAAGAGGGAGCCCACGTTCTGCACCACGCAGGCCAGACGCTCCAGGCCCATGCCGGTGTCGATGTTTTTCTGCTTGAGCTCTGTGTAGTTGCCCTCGCCGTCGTTGTCAAACTGGGAGAAGACGTTGTTCCACACCTCGATATACCGGTCACACTCGCAGCCCACGGTGCAGCCCGGCTTGCCGCATCCGTGCTCGGGGCCACGGTCATAGTACACCTCGGAGCAGGGGCCGCAGGGGCCGGAGCCGTGCTCCCAGAAGTTGTCCTCCTTGCCGAAGCGGAAGATCTTCTCCGCCGGGATACCGATGTCCTTGTTCCAGATCTCAAAGGCCTCTTCATCATCCAGATAGATGGAGGGATACAGGCAATCCTCCTCCAGGCCCACCACCTTGGTCAGGAACTCCCAGCAGAAGGGAATGGCCTCCTTCTTGAAATAGTCACCGAAGGAAAAGTTGCCCAGCATCTCAAAGTAGGTGCCGTGGCGATCGGTTTTTCCGATGTTCTCAATGTCGCCGGTACGGATGCACTTCTGGCAGGTACATACCCGATGGCGGGGAGGCTCCTCCTCTCCGGTAAACCAGGTCTTCATGGGCGCCATGCCGGAGTTGATCAGCAGCAGGGACTTGTCATTTGCGGGGGGAATCAGGGAAAAGCTGGGCAGCCGCAGGTGGCCTTTGCTTTCAAAGTAGCTCAGGAACATCTCCCGCAGCTCATTGAGTCCGTAGTAGGGATGTGACATATATTTCTTCCTCCTAAATTTAATTTCTTCTCTTTTGCTTTGCCGCCTCAGGCGGAAATGAAAAAGCCTCCGCCCCGGTTAGGGGCGAAGGCTGCGCTTCACGGTACCACCCTAATTATTCCCTTTGCAGGGACATCTTAGCCATCGGATAACGGGGATGAACCGTTCCGCTCGTCGCGGAGCGCTCGGGAGTGGCTGCCGTCCGCCGGGACCAAGGGGCTCGCACCGCTTCCCCTCTCGCTTTGGTCCGGACCTGGAACGGCTGGTTCCGTCGCAGCGTCTGTCTGATTACTGACTTATTTTAGCACAATTCTCCCCGTTGTCAACGGTTTTCTCACTGGATATGGGCGCCGAAAAAGCTCAGAAGCCGCACAAGCGGCCGCCACAAACCATCATGATGGGCCAGAAGAAAGGCCTCTACCTCTTCCCTCGTCAGTCCGCTGCCCCACAGCAGTGTGTGGACAGCATTGGCCTCCTTGCCCACCGCCGTGTCCGCGGAGGCGGTCGCCACGCCCACGGCGATCTTTAGGGCGCAGGCGGACACGCCCGCGGCGTACACGCCCACAGCTGTCACCCCCAGGGCTCCGCCGCCCACGGCCACCACACCCAAGGCCAAAAGGCCAAAGGAGATCATCCCCAGGGAGAAAAGGCCCGCGGAGATGAGCCCCAGGCTCACCACACCCAAGGCAAAATTGCCCACGGCCACAATGCCCACCGCGGTGGTACGGGGCGTAGGGTTGCGCTCCCGGCCGAAGCGGACGCACAGCAACGGTACCCCAAAGAGCCGCAGGCGGCTGGTGTAGGCAAACACCGGGCCAAAGCTGCTGCGGTAGCTGCGGCTGAGATCGTCCAGCTTCCTCTCCAGCCGGGCCGTGTCCGTCCGTGAGGGCTCCTGCCGGCTGCTCCCCCGCTCCTCCACGGCGTCCTTCACCAGGTAATCCAGGGTGACATCAAACATTTCCGACAAGGAAATTAACTTTACAAGCTCCGGCATTGCTGCGCCGGACTCCCACTTGCTGACAGACTGGCGGGTGACCCCCAGCTGGTCCGCCAGCTGTTCCTGGGACAGTCCCCGCTCCCGGCGGAGACAAATGAGCTTTTCTGAAAACATCATAGGGAAACGACTCTCTTTCTCTTGGGATGCTCCGATGATAGGCCAAGGACCCGAAAAAGGCAAGAACGCAGCAGGTGGAACTTTGTCAACCTCAGGTTGCCCCCGGAATTCAGGTGAAATTTTCCCCGCCGGAGGGCGTATTGCTGCCCTTTTTCCGGGGCTTGGACAAAAAACAGCCCGGAAAGGGGGCCTCCCCTTCCGGGTCGTTTTGCTTCTGGAAAATTACTCGTCCTGAGCCAATTTGCGGCCCATGAGCACGCCCATGACCGAGGCCATCATCAGTCCCCTGGTCCAGCCGGAGGAGTCACCCAAGCAGTGAAGCCCGTGGACGTTGGTGTTGAAGTCTGTGTCCATCTTCACCCGGTTGGAGTAGAACTTCAGCTCCGGGGAGTACAGCAGCGTCTCATAGGAGGCAAAGCCAGGCACCACCTGGTCCACCGCCTGAATAAAGCCGATGATATTGCACATAGCCCGATAGGGCATAGCGGCAGTGATATCTCCTGCCACGGCGTCCGGCAGCGTGGGCCGGACGTTGGACTGGGCCAGTTCCTTGTCCCAGGTGCGCTTGCCGTCCAGAATATCGCCGAAGCGCTGGACCAGAATATGGCCCGCGCCCAGCATATTGGTCAGCTCACCCACCTTCTGGGCGTAGGCAATGGGCTGGTTAAAGGGGACGCTGAAGTTGTGGGAGCAGAGGATGGCCAGATTGGTGTTGTCGGACTTGAGCTCCTCATAGCTGTGGCCGTTGACCACCGCCAGGTCGTTGTCGTAGTTCTCCTGGCTGACAAAGCCGCCGGGATTCTGGCAGAAGGTGCGGACTTTGTTCTTGAAGGGCTTGGGATAGCCTACCAGCTTGGACTCATACAGCACCCGGTTCACCGTCTCCATGATCTCGTTGCGGACCTCCACCCGGACGCCGATGTCCACGGTGCCAGGCTGGTGGGCGATGTTGTGCTCTGCGCAGATGCTCTCCAGCCAGTCCGCCCCCCGGCGGCCGGCGGCCACGATGGTATGCTTGGCGCGGATCTCCATCTCCTGATGGCGGTCACTGACGATGACGCCCCGGCACACATCCCCCTCCAGAATGATATTGTGACACTCATAGCCAAAGAGGATCTCCACTCCATGGGATTGGAGATAACGCTCAATGGCCAGGTACAGGCTCTGGGCCTTCTCCGTGCCCAGGTGCCGGATGGGACAGTCCACCAGCTTCAGTCCCGCCTGAATGGCCCGCTTGCGGATGGCCTTGACCTCCTCGGTGTTGCCGATGCCCTCCACATGGGTATCGGCACCGAACTCCAGATAGATCCCATCGGCATAGTGGATGGTCTCCTGGGCCAGATCCTCTCCGATCAGCGTGGGCAGATCGCCGCCCACCTCATAGCTCAGGGACAGCTTGCCGTCGGAAAAGGCACCGGCACCAGAAAAACCGGTGGTGATATGGCAGTAGGGCTTGCAGTTCATGCAGCGGCCAGTCTTGTCTTTGGGACAGTGGCGCTTTTCCACACTCTGTCCCTTCTCCACCATCACGATCTTCTGCCGACTTCCCTTTTTCAGCATCTCCAGCGCGGTGAAAATCCCGGCGGGGCCCGCCCCGACGATCACGACATCCGTATTCATGGTTTCCTTGCGACCCTTTCTTCTTATTTTGCAGACAGCTCTACAGCGTGCCGCACAATGGAATAGGCCGGCACCGCCGCGGGCAGACGCATCCGAAACAGCATCTGGGGCGTCCGGGGCTCCTCCAGAGCCTGCCCCTCCATGTCCTCCATCTCCGGGACCGTCATGGAAAAGGGCTTGGTATCCGGGCCCACGATCTCCACCGTGTCTCCTGCCCGGAACTTATTGCGCAGCGACAGCGTGGCCATGCCGTCATTGCTGCACGCCGTGACGATGGCGCAGACCTGCCACTGGCGAATATACCGGGCGCTCTCACAGTACTGCCCCGGCTGGCCGTAGTAAAAGCCCGTGGAATAGCGACGGTGGCTCACATGCTCCACCTCGTCCCGCCACACCGAGTCCACCGGCCGTCCGGCGGCCACATCGTCCAAACAGTGCCGATAGGCGCCGGTGACGATGGCGGCATAGTAGGCGCTCTTAGCCCGGCCCTCGATCTTGAGGCTGTTCAGGCCCGCATCCATCAGATCGTCCAGATGGTCGATCATACACATATCCCGGGAGTTCATGATATAGGTGCCCTTTTCGTCCTCAAACACCGGGAAGTACTCCCCCGGGCGCTTTTCCTCCATCAGATAGTACTGATAGCGGCAGGGCTGGGCGCAGGCGCCCCGGTTGGAGTCCCGGCCGGTCATATAGTTGCTCAGAAGGCACCGGCCGGAATAGCTCACGCACATGGCGCCGTGGACGAAGGCCTCGATCTCCAGCTCCCGGGGCGTCTTTTCCCGGATGGTTCGGATCTCCTCCAGGCTCAGCTCCCGGGCCAGGATCACCCGCTTGGCGCCCAAGTCGTACCAGGCCCGGGCGCTCTCATAGTTGGAGATGCTGGCCTGGGTGGAGATGTGGCGTTCGCACCGGGGAGCATACTTCCCCGCCAGGGCAAAGCATCCCAGATCCGCCACGATCAGGGCGTCCACCCCCACCGCCTGGAGCTTTTCCAGGTGGGCAGGCAGGGCGTCCGCCTCATCGTTGCGGGGCATGGTGTTCACCGTGCAGTGGACACGTACCCCATGGCGGTGGGCATAGTCCACCGCCTGGGGCAGCTCCTCGTCGGTGAAGTTTGCGGTAAAGGAGCGCATCCCAAAGCTGGTCCCCGCCAGATACACCGCATCGGCACCGTAGAGCACCGCCATGCGCAGCTTCTCCATATCCCCCGCCGGGGCCAGAAGCTCAGGTTTTTTTCTCTCTTTCATATCAGCCGCCATATTCCCCGCTGTTCAGGAACGCATTGTGCTCCTCGAGGGTGGTGGAGAAGTGGTGCTTTCCATCCTTGCCCAGAGCATAGTAATAGTAGTTGGTAGATGCCGGCTCCACAGCCGCCTGTAATGCGGCCAGACCCGGGTTGGCAATGGCTGTGGGGGGCAGGCCGGCGTACTTATAGAGGTTATAGGGGCTGTCATACTCCTTGTCCTCGTTGGTCAGTCCGCCGGTGTGATCCTCCGGCAGACCATAGAGGAGCGCCGCGTCGATATTGAGCATTCCGTAAGTGCCGTGGCTGCCGGTATCGGCCAGACGGTTGTAGATCACCGAGGCGATATTGGCCTGGTCGGTGCCGTCGGTCTCCTTTTCGATCAAAGAGGCAATAATGACGATCTCCTGCAGGCTGCGGCCGGAGCTCTCCACCTTGGCCTTCATTTCATCGTTCATCATTTTGGTCTCAAAATTCTTCAAAAGACGGGTCAGCGCCGAGGAAGACTGCTCGCCCACATAGAACTCATAGGTGTCCGGGAAGAGATATCCCTCCAGTCTGGACAGATCGCCCAGATTTTCATTGTCCACAAAGGAGAAGTCAAAGGTGGCATTTTCCGCCGTCTCCGTCAGGGCTTCCTCTGTGCTGACTCCACTTTCCGCCAGCAGAGAGATGATCTGCTTCACCGTGTAGCCCTCCGGAATGGTAACGGTGACTGTTTCAGTGCTGGTGCTGGTGGCACCGGTGCTCATGGCGGAGATCAATGCCCGGTAGTCCATATCGGTGTTGAGCTCATAGACACCCGGCTCGATCTTGTCGCTGGCATGAGAGAAAGCGCCAAAGAGCTTAAAGAACCACTTATACTCTATCAACTCTTCCTCTTTCAAACGAGTTGCTACAGAGCTGAAGGTATCCGTCTCCGTCACTTCCAGCACTACAGTTTTAGGTGCCTTGTTGAAGGCGCATAGGTCATTGGCCAGCAGCCAGCCTACACCTGCCAAAATAGCGGATGCCGCCACCACGCAGATAAAATAAAGTGCACGGCCGCCCAGGTTTTTTCTCCTCCGTTTGCGCCGATGGGAGGAGGCTGTACGCTCCTCAGAGGACTGGGTACTGCGGCGCACCTGCTCAGAATCCCAATCAGTTGTGTCGTGTCGCTCAAAATTTGCCATAAAAATCCTCCATTCCGCGCTGTGCGCGGCGCAAATAGAAAAGGGATATGTCTCCCCCGGCAAATGGGGGATCTCCACTGTTATCGCCTGGACCTCCTTTGAGATGAAACGATAGACAGTTGTCTGGTCCGCGTATGCTTCATGCGGGATCCGCACGCCTGGCGGCGCTGGTTTCATACTTGCCTTTTTTAGGCCTTGTTAAACTTTTCCCAGGAAACTTTTCTCCCTGTGACGCTCCATAAAATACCTTTACAGGTAGTTGCGGACCAACTGATAGGCCTCTTCATGGATCTCCTCTGCCGTACGCATCCGACCGCCGGCGGCACAGTCCACCACCGACCAGCCGCACGCCGAGGCGATCTCCCGGGCGCTGCTGCGGCAGCTGCGCAGATAGCTCTCGTCCCGCTCATGGATGTCGGCATGGGTGCCGGTCTTCTCCTCTCTTTGACGCATAAGCCGCTCTGTCAGTTCCGTGGGTACATCCAGATACACCACCAGAGAGGGCTTTGGCAGGCCCAGTCGGCCATATTCCAGATCAAAGAGCCAGTCCACAAAGGCTTTTTGCTCCTCCGGGGGCAGCTTGGAGGCCTGATGGACTGCGTTGGAGGTGGTGTAACGGTTGGCCAAGATCAGCTTTCCCGCCTCATAGTCCTTCCCCCAGTCCTCCCGGTAGGAGGCAAAGCGGTCCACCGCAAAGAGCACCGAAGCGGCGTAGGCGTTCACGTCTCCCGCCTTTTTTCCCAAAGCTCCCTCCAGATACAGTTTGGCCGGTTCAGCGAAGGGATTTCCATAGCGGGGAAAATCGATGATGCGAAAATCCACACCCTCCCGGGTCAAACGCTGGCTGAGCAGCTGGACCTGGGTGGTTTTCCCGGAGCCGTCGGTCCCTTCAAATACGATCAGTTTGCCGCTCATTTCCGTTTCCTCTTCTCCGCCTTCACATGAACCAGAAACAGGGGCAGCTTCATCATCCGGCCGATACGGCTGGGATTGTGCAGCAGGCGGTAAAACCACTCCAGCCCATGGTCGGACCAGAACTTAGGCGCCCGCTCCACCACGCCGGCAAACACATCCAGACTGCCGCCCAGTCCACACAGGAGTCTTGCGCCGGTGGCCGGTCCGTTCTTCGCCATCCACAGCTCCTGCTTGGGGGCGCCCAGGCAGACAAACACGCAGTCCGCTCCGCTGGCGGCGATGGCCTCCACCACAGGGCCGTCTTCCTTGAAATAGCCGTCATGGGTGCCTGCGATCCGCAGTCCGGGGTGCTGCTCCTGCAGCCGCTGGGCCGCGGCCTCCGCCACACCGGGCTTGGCGCCCAACAGGTAGAGGGATTTTCCCCGGCGCCCCATCTCCTCCATCAGGTGGGAGGCAAATTCGATGCCCGGCGTCTTTTCCTTCATAGGCGTGCCTAAGATCCGGGCGCCCTTGATGATGCCCACACCATCCGGCAGTACCAAGTCTGCCCTATTGACAGCGTCCCGGGCCGCAGGATTCTCCCGGCAGGTTTCCACGATCTCAGGATTCGGCGTGACCACATAGTGGCAGCCCTCCTGTTCCAGAAGTGCCACGCCCTGGGCCACGGCCTCTTGCATCGTCAGATTATCAAAGCCGACGCCCAACACGTCGATACGCATAAATTCATCACCTTACTACATAATAAATCAGTTTATTATAGCATGGTCCCTTCCGTTTGTCCAACACAAAAAAACGAGAGGAAACACGCGAAGACGTGTTCCCTCCCGCAGAGGTTCCCCAAGGACCTCCTTTTTACTTTGTTGCCGGCTGCTCCGCAGCAGGAGCGGTCCGCTTTTTCGGCATGGGCAGTTGGGCCAGTACCACCGCTGCCAGCATGATCGCACAGCCGAAATACTCCCGCGTACTCATGCGCTCGTGGAGGATCACTGCACCCGACAGAGCTCCGAACACAGCCTCCAGACTCAAAAGCAGCGACACCACCGTGGGATTGGAGCCCTTTTGGGCCAGGATCTGCAGCGTGTAGGCCACTCCGCTGGAGAAGATACCCACATAGAGGATAGGCAGCAGGCTGGCCTGAAGCCCCGCCACCGTGGGACTCTCCGTCAGCACCATGCCCAGAGCGCTCCAAATGGTGGCCACTAGGAACTGCACACAACTCAAAGGTACGCCGTCCACCCGCTGGGTGAAGTGGTCGATGCAGAGGATATGGGCGGTGAAGCAGAAGGCACACAGCAGCACATAGAAGTCACCGGGAGCGATGGAAAAGCCCTCCTTGACGCAGATGCAGTACAGTCCCACCACCGCCAGGGCCACGCTGGCCCAGATGATTGGTGTCACCTTTTTATGGAAAAAGAGGCCGCAGATCGGTACCAGAACGATATAAAGGGCCGTAATGAAGCTGGCCTTTCCGGCGCTGGTGGAGCCCAGGCCCAGCTGCTGAAAATTGGTGGCCACTGCCAGAGCCGTACCGCAGCAAAAGCCGCCCAGAAGCAGCTCCCGCCGATCCTGCCGCCGCTGGACAGGAGTGCGGTGATCCTCCTGGGGCCGCACAAGCCGAAAAATCCCCAGGCCCAGGCTCAGCACTACCGCCGCCACCAGAGACCGGGCAGCGTTGAACGTAAAGGGTTCCACATAATCGGCCCCCATACTCTGGGCCACAAAGGCTGTGCCCCAGATAAAGGCAGCCAGAACGGGAAACACATTTTGCCGGATGCGATTTGTTTTCATCTTGCTCCCACTCCAAAACCATGGTAAAATAGTAACTTACGAAAGTATATTTGCATTTCGTAACTTTAAAATGTTACCACAGAGGTGAGGAAATGGCAAGGCTTCCCCGGGAATTTTATCTGGGCGACACGGTGGAGATCGCCCAGCAACTGCTGGGCAAATACATTGTCCGCCGCCTGCCCCAAGGCGGTGATCTGGTATGCCGCATCACGGAGACTGAGGCCTATGTGGGCCGGTGCGACAAGGCCTGCCACGCCTACGGCTATCGCCGTACCGCCCGGACCGAGACTCTTTTCGCTCCGCCGGGCCACGCCTATATCTACCTCATCTATGGAATGTACCACTGTTTGAACTTCGTCACGGAGCCAGAGGGGGAACCGGCTGCCGTTCTGATCCGAGGCGCGGAACCTGTGGGCAATCCGGACTCCATTAGCCTGCTGCGCTTCTCCCGCCCTTTTGCCCAGCTGACTCCCTACCAGCGCAGGCATTTTCTGGACGGTCCCGGCAAACTCTGTAAAGGATTATCCCTTACCAAGGTAGAAAATGGGATGGACCTGACCGGGGACACTCTGTTTGTCTGCGACCGGGCGGAGGATGGAGGGCTCCCCTCCCCTCCGACAGTGCCGGAAAAGATGTGCCGGGGACCTCGGATCGGCATCGACTACGCCCAGGAGGCCGTAGAATTCCCCTGGCGGTTCTGGCTGGAAAAGGAGGACAAGAAATGACGAGCGAAAGCCTGTTTCTCTTTGATTTGGACGGTACGCTGCTGGATTCCAACTCCGTGTGGCGGGAGGTGGACCGGACCTTTCTGGCCCGGCGGGGCCTGCCCTATACCCACGCCTATTATGAGGGCGTGGCCCACTCCATTTTTCCCATAGCCGCCCAGTTCACCAAGGACTTCTGCCACCTCAATGAGTCCTGCCAGGAGATCATGGACGAGTGGATGGCCCTGGCGGGAGACGCCTATGCCCGCACCGTCCCCATCAAACCCGGCGTTCGGGCCTATCTCAAGCAGTGCAAAAATGAGGGCCGGCGGATGGCGGTGGTGACCTCCAGCCTCCGCGTCCACTGCGAGGCGGCGTTGCGCCGCCATGATCTGGAGAAATACTTTGAGCGGGTCACCTATGCCCAGGAGCTGGGCCTTGTGAAGCAGGACCCGGAAGTCTGGCGCACCGCCGCCCGGGAGGCCGGTGTGGAACCGGAGCGGTGCACCGTGTTTGACGACTCCCTGTCCGCCTGCCGGGGCGCCCGGGAGGCCCGGATGCGGGTGGTGGGCGTTTACGACGACTATTACAGCGGTGACCAGAAGGAGATGGAGGGCTTTTGCGACGTCTATATCCGCAGCTTTGAGGAACTGCTGTATACCAAATAGGACGCCGTCCGTTTCGAACCTGCTTTCAGTGCTTCTGCAAAGAATCTTTGCTGGTGCGCAAAGGCCCCAGATGGTATGATTCTTCCATCTGAAAAGGAGGCTTTCCTATGTTTTCAAAAACTTCCAGCCCCATCGGACAATTCATCTGTGCCGCGCGCAAGCGGGCGGGATTATCGCAGGAGGCTTTGGCGGAGCGCCTGCACGTGACGAGACAGACCATCTCCAACTGGGAGGGCGGAAAATCCCTGCCGGATATCGAGAGCCTGAAATCTCTGGCGGAGGTGTTGGAGGTTCCCGTTGAGCAGCTGCTCTATGGGGAGATCTCCCCACCCCGGGACAAGCTGCCTTCCGCGGTGGGGATCCTGTGCACCTACCTGGGTACCGCGGTCCTGGTGGCAGGGCTGCTGTACGGCATCCGAAGTGGCTATTCCATCTCCCGGATGGAACGCATCGTCTACAACTTTTCCGACACGCTGCCCATCTGGATCTTTTCCCTGCTCTGGGGAGCGGCTCTGCTGGGGATTGGAAAGATCATCAAGCTTCTGGAACGATAAAAGAAACGCCGAGGGAAATTCCCTCGGCATTTTTGTATATATGCTGCGTTGTCTTACAGCTTTTTCATATGGCTGCCGGCGGATTTGAGCATCAGCTTCTTGGTTCCCACGTTATCGAAAGCCACCTCCAGCAGCGCGTCGCCGCCCATAGGCCGGACAGAGACCACCATGCCCTTACCGAAGGCGGTGTGCTCCACCATATCTCCCTGCTGCAAGGAGAGGGACGTTCCCGCCCGGGGAGATGCCGCGGCGGATCGGGCAGAGGCTGCGCTCCGGGATACAGGTCGCGCTCCGGCAGCAGATCGAAGTCCGCCGGAAACGCCAGCTCTGGTACCGGTACCCGCGCCGCCAAAGCCGCCGGTGCGACCGGAGGAAGCGGTGAGCCCGGAGGTGGAACCGAAGCCTCCAAAGGACTCCTCGCCGCCCCAGCCCTCGTCCCAGCCGCTGCGGCGGGGCTCCGGCTTGCTGAGCCACTCCATGTTCTGCTGGGGGATCTCCTCCAGGAACCGGGAGGGCATATTGCTGCTGGTGCGGCCGTAGAGCATCCGCTGGCGGGCGTTGGTCAGGAAGAGCTTCTCCTTGGCCCGGGTCATGGCCACATAGCAAAGCCGCCGCTCCTCCTCCATCTCGTCCATCTCGCCGATGGCCCGGATGCCGGGGAACAGGCTCTCCTCCATGCCCACCACATACACCACCGGGAACTCCAGGCCCTTGGCGGAGTGAATGGTCATCAGCGTCACCGCGTCCTCGTCGGCGTTGACGGCGTCCAGATCGGTGAAAAGGGCGATCTCATTGAGGAAGCCGGAGAGGGTCCGGTCCTCCGGGTCATTCTCCAAAAAGTTCAGGATGCTGGACTTGAGCTCCTGGACGTTCTCCAGTCTTGCCCGGCTCTCCACGTCGTTTTTCTCCTCCAGCGCCTGGGTGTAGCCGCTGCGGCAGCAGACCTCCTCGTAAAACTCCGGCAGGTCCATGGTCTCCAGGGCGTCCCGGAGGCCGTCTATCATGGCGGCGAACTTCTCCAGCTTGGCCGCAGCGGTGCGCAGTTCCTGGTAGGCGCCAGCCTGCCGGGCGATGTCGAACATGGAGCAGCCCTCCCGCTCCGCCAGGGCCTGGACCCGCTCCACGGTGGTGGGGCCGATGGCCCGGGCGGGGGTATTGATGATGCGCCGCAGGCGCAGATCATCGCTGGGGTTGTTGATGACGCACAGGTAGGAGAGCATATCCTTCACTTCGGCCCGGTCGAAGAACTTCATACCGCCCACGATGCGGTAGGCCACGCCGTTGCGCCGGAGGGCCACTTCCAAGGCATTGGACTGGGCGTTCATACGGTAGAGCACCGCATTGTCCCCAAAGGCTCGGCCCCGGCGGTAGTCGCTGAGGATGCAGGAGACCACATAGTTGGCCTCGTCCCCCTCGCTGAACACGGTCTTGACCGTCACCTTCTCCCCTGCGCCGTTGTCAGTCCACAGGGTCTTTCCCTTCCGGCCGGTGTTGTTGCGGATGACGGCATTGGCCGCGTCCAGGATATTCTGGGTGGAGCGGTAGTTCTGCTCCAGGCGGATGGTACGGGCGCCGGTATACTGCTGCTCAAAGCTGAGGATGTTCTCAATGTTGGCGCCCCGGAAACGGTAGATGGACTGGTCGTCATCACCCACCACGCAAAGGTTCTGGTACCCGCCGGCCAGAAGAGAGGTCAGCAGATACTGCAGGTGGTTGGTGTCCTGATACTCGTCCACCAGGATGTAACGGAACTTGCGCTGGTAGAACGCCCGGGTCTCCCGGTCCTTTTGCAGCAGCGCCACCGTGTGGAAGATGATGTCGTCAAAGTCCATGGCGTTGGCCTCTTTCAGCCGCCGCTGGTACTCTGTATAGATGCGGGACATCCGCTTCATCCGCCAGTCGCTGCTCTCGCCCCAGGTTTCGGCAAAGTCCTGGGCCGTCTCATATTTGTCCTTGGAATTGCTGATAACCGCCAGCACGTCCCGGGGCGGGAAGGCCTTCTCCTCAAATCCCAGGTGCTTGACCACCTCCTTCACCACCCGCTTGGAATCGTCGGTGTCGTAGATGGTGAAGTTCTTGTCAAAGCCGATCTTTTCCGCGTCCCGGCGCAGGATGCGCACGCAGGCGGAGTGGAAAGTGGAGGCCCAGATGTCCCCGGCAGCAGCGCCCAGGCGCCGCTCCAGCCGCTCCTTCAGCTCCCCCGCCGCCTTATTGGTAAAGGTGATGGCCAGGACGGACCAAGGCACCGCCGGCTCCACGGCGCACAGATGCCGGGCCTTCTCCCGCTCTTCCTCTGTAGGGTCCTCGGGATAGTGCTCCAGAAAATCCAGGTCCTCCTCCGTGGCCCAGTGGGGCACCTCCTCCGTGTCGCTGCCCCGACCATAGGTCAAAAGGTTATACACCCGCTGGATCAGCACCGTGGTCTTGCCGGACCCGGCGCCGGCCAGCAGCAGCAGCGGCCCCTCCGTGGCCAGGGCGGCCTGACGCTGCTGGGGGTTGAGTGTCATAAAGTCCCGCTCGATGACCCGGCGGCGGGCCAGAGCGTAGCGTGTTTGAAACTGTTCCATTTTTTCACCATGCTTTTTCCATCATTTTTTCAGCTTGTCTATTTTAGTATAAACCCGGCGGCGGGTCAACCTTGGGTTTGCGCTTCCTCCTTTGGATTGACGAACGGCCCCGGGTATGATAGGCTTTTTCAAAGAAATACGTGCCGTCCCTGTCGCTGTCCGGAACTGCGGCGGATCGGCGGGAAAAGGAGGTCCCTTCCATGTATGAACTCATTCAGGTGGCTCCCCGCACCTACTATATCCAGTGTCCGGCCAAAATGGGCATCTGGAAGCTCAGCGATACCGAGGCGGTGCTCATCGACAGCGGCAACGACAAGGATGCGGGCCGGAAGGTGCAGAAGATCCTGGAGGCCCAGGGCTGGACGCTGCACAGCATCCTCAACACCCACGCCAACGCCGACCACAACGGCGGCAACGCCCTGCTGCAGCAGCGGCTCCATGCCCCTGCCTACGCCCCGGGCATCGACGCGGCCATCACCTCCCACCCCATTCTGGAGCCCGCCTTCCTCTACGGCGGCTTTCCGCCTAAACCCCTGCGGAACAAGTTCCTCCTGGCCCAGAAGAGCGACTGCCAGGTCCTGACGGAGGAGGTGCTGCCGAAAGGGCTGACCATGCTGCCCCTCCCCGGCCACTTCTTCGATATGTGCGGCTTTGGCACGGAGGATGGGGTGTGGTTCCTGGCGGACTGCCTGTCCGGGGCCAACATCGTGGAGAAATACCACGTCAACTTCATCTATGACGTGGCCGCATATTTGGAGACGTTGGACAAGGTCTGCACCCTGGAGGGCCGCCTCTTCCTCCCTGCCCACGCTGAGCCGGTGGAGAACATCCGCCCCCTGGCGGAGCTGAACCGGAACAAGGTGCTGGAGATCTGCGGCGTGCTGGAGGAGCTGTGCCGGGAGCCTCTGGGCTTTGAGGAGATCCTCCAGGAGGTCTTTGCCCACTACCAGCTGACCATGGATTTCAACCAGTACGTCCTGGTGGGCAGCACCATCCGCTCCTATTTGGCCTACCTCCTGGACCAGGGCCGGCTCAGCGCCGAATTCTCCGACTGCCGCCTTTTGTGGCGCCGGGCCTGAAGTCCCGATTCTGCTTTCCCGCTCCGTTCGCCCTTTCCGGCGGGCGGAGTTTTTTTATCCCGTGGGCTCAACCTCCTTTTCCCGGCAGGGGATTGACAGGCGGCCTTTTCCTCTGCTATACTCCTGGTAGACAAATGTATACCGAGGAGGTGCAGATATGAACGTAAGTCTTTCCGATGGCGAATGGAAACTGATGAACCGCCTTTGGGAGCACGCTCCCCGGACCATCACGGAGCTGACCGCCGCCCTGCGGGAGGAGACCGGCTGGTCCAAAAACACCATCATCACCATGCTCTCCCGTTTGGAGGCCAAGGGCGCAGTGACCCACACCGAGGGCCAGCGGGCCAAGCAGTACAGCCCGCTCATTCTCCGGGAGGATGCTGCCCGTGAGGAAACGGAAAGCTTCCTCAGCAAGGTCTACGGCGGGAGCCTGGGCTCCCTGGTCAACGCCATGGTCTCCAGCCGGGCTCTGACGGAGGCGGACCTGGAGGAGCTCTCCGCCATCCTGGAACAGGCAAAGGAGGCGAAGGACAGATGAAGGACACCCTCATCACCTCCTCTTTGCTGATCGGCGCGGTGCTGGTGCTGCGGACCCTGCTGGGCCGGAAGCTCAGCCGCCGGCTGCAATACGGCTTGTGGCTGGTGGTGCTGGTGCGCCTTCTTGTGCCGGTGAATCTGCCGGCGGTGTCCTTCTCCCTGCTCAGCGCCTCTCAGAATGTGGAGCAGGCAGTCTCCCAGCAGATCCAGGACACCACCCTCTACCTTCTCCCTACAAACCAGGCCCAGACGGAGAGCGGCACCGACGCCGCCCCGTCTCCTACTCCCGGTGTGGTGGCTGTGGACCAAAGCGGCGCCTCACCGGAGGACTCCACAACGAAAACTGAGGAGACCGGCCGGCCCTTCCTGGTCTCTGAGGATGGGACCGTCACCTTCTACGCCCACTCCGTCCCGCTCTCCCAACTGCTGACCGGGGTATGGGTCCTGGGCATGGCGGTCATGGGCCTCTGGTTCCTCCTCTCCAATCTGATCTTCTGGCGCAAGCTCTGTAAAGAGAGATTGCCTTATAGTACAAGTAAGAGCAAACGCCGGGTCTGGCTGTGTCACCATCTGGCCTCTCCCTGCCTGTTCGGTCTCTTTCGCCCGGCCATCTATCTGACCCCTGCCGCCGTGTCCTCGGAGGAGCGGCTGGGCCATGTGCTGGCCCACGAGGAGGCCCACGCCCGACATCTGGACCACATCTGGTCGCTGCTGCGGTGCGTATGCCTGACGGTGTACTGGTTTGACCCGTTGGTGTGGGTGGCCGCCCATCTCTCCCGCTGCGACTGTGAGCTGGCCTGCGACGAGTCCGCCGTCCGGGCTTTGGGCGAGGACCAGAGCATCCCCTACGGCCAGACCCTTCTCTCCCTCATTCCGGTCAGGCGCCTCTCTTGCGGCCTGATGCAAACCGCCACCACCATGAACGGCACCAAGCGCCAGCTGGCCAACCGCCTGCAGCGTATCGTCTCCCACCAGGGCACTGCCGCCGGTGCCTTCTGCGTGGTGGCTGTGGCGCTGGTGGCAGTGAGCCTACTGTCCTTCACCGGACGGGAAGAAGCGCCCCAGGACCCGGACACCGACGCCTCCGTTGTCTCCCTCAGCAACGAAGCTGACGCGGAGCTGTCCCTGGAGGGAGCGCAGCCAGTGGGCCCGGAGGTCATGGAGCTGACGCCCGTGGAGCCCTTTTTCCAGCAGGGCGAAGGCTCGCCGGTTCTGGTCTCCGCTCTGCTCCATCCCGGCTCTTTGGAGGAGCAGCTGACGGTGGGTTTCTATCAGGACGGCGACAGCGTCAGCGCCGCCGTGCTCTGGTCCTCCCCCGCCAGCAGTGATTTGCAGCCCCGGCGGTTTCTGACACTGCCTGGGGAATTGGACGCCTCGGAATTCTCCCAGCTGCGGGTCGAGGTTTTGGAGGACGGCTTCCTGGGCTATGAAAACTGCGTGGCCTTCTCCTATCCCGGACAGATGGAGGACGGCACCTACTGCCAGGTCAGCGAATACTACACAGTGAGCCGCAGTGAGGTCTCCTTCCTGGGCCGGGCCTACGGGGAGACTTGGGCTGCGGACTTCGATGGCGACGGCGCTCAGGAACTCTACTGGACCTGCGGCTCCCAAGGCGGACTACTGTTCCACCGGGGCGCGGAGATCTATTCCGCCGATCTCACAGAGCTGGTCTATGACGCCTATCCGGACTGGAGCTATATCGAATTCACCCAGTCCGGCGGCTTTCCCATGATCCAGGGCTCCGTGCCCTTTCCCGATTCCTCCGATGGCCTCAGTGGCGCCCTGGCCCGACGCTATCTTCTCTACGACGGCACCGTGATCCGCTGCTGCAAGGACGACCGGGCCACCGTGGACCACGCCCTGGAGGGCATCGACGCTCCGGAGGAGGTGCTGGCTGCGGCCAAGGAGCTGGTGCTCCGGGTCTATCCCGGCGAGCTGACCCAGGAGCCCACCGCCTGGGAGCCGGCCTATGACGACTGGCGCATCACCTATCTGGATCCGGTCT
>CALXDZ010000040.1 GCA_944387205.1 uncultured Oscillospiraceae bacterium
GCGGCTGCTGGCCAAGGCCGACACCCCGCCCTTTGAGATCCTGGACGACTGCAAGGCCAACGAGATGCTGCGGCTGAAGTACCGGTATCTGGACCTGCGCCGTCCGGTGATGCAAAGCATGATCGCCACCCGTCACCGTGTGGTGAAGATCGCCCGGGGCTACTTCGACGCGCAGGGCGTTTTGGAGATCGAGACCCCCATGCTGACCAAGTCCACCCCCGAGGGCGCCCGGGACTATCTGGTGCCCTCCCGGGTCCATCCGGGCAAGTTCTACGCCCTGCCCCAGTCCCCCCAGCAGTACAAGCAGCTGCTGATGCTCTCCGGCTTTGACCGCTACTTCCAGATCGCCCGGTGCTTCCGGGACGAGGACCTGCGGGCGGACCGGCAGCCGGAGTTCACCCAGATCGACCTGGAGATGAGCTTCGTCAACGAAGAGGACGTGATGACCATCCAGGAGGGCTTCATCCAGCGGGTGTTTAAGGAAGTGCTGAACGTGGACGTTCAGACCCCCTTCCTGCGGATGCCCTGGCAGGAGGCCATGGACCGCTTCGGCTCCGATAAGCCGGATATCCGCTTCGGCTTTGAGCTCCGCGACATCAGCGACATCGTCAAGGACTGCGGCTTCGGCGTGTTCTCCGGCCCCGTGAAGGAGGGCGGCAGCGTCCGCTGCATCAACATCAGCGGCGGCAGCGCCCACTTCACCCGCAAGAAGATCGACGCATTGGTTGAGGTGGCCAAGACCTACGGTGCCAAGGGCCTGGCCTGGGCCCGGCTCCACGGCGGCGAGATGACCTCCTCCTTCGCCAAGTTCCTCACCGAGGAGGAGATGCAGGCCATCCTTGCCCGTGCCGAGGCCAAGGACGGCGACGTGGTGCTGGTGGTAGGCGACGCCAAGAACACCGTGGTGTGGGCGGCTCTGGGCGCGCTGCGTCTGGAGTGCGCCAAGCAGCTGGGCCTGCTCAAGAAGGACGAGTACAAATTCCTGTGGGTGGTCCAGTTCCCCATGTTCGAGTACAGTGAGGAAGAGGGCCGGTATGTGGCCATGCACCACCCCTTCACCGCCCCCCTGGACGAGGATGTGGAGAAGCTGGACACCGACAAGGCCCACTGCCGGGCCAAGGCCTACGACATCGTCCTCAACGGCGTGGAGCTGGGCGGCGGCTCCATCCGCATCAGCACCCCGGAGATGCAGGAGACCATGTTCCACGCCCTGGGCTTCACCCAGGAGGACGCGGAGGAGCGCTTCGGCCACCTGATCAACGCCTTCAAGTTCGGCGCACCTCCTCACGGCGGCCTGGCCTACGGCCTGGACCGGCTGTGCATGCTCATGGCCGGCGCCGACTCCATCCGGGACGTCATCGCCTTCCCCAAGGTCCAGACCGCCAGCGAGCCCATGACCAACTGCCCCGACTTTGTGGACGATAAGCAGCTCCAAGAGCTCTCCATCGCCGTGACCAAGAAAGAGACCGAGGAATAAAATTGGTCATGGGCGAGCCTCGCCGCTGAAAGCGGCGTCCAAGGGGTCCCCGCAAAATGGAAATTTTGTGGGGAGAGGAGGCCCGGCGGAGCCATCGAGCATCGGCCCTCAGGCCGATGGGAGAGATACGAAGCCTGGGCCGACGAGCCGCAGGCGGAATTCACTTCCGCCGAGGATGTGTGATCCCAAAGGGGGTCCCCCTTGGCCAAAGGGCAAGGGGGGTGCCCATGACCAGCTGCCCCGACTTTGTAGACGATAAGCAGCTCCAAGAGCTCTCCATCACCGTGACCAAGAAAGAGACTGAGAAATAAAAGACCTTTCTCCCTTCCGATCCTTTTCCCCGCATTCCCCGCACTTTTTGGGGAGGCGGCTCCTTAAACGAGGGGCCGCCTCTCCCAGCGGGCGGGATGCCCGGCAGCTATGCTGGGTGCTCCGGCATTTGCTGCCCCGGGCGGCAAAAATCCAACTCCATGAGGTGATCATCATGAAACTGGTTCAATTTCTGAAAAACAGCAAGGTAGCTCTGGGCATCGAGACGGAAAACGGCATCATCGACGCCGCCGTGGAAGGCGCCCGCCGGGGCCTGCGGGTCCCCCAGACCATGATCCAGGCCATCCGCCACGGCAACATGGCCCTGGAGGTGCTGGAAAAGCTCACGGACGGCGCTGTCAACTTCGTGCAGAATCCCCCTGCCGCCCCTGCTGTCACCGGTATGGAGCGCATCCTCTGCATCGGTCTGAACTACCGCCAGCACGCCATGGAGTGCGGTCTGGAATTGCCCGAGCGGCCGGTGCCCTTCTGCAAGTTCTCCAACGCCCTCTCCGCCCACCGGGACACCGTCCGTCTGGACCCGGCCTATCGGGAGTATGACTACGAGGCGGAGCTGGTTGTGATCATCGGCCGCCCCGCCCGCAACGTCAGCGCCGAGGATGCCATGGACTACGTCTTCGGCTATACCTGCGGCAACGACCTGTCCACCCGGGACCTGCAGTTTTCCCGGGGCGGCCAGTGGCTGCTGAGCAAGACCTTCGACGGCTTCGCCCCCCTGGGCCCCTGCGTGGTCACCGCCGACAGCCTGGACCCCTCGGACCTGGCCATCTCCAGCACCGTCAACGGCCAGCTGCGGCAGAACTCCCGCACCTCCGACCTGATCTTCTCCATCCCTGAGCTCATTGCCGACCTCTCCCGCCACTTTACTCTGGAGCCCGGCGACGTAATCTTCACCGGCACCCCCCAGGGCGTCATGCACGGCTGGAGCGCCGACAAGAAGCAGTGGCTCAAGCCCGGTGACCGGGTGGACGTCACCATCGAGGGCATCGGCACCCTCACCACCACCTTCTGCTGAATCCGGCGGGGGACGGCACCCTGCCGTCCCCCTTTTTCTTGACCTTGGAAAGGAGACTCCTATGAAAAAGAAGCTGTGTGCTCTGGCGCTGTGCGCCCTGGTGCTGTGCGGCTGCGGCGTCGGCCCCACCTCCACTTCCGCCCCCTCCTCCGCTCCCGAGAGCGCCCAGGAAGTCCCGGAAGCCCCGCCGGAGCCTACCGCTCTGGAGCGGGCCCGGGAGCGCCTGGCCGCCCTGACGGTGGAGGAAAAGGTGGGCCAGATGTTCTTTGCCCGACGGCCGGAGAGGGGCTCCGCGGAGGATGCCGCCGCCTGGCACCTGGGGGGCTATGTGCTCTTCGGCCGGGACTATGAGGACAGCGAAGGCAACTATCTCACCCAGGAGGCCTTCCTCCAAAACATCCAGGCGGATCAAACCGCCGCCAAGGCCGACACCGGCATCCCCCTGCTCATAGGCTCCGACGAGGAGGGCGGCACCGTCACCCGGGCCAGCCGCAACCCCAATCTCTTTGAGACGCCCTTCCTCTCTCCCCAGGCCCTGCTGGCCGCGGGCGGCACGGAGACCCTGGCGGCGGACGCCGCCGACAAGTCCCAGGGGCTGCTGGAGCTGGGCATCAACGTGAACCTGGCCCCGGTGTGCGACGTGTCCACCAACGCCCAGGACTTCATCTATGACCGCACCTGCGGCCTCATGGCATCCGACACCGCCCAGGCCGTGGCCGTCCAGGTGGAGGCCATGCGCGCCGCCGGGATCGGCAGCGTCCTCAAGCACTTCCCCGGCTACGGCTCCAACACCGACACCCACACCGGCGCGGCGGTGGACCAGCGGCCCCTGGAGGAATTTTTGCAGGAGGATTTCCTGCCCTTTGCCGCCGGCATGGAGGCCGGCGGCGACACCACTGCCGTCCTGGTGAGCCACAACACCATGGCCGCCGTGGACGACCAGCTTCCCGCCTCCCTCTCCCCGGCGGTCCATGCGCTGCTGAGAGAGGAGCTGGGCTTTGACGGCGTGGCCATCACCGACGACCTGGCCATGGAGGCGGTCAGCGATGAACATTTCTCCACCCCTGCCGCGGTGCTGGCGGTGCTGGCGGGCAACGACCTGCTGATCTCCTCGGACTATGCCGTCCAGATCCCCCAGGTCCTCGCCGCCGTGGAGGACGGCACCATCCCCATGGAACGCATCGACGAGGCCGTGACCCGGGTCCTTGTGTGGAAGGAGGCCCTGGGGCTTCTCTGACACATCTCCCTCCCCTTTTCGTCCAGAAGGATAAAGACAACAAGGAGGGATCCGTTATGAAAAAACGCTCTGTGCTCTGGTGCGTCCTGGCCCTGACCGCCCTTTTGACCGTGCCCGTCCGGGCCGACACCGGCCCCAAGCCCCAGCTGATCGTCCGGGTGGAGAATTCCCCGGAGGAGCTCTACTACCTGGACCTGCTCACAGAGGGCGAGCAGACCGATGGGGAAAAGGAGGCTCTCTCCTGGAGCTACTCCGAGGAGGAGCGGGCCGCCTTGGATGAGGGGCTCCTGGACGCCCTGTTGGCGGCGGTGCCGGAGGGGTACCGGGCCTGCACCGTGGAGGGCACCGGCGGCGCCCCCATGTGGGGCGAGCTGGCGGCGGAGCACACCGACTCTGCCGGCAATCCTCTCCACACCTTCTCCTACGCGGGCCTGCCGGAGAGCTACCGCATCCTGCTGGTGACCAAAAGCGGCGAGAGCTATCTCTCCCCTGTCCTGACCCGCTCGGTGCTCCAGTCCTCGGTGACGGTGGACTTTGCCGCGGGCACCGTCTCCGCGCCCCCGGCGGCTTTGGGGTACGTCCTGCAGTTCCTGGCCACCTTCCTGCCCACCCTCCTCATTGAGGGCGCGGTGCTGGCGGCCTTTGGGTACTCCCTCAGGAAATCCTGGCGGCCCTTCCTCCTTTTGAACCTGGTGACCCAGGGGGCCCTGGCCGCCTTTTTCGCCGCCACCGCCCTGGGCAGCGGGGTGAGCTGGCTGTACTTTTTCCTCTTTTTCCCCGCGGAGGTCCTCATCGCCCTGGTGGAAGCAGCGGCCTACACCCGCCTGCTCCCCGCTCACGGGCCCCGTCGGGCCTTTGCCTATGGCCTCACCGCCAACATCTGCTCCGCCGCTCTGGGCTTTTTCCTGGCGGAGCCTGTGTGGCGGTGGGTGGTGTCCATCTCTTAAACCAGAAAGGAAGGTTTCCCCATGGAAACGGAAAAGCTCTATTACGCCGACCCCTATCTGACCGCCTTCACCGCCACGGTTTTGGGCTGTGAGGCGGGGAAGGGCGGCTATTTGGTGACCCTGGACCGCACGGCCTTCTACCCCGAGGGGGGCGGCCAGCCGGCGGACCACGGCACCCTGGGCGGCGCTGTCGTTACCGACGTTCACGAAAAGGACGGCGTCATCCTCCACACCTGCCACCGGCCCTTGACTGTGGGGGACACAGTGGAGGGCGCCATCGACTGGGACCGGCGCTTTGACCACATGCAGCAGCACTCCGGAGAGCACATCCTCAGCGGTCTCATCTGCTCTGCCCACCACTGCGACAACGTGGGCTTCCACCTGGGGGCCGACACGGTGACCATCGACTTCAACGCCGCCCTCACCGAGGAGGACGTGGCGGAGCTGGAGGCTGCCGCCAACCGCTATATCTGGCAGGACCACCCCATCGCCATCTCCTTCCCCTCTCCGGAAGAATTGGAGGCTCTGGACTACCGCTCCAAAAAGGAGCTGACGGGCCAGGTGCGCATTGTGGCCTTCCCTGGGGCGGACTGCTGCGCCTGCTGCGGGACCCACGTCAGCTCCTCCGGCCAGGTGGGGCTTCTGAAGATCCTCTCCTGCCAGAAGTTCCGCCAGGGGGTGCGGCTGGAGATCGTCAGCGGCCGCCGGGCCCTCCACTACCTCTCCCAGACCTGGGACCAGAACCGCCAGGTGGGCCAGCGGCTCAGCGCCAAGGCCACGGAGACCGCCGCCGCCGTGGAACGGCTGGAGGCGGAGCTGGCGGCCACAAAGGACCGGTGCGCCGCTCTGGAGCGGACGGTGTTCGCCGCCAAGGCGGAGGAATACCGGGACAAGGGCGACGTGACCCTGCTGGAGGGCCCCATGGGCTCTGACGCCGTGCGCCGTCTGGCGGACACGGTGGCGGGGACTTGCGGCGGCCGGTGCTGGGTCTTTGCCGGCGAGGGCGAGCACTGGAACTACGCCATGGTGGACCACCGGGGCGGCGACGTGAAGGAGCTGGTGGGCGCCGTCAACGCCGCCCTCCACGGCCGGGGCGGCGGCAAGAAGGGCTTTGCCCAGGGCTCCGTCCAGGCCACCCGGCAGGAGATCGAGGACTACTTCGCCTGAGGGGCTCCGGAGGCAGTTTCTCCACAAAGGGGAAACTTTGGTGGAAAACGCGGCCCTTTGGCCGGATGGATGGAACCCAATTTGCCTGCAAAAAAGAGCGGCGTGCCGTGTTGCAGCACGGCACGCCGCTCTTCCCATTCCCTCTATCGGTTTAGGCTGTCTATGGCCAGCAACGCCACGGCGATGCACAGCATGATGCCCAGGTCCGATATCGACAGCTTGCCCATAAGGAAGATCACCAATCCGCCCACCGCCAGCCCCAGGCTCACGCAGCGGCACAGCAGCAGGCACATGTCCTTGATATCCCCCCGGCT
>CALXDZ010000041.1 GCA_944387205.1 uncultured Oscillospiraceae bacterium
GGACGGAAAGGTGCGTTGCAGTATGAAGGAAAGAGCCATGATCCGCTCCATGGTCACCACGGCCATGCTGGCGGCATTGACCTACGCGGCCACGGTGGTGATCCGCATCCCCACGCCGACCGGCGGTTATGTCAACTTAGGCGATGCGGTGGTGCTGCTCGCCGCCTTTTTGCTGGGGCCTGTGGGGGGTATGGTGGCCGGCGGACTGGGCTCCGCCCTCAGCGATCTGATGGCGGGCTACATGGCCTGGGTCCCCGCCACACTGATCATCAAGGGGGCCATGGGCCTGACGGCAGGGCTCTTGTACCGGCGCCTGGGCCATATTCGGGGCGGCATCGTCCTGGCGGCGGTGCCTGCCGAGTGCGTCATGGTGCTGGGCTACTTCGGCTTTGAGGCGGCGCTGCTGGGCCAGGGCCTGGGGGCCGCCGTGGGCATCCCCGCCAACGTGGTCCAGGGGGTGTTTGGTCTGGCGGCGGGAACGCTGCTGACGCTGGCCCTGCGCCGCAACGAATACATCCGCCGGGCCTATCCGGCTCTGTAAAAGAGACGGACGAAAAAGCCGCCCTTCTCCCTTGGGAGAAGGGCGGCTTTTGTGGTTTTTGAAAAATACAAAGGAAGTTTTTTCCTCCCGTGCACAAAAGAGAGCACGGGGGAGGAAAAAGAGGTGTATCATCAGGGCAGTTCCAGATCAAAGCGCTGGCCCGGGGACGGGGCGTCCTCCAGGGGAGCGGCCAGGTCCGGGTGGTCCCGGCGGAATTGCTCCGCCACCTCCGGGTGGTCCCAGAAGTGCATGGGCCACACCCGGTCCACCTGGGCGTGGGTGAGGAGCCAGGCGAGCCCCAGGTCGTAGGAGCCCTCTTGCCGGGGGTCCAGGGGGGCGAAGGCCAGGTCCAGGTGCCGGCCTTCCAACGGGGCGGCAAAGCGGGGAAAGTGGAGGGCCATGCTGCGGTTCCACTCCTCCGACTCCCCGGGCCAGTCCCACCAGTTCAGGTCCCCGGCGTGGTACACCGTGGCGCCCTGGTAGGTCAGAAGGAAGGCCACGCCCTCGTCGGTGGAGGGCAGAGCCTCTACGTGGAGCGGCCCGCCGGGCAGAGTCAGGTCCAGGTTCCCGCGGCGGCGCAGATGGTGGATTTTGGCCTCCGGCGATGCCCCCCAGCGGCTCAGGTTCCGGGGCGTGGGGCGCAGGTCCGAGCCCAGCAGATACTGGACGTCCGGGTGGTCCAGGGCAAAGATGGCGGGGTTGAAGTGGTCGTGGTGGCGGTGGCTCACAAAGACCAGCAGGGGCTTGGTCTTGTCCAGGGGCGGCAGCTCCCCGGTCCACCAGTCAAAGAGCCAGGCGCACTCCGGCCACTCCAGCAAAAACCCGGAGTGCCCCAGGTAGGTCAGATGGGCCTTCACAGGAAGCGGACGGCGGTGCCGTAGGCGATGACCTCGGCGGCGCCCTGCATCACCGACGAGGAGGCGTACCGCAGCCCCACCACGGCGTCGGCTCCCAGGGCCTCCGCCGCGTCCGCCATCCGCTTGGTGGCGATCTGCCGGGCCTCGTTGAGCATCTCGGTGTAGCCGGTGATCTCACCGCCCACCAGGGTCTTCATGCCGGCCATAAAGTCCCGGCCCAGGTTCTTGCTGTACACCACGGTGCCCTTGACCACGTCCAGGACCTCAAAGGCCTGGCCGGGAATGGTTTCAATACTGACGAGCTTCATCTTCTTCTCCTCCTTGGATCTCTTTCAGTCTTCCCCGCAGGCACACCGCCAGGGGGAGCAGCAGCGCCGCCTGAGCGGCGGCCAGGATATAAAAAAGGGTGGACAGGAGGCCCGGGGAGAAATACCGCCCCAGGGCCGCCTCTGCAGCCGCGGTCAGCACCAGGCCCGCTCCGCTGACGAGGGCGGAGACCAGGGCCTGTCTGCGGCGTCGGCGGAGGGGATTAGTACTTTTTGGCATCGTCCTCCTCCCCCCTTCCGATCTCCCGGATGCGCAGCACCAGGGCCACGGCCACCCCCAGGGCCACCGCTCCGGGAATGGCCACCAGCACCGCCAGCAGCGGCAGGGGCGGGGCGCCGTCCGGGTCCGTGGAAAAGGCCCACAGCAGCAGCCAGATGCATCCGGCCATCAGCGCCACCATCAAAAGGGCCATCACCACCGGGGCAACATAGCGCCTCCGGCGGGTGTCCTCCTTGTGCTTATCCATGAATCGGGTCCCCTCGCTTTCCATCTCCTCCAGGCGGTCCAAAAGGGCGGCGGCGTCCAGGTCCTCCAAAGACGGGTCCTGGTCCCGCAGGGCGGCGCACACCTGCATGGCCGTCTCCAGGTCCCGCTGCTGCCGGGCCAGGGCGATGAGGTGCCGCCCCATGGCGCTGCCCAGGGTGCGGTCCCCCCGCTGCATCTTCCGGATCTCCTCCAAAGGCAGACCCAGCTTGCGCAGCAGCTTGATCCGCCGCAGCACCTTCACCTCCTCTGGGCCGTAGTCCCGGTAGCCGTTGGCGCTGTTGCGCCGGGGGCTCAGCAGCCCCTCGGACTCGTAAAAGCGGATGTTCTTCTTGGTGATGCCCACCAGGGCCTCCACTTCGTTGATCTTCAAAGACCGCTTCACCTCCTGTTGCAGGACTATGATATACCCTCCATAAGGGGGAAGGTCAAGGGGAAATGGGAAAAAAGGCCGGGGAAAAGGTGGGAATGTGGAAAAGACAAAAAATTTTTTGCAAAAAAGGGCGAATATGCAGGAAATATGAATGGAAATGTGGAAAAGGATTTGATATAATCATGTGCTGAATCCAATTGGGCCGCAGGCTGTGGAAAAAGGGAGGCAGAGCGGGATGTTCAAACGGGCCTATGTGGAGATCACCAACCGCTGCAACCTCCGCTGCGCCTTTTGTCCCGGCACCCGGCGGCCCCTTCGGGATATGACGGCGGAGGAGTTCTCCCGCATCGCGGACCGGCTCCGGCCGGCGGCGGAGTACCTCTACTTCCACGTGATGGGCGAGCCCCTGTGCCACCCGGAGCTGCAAACGCTGTTGGCCCTGGCGGCGGAAAAGGGCTTTCGCAGCTGCCTGACCACCAACGGCACCCTTTTGCCCCGGCGGGCCCAGCCCCTCCTCCAGGCGGAGGGGCTCCACCGGCTCTCCGTCTCCCTCCACAGCTTCGAGGGAAACGAGGGCGCCGGGCAGATGGAGGACTATCTCCAGGGAGTGTGGGATGTGTGTCGCCCCCTGGCGGAGCGGAGCGTCATCTGCGTGCTGCGGCTGTGGAACGAGGGAGGCCTGGAGGCGCGCAACCGGGAGATCATCGCCTTTTTGGAGCGGTGCACCGGGCAGCGGGGGGACCAGTGGCCCGCCCCCCGGAAGAACGCTAAAAGGCTGGCTCCGGGGCTCTTTTTGGAGCACGCCGCCCGCTTTGACTGGCCGGACCTGACGGCCCCGGAGCGGGGAACGGAGTTCTGCCTGGGCTTGCGGGACCAGATCGCCGTGCTCAGCGACGGCACGGTGGTGCCCTGCTGCCTGGACCACGAGGGGGACCTGGCACTGGGCAACCTGCTGGAGCAGGAGCTGGAGGAGATTTTGGCCTCTCCCCGGGCCCGGGCGCTGTACGACGGGTTTTCCCGCCGCCGCCCCGCCGAGGAGCTGTGCCGCCGCTGCGGCTACGCCGCCCGGTTCAGCGCCGGGAAATGAGACGCTTTGTTTGCCTTCGGAACTGGAAAGAGGCCGGAGGGAGATTCTTGAGGAAGGAACATCATGGACGTGTGTGAGAACTGGATCGAGAAATATGCCGACATTGACTTCAAGGGTGGCCTTCCGGAGGTCTGGACCGACCGGGGCGGAGGCGTGCTGGAGGTCTGGTACGAGAACGGATATCTCATCGACGTGGGCTATAACCGGGACCTGGAGACCTATTTCGTCAGTCTCATCAAGGACGACGACTGGGCTGTGCCCGTGCGGACCATCGCCATCCGCAGCGAGGGGGAGCTGCCCCAGGCCATCCGCACGGCGGTGGACATCGCCGCCGGCTGAGGGCAGGCCATGGAACCGCTCAAACAACTGACGGAGCCGCTGCTTTCCTGGTACGGGGCCAACGCCCGGGACCTGCCCTGGCGCCGCAGCCCCGACGCCTATCGGGTCTGGGTCTCGGAGATCATGCTCCAGCAGACCAGGGTGGCCGCGGTGCTGGGCTACTACGCCCGCTTCCTGGAGGCCTTCCCCACGGTGGAGGCCCTGGCAGCCGCCGACGAGGGGCAGCTGATGAAGCTCTGGGAGGGCCTGGGCTATTACAGCCGGGCCAGGAACCTCCAAAAGGCGGCCCGGGTGGTCACGGAGCAGCTGGGCGGCCGCTTTCCGGAGACCTATGAGGGCCTCATGGCCCTGCCGGGTATCGGGGACTACACCGCCGGGGCCATCCTCTCCATCGCCTTTGGTCAGCGTGTGCCGGCGGTGGACGGCAACGTGCTGCGCCTGGCCGCCCGGATCACCGGCAGCCGGGCGGACGTGACGGATATGAAGGTCCGCCGGGACTTCCGCGCCCAGGTGCTGGAGGCCATGCCGGAGGCGGCGCGCAGCGGCGCCTACAACCAGGCGCTGATGGACCTGGGGGCCACGGTGTGCCTGCCCAATGGCGAGCCCCTTTGTGAAAGCTGCCCGGCCAGGGACTTCTGCGTGGGCCATCTGACGGGCTGCGCCCGGGAGCTGCCCGTCCGGGCCCCCAAGCGCAAGCGCCGGGTGGAGGAGCGGACAGTGCTGGTGCTCCTCTCCCCCGACGGCGCGGCACTGCGCCGCCGGCCGGACACGGGGCTACTGGCGGGGCTGTGGGAGTTTCCCAATGTGGAGGGAAAGCTGGACGAGGCCGCCGCTGCCGCCCTGGCGGAGCAGTGGGGACTGGAGATCAAAAATTGGTGCCGGCGGGTCACCGCACGGCACATTTTTACCCATGTGGCGTGGCATATGACCGGCTATGTGCTTCATGTTCAGGGCCGTGGGCCGGAGGACTTCGTCTGGGCCCGGGGAGAGGCACTGGCGTCTCTGGCGGTGCCCTCGGCCTTTGCCCGCTTCCTGGCCGAGGCCCGGGAGGAGCTCCAGGGGCAGCAGTGAGAACAGGAGAGAGAAGATGGCACAGCTTTATTTCAAATACGGAGCCATGGGCTCCAGCAAGACCGCCAATGCCCTGATGGCCCGCTTCAACTACGAGGAGCGGGGCCAGAGGGCCCTGATGGTCAAGCCCCAGGTGGACACCCGGGACGGGGACCACATGGTCCGCTCCCGCATCGGCCTGACCTATCCCTGCCTCTATTTCCACGAGATGCGGGCCCTGCCGGAGGCGGAGCTGGAGCAGTACGCCTGCGTCATCGTGGACGAGGCCCAGTTCCTCACCCGGGAGGAGGTCATGTTCCTGGTCCACCTGGTGGACGACTGGAACATCCCGGTCATGTGCTACGGCCTGCGGGCGGACTTCAAGGGGGACCTGTTCCCCGGCAGCGAGGCGCTGCTGATCATGGCCGACAAGATCGAAGAGGTTAAGACCGTGTGCTGGTGCGGCAAGAAGGCCACCTTCAACGCCCGGTTCGACGAAAACGGCAAGGTGCTCAAGGAGGGCAAGCAGGTGGAGCTGGGGGCCAACGACCGTTACACCAGCCTGTGCCGCAAGCACTGGATGGCCGGGGACCTGGGGCCGGACTTTGCCATTGAAAAGGGGCCCGGCCATGATCTGTGATCTCTGCCCCCGCCGCTGCGGCGCGGAGCGGACGGAGGAGACGGGGGGCGGCGTGTGCGGCATGCCCGCCGGGCTGCGCCTGGCCCGGGCGGGGCTCCACTTCTGGGAGGAGCCCTGCATCAGCGGCACCCGTGGCTCCGGAGCGGTGTTCTTCTCCGGCTGCTGCCTGCGGTGCTCCTTCTGTCAGAACCGGACCATCAGCACCGGGGGCTTCGGAAAGGCCGTATCCGTAGAGCGCCTGCGGGAGATCTTCCGGGAGCTCATCGCCCAGGGGGCCCACAACCTGAACCTGGTGACCCCCACCCACTTCACCCCCTGGATTTTGAAGGCCCTGGACCCGGCGCCGCCGGTGCCGGTGGTGTGGAACTGCGGGGGCTATGAGCGGGTGGAGACATTGCGGACCCTGGAGGGAAAGGTGCAGATCTATCTGCCGGACCTGAAGTATGCCCTGGAGGGGCCGGCGGCGGCCCTCAGCGCCGCGCCGGACTACTTCCCCGTGGTCCGGGCGGCCATTTTGGAGATGTACCGCCAGACGGGGCCCTATGAGATGGAGGACGGGCTTTTGAAAAAGGGCGTGGTGATCCGGCACCTGGTGCTGCCGGGCCAGCTGGAGAACACCCGCCGGTGCATCGACTGGGTAGCGGAGACGTTTGGGCCCGGCCAGGTGCTCTTCTCCCTTATGGCCCAGTACACGCCCCAGCCCGGGGCTACCGGGCCCATGGCCCGGCACGTGACGGGGGCGGAGTATGCCGCGGCTGTTGCCTATATGGAAAACTGCGGCATCACCGACGGCTTCACCCAGGAGCGGACCTCCGCCCGGGAGGAGTACACCCCCGACTTCGACCTGACGGGGGTATGAAAGAGAAAAAAGAGCCCGGTCCCTTTTGGGACCGGGCTCTTTTGGGACCGGGCTCTTTTTGCGGGATGGGGTGCCCTTACAGCAGGCCCTGGATCAGGATCACCAGGATGATGATGGGCAGGATGAACTGGAAGTAGGGCTTGAAGGCCCGGGACATTCTGAGCCCCCGGCCGGTGTTGGCCTCGGCCAGGTACTTGTCAAAGCCCCAGCCCCAGCGGCTGACGCAGAACAGCAGGTAGATGAGGGACCCGATGGGCAGCAGCAGGTTGGAGACCAGGAAGTCCTCGATGTCCAGAATCTGGCCGCCGCTGGGGGCGTTGGGCAGTACCACGGAGAAGTACCACACATTGTAGCCCAGGACGCAGGGGAGGCTGGCGATGAGGATGAAGAGACCGCAGGAGACGGTGGCCTTCTTCCGGGACCAGCCGAAGCTGTCCATGCAGTTGGCCATGATGTTTTCAAACACCGCCAGGACAGTGGTGAAGCTGGCGAAGGTCATGAACAGGAAGAACAGCGCACCCCACACCCGGCCGCCGGCCATGTGGAGGAACACCCGGGGCAGCGTCATGAAGATCAGGGACGGGCCGCTGCCCGCCTCCACGCCGAAGGAAAAGCAGGCGGGGAAGATGATCATGCCGGACATGAAGGCCACGAAGGTGTCCAGGGCGCAGATGCGCACGGCCTCACCGGTGAGGGTGTGGTCCTTGGACATATAGCTGCCGAAGATCTCCATGGCGGCGATGCCCAGGCTCAACGTAAAGAAGGACTGGTTCATGGCGGCGGTGATGACCTTGCCCAGGCCCGCCTGGGCGGCCCGCTGGAAGTCGGGCAGCAGGTAGAACTTCACACCCTCGGCAGCACCGTCCAGAGTCAGGCTGTGGCCTGCCAGCACCACGATCAGCACCAGCAGCGCCAGCATCATCCACTTGCTGATGCGCTCCAGGCCCTTCTGGAGGCCGAAGGAGCATACCAGGAAGCCCGCCAGGACGATGATGACCATAAAGACGGTCATCTCACCGGGGTTTGCCAGCATGGCGGAGAACACGCCGTCCACCGCCTCATCGGTCACGCCGGTAAAGGCGCCGGAGGCGAACTTATAGAAGTAATCCAGCATCCAGCCGGCCACGGTGGTGTAGTACATCATCAAAAGGCAGCAGCCGATGATACACACCCAGCCGTGGATGTGCCACTTGCTGCCCTTGGGCTGGAGTGCCTTGTAGCCCTCCACGGCGCTCTTGCCGCTGGCTCGGCCCACTGCCAGCTCCATGGTCAGCACCGGCACGCCCATGATGATCAAAAACAGCACATAGAACAGCACGAACACGCCACCGCCGTTTTCCCCGGTCACATAGGGGAACTTCCACACGTTGCCGATGCCGATGGCGCAGCCGGCACTGACCAACAGGAAGCCCAGCCGGGATTGAAAGTTTTCTCGCTTCATATGTTTTCTCCCCCTTTTGTTTCCCTTGCCCCTGGGAGGAGACACACTTTTTCCTATAAGAGCACAAGGTTTTCTCATCATAGATGAATTTTGTGGAAAGGTCAACCATTTACTCCCGGAAGGTCCCGGCCTGAGAGCCTCTCAGACCAGCAAAAGGCCCCCTTTCCCAATGGGAAAGGGGCCTTTTCAGACGCCGGGGCAAAGAGATCAGAGGGTTTCGGGCGCAGGCACCCCAGCGGCGGAGGGGCGGCGGGCGGTGTAGAGGGCCGTGGCCAGCACCACTGTCACCGGCACGCTGAGCACCACGCCGAAGCTGCCGGAGAGGCCCTGCATGACGGCGATGCCGATGTTGTTGGAGTTGATGATCTGGTAGTAGGGCAGGTCGTAGGCGTAGTCCATCAGCAGCATGGACACGCTGCCCCCGGCGAAGGCCAGGATCAGCGTGTTGGAGTCGGTGCCCATCATGTCCCTTCCCACGTGCATCCCCGCCCGGAACAGCTCCCGGCGGGTCATGGAGGGGTTCTGGGCGTAGATCTCGCCCATGGAGCTGGCGATGGACATGGTCACATCCATCACTGCACCCAGGGAGGAGATGAGCAGGCCGGAGAAGAGCAGTCCCCCCACCTGGATGTCGGAGGTGCTCCACAGGGTCAAAAGGCTCTCGATGTCGCTGACGTTCCAGCCGGTGATACCGGTGGCGGCGCTGAAGGCGGTGGCGGACAGCCCGGCGATCACCACGCCGGCCACGGTGCCGGCGGTGGCCACCGCAGTCTTGCGGGTGGGGCCGCCGATGAGATACATGGTCACCAGTGTCGTGACGGCGCACACCGCCACCGCAGACCAGAAGGGGGACCAGCCCCGATACACCATGGGAAGATATACCCACAAAACGCATCCAAAGGTGAATACCAGCCCTGAGGCGCCCTTGATGCCCTGCTTGCCGCCCACCAGGCACAGCACCAGCAGATACAGCGCCGCAAAGAGGTAGATGGCTGCCTCCCGGTCCTGGGCATAGACGCTGGAGACGGTGGTGTCCCCCGCCACGCTCTGCATCACCACCACCTTCATGCCCACGGTGCAGGGGGCGCCGAAGAGGTAGCCGGAGGAGGAGGTCATCTCCACCTCCTCCCCGGTGAGGACGCCGGTGGTCATTTTCACCCGGACCACCTGCTCCCCCACCCGGCTGCCGTCGGCCTGGAGGTTGTCCTGAAGGACTTCGGTGACCACGCCCTTTTCAAAGGCCTGCCCCTCACGGGACACCAGGGGCACCTTGTCCGCGCCGTTGAGGTACCAGACGAAGGCGAAAAACACCGCGGCCAGCACCAGAGGCGGCAGCCAGCGCAGGGACAGACGAAGCCAGCTTTTCTTGCTCACGAAGCATTCCTCACTTTACTCTATGACAGGATGGGCGCCCGGGGCCGTTGGCGGCGAAGGCGGGGAAAAAGGCGCTCCGCGGGCTTTTGCCCGCGGAGCGCTGCCGGACGAAGGTTACTTGCCCAGCTTGGTCAGGGCGTAGTCCACGGTGCCGGCGGTGACGGCGGTGCCGGTGAGCAGGCCCTGGGCCTTGGCGGTACTCAGCGCCTGGGAGAGGGTGGCGGAGGCGTTGTAGCCGGTGTGGCCGCTGGCGGCGGCGTAGCGCACCAGCATGGCGGCGAACTGGGCCTGGGTGATGGTATCGTTGGGCTGGAAGGTGGTGCCGGTGACGCCCTTGACGATGCCCTTTTCTCTGGCCCAGGCCAGCGCCTTGGCATAGGAGGCATCGGAGGCGACGTCGGTGAAGCCGGTGTCAGAGGCGGCGGCGCTCTGGCCGGCATAGGTGTACAGGCGCTCCACGGCCTGGGCGCGGGTCAGAGGGGCGGCAGTGCTCTCGCCTTCGCCGGTCTTGCGGATGGTGAAGGTCTGGTCAATGGCCTCAGCCTGGCCCTTATCGGTGATCTGGTAGGTATCGATGGAGAAGGAGGTGGGGGTCATGGTGATGACGGAGTAGCTGGGCAGCCAGTTCTGGCTCCGCTGGGCGATGTAGTCCTGCTGGGCGGAGATCAGCTCATAGAACTTGGAGCCGGAGGCGGAGTTGGCGCTCATGTACAGCGTGCCGTTGGGGTTGGTGACGGTGTTGCCGCTGGTGGTCTCAATGGTGTAGCACTTGTTGTCGGCCTGGAAATTGTTCAGCAGGGTCTGACCGGCGGTGTCGCCCTCCTCGGGATACAGGGGGATCTTGGAGCTGGTCTGGGTGTTGTAGGCGTTGTCCCAGTCGTAGTCGCTGCCGTCGGCGTTGAGCTGGAACTCATAGGTACCGTGGGTCTGGCCGTCGCCGTAGAGCAGCTTGGAGCGGCTGTAGGTGTGGTCGTGCCCCTGGAGCACCACGTCGATGTCATACTGATCGAAGATGGGGGTCAGCTGGGTCCGCAGGATCATGCCGTCGGTGTCGGAGTGGTCCAGACCGGTGCCGTAGATGTCCTGGTGGATGGTGACCACACGCCAGGCGGCGTCGGGATCGGAGGACACGGCCTCGGCGATGGCCTGCTTGTGCTCGGCGACGTTATAGTTATTGGTGTTGAGGACGATGAACAATCCCTCGCCGTAGGAGTAATAGTAGTCGCCGCCGGCCTCCGTGGTGCCGTAATCGGTGGCGTTGGGGTTATTGAAGTGGTACATATAGTCGGCGTTGAGGGAGTCGTGGTTGCCGATGGTGGTGGCCACGGGCAAAGAGGCCAGCAGGTCGGGGCTCAGATAGCCGGCGTACTCCTCCTCCTTGGCCTTGCCAGTTTTGTTGACCTGGTCGCCGGCGGAGATGATGAAGCTCAGGTCGGGGTTCTGCTCGGCGGCGATCTCCAAGGTGCGGTTCCAGCCGAAGGCGTCGTTGCGGGCGGCGGTGTTGGCTGCGCCGCTGTCAGCCACCAGATCCTCGTCGCCCTGGGGCTGGCCCTTGGAGGCGCCGATCTGGGGGTCGCCCACATACAGCATCTTTACGGTGGAGAAGCTCCGGGTCTGATAGGTCTCCACATCCGTCTCCACGCCGTTTTTCTCCACGGTGTAGTAGTAGGTGGTGTTCTCCTTCAGTCCGGTGACGGTGACGTGGTTGTAGACGTACTTCTCCCCGTCAGTGAGAGAGGTGTCCACAGCGGCGGAGGTGCCGGTGAAGACCTTGAGGTTGCTGCGGTCCGTGCCGAAGTGGACCACGGGGGTGGCCTTGCCCTCATCCTTGCTGTACCAGGCGAAGTTCAGCTCCGTCTCATCGGCACCGGGGGTCAGGGAGACCTGGGTGTAATCGGTAGCCACACTCTCCCATTCCTTGGTCCAGGCCTGCCACTGGGCGCTGCCGCCCACGGTGGCGCCGTCGTTGTAGTGGACGGTGGCGGCCAGAGTGGGCACGCAGGTCCCCGCCAGCAGCACGCCGCTGAGGGCCAGGGTCAGGAGCCTTTTTTTGGTCTGCATGCGCAATCCCTTCCTTTGTCTAATTTCTTCCTATTTCCACCGGAAAAAGCTTGTTTTCCGGTTGGCGAGGCAAGTATAGCACCCCGAAAAGCGGGGTTTCAAGGGACCTTTCCAACTCTTAGGGAAGATTTGAACTGGCCTTAACATGGCGGGGAAAAGGCGGGGGAGATTTAACAAAGGGCCGGGAAAAAGGAGGCGGGGGAGACAACTCCGGTATTTACAAATCCGCGGGATATGATACAATAGGCGTACCTGTCGGGCCTTTCCAAAAAGTGCCGGACAAAAATTCCATAGAGGGATCGCTTCCGCCGCCCGCCCGGGCGGCAGGGGGAATGGGGTGCAAGGCCCCGCGAGTCGGTCACTGTGAAGCCGCCTTTGGCGGATAAGTCAGAATGCCTGAAGCGGTCCGAAGTTTCTGCCGGAACCGGAGACTGACGCGCATAGGTTCCGAACTGCCCATTTGGCGGTTCGGTCTTTTTGTGTTGTGCTGTCTGCCGGAAGCGGCAGGCAGATTTTTATAGGAGGAAGGACGATGAAGAAGAGGATTTTGGCTCTGGTGCTGGCACTGACGCTGGCCCTGGGCCTGCTGCCGGCCACGGCCCTGGCGGCGGAGCAGGAGATTACCATCCGCCTGTCCGTTTTCAACCAGGGTGTTCCCACGCAGGATAAAGAGGGGAACGCTATGCTGGCGCGGTCTGTTGTGGTCACCGACCGAAACGGCGACGGGGCATACAGCCTGGACGAAGCCCTTTTGGCGTCCCATGAGGCCTATGCGCCCAACGGAGGCGCTGATTACCAGAGCGGATATAACAATGACTGGGGGACCTATGCGGTCACCAGGCTCTGGGGAGAGGAGAGCTCCGCAGTCAGCTTCTATAAGGACCACGCCTATACGGGCGCGGTGGATGCAGAGATGCTCTCCGAAGGACAGCTGGTGGATGCCTTTATCTATAAGGACCAAGTTAACTGGACGGACCGCTACTGCTATTTCGTCCAAAATGGAACGCCGGTGGATGCTTTGTCGGTGTGTGTGGGAGAGGAATTTGCGCTGACGCTGCAGTATGACCAGTGGGGCGCTGCCAGCCCCCAGCCCACTGCGCCCCTGGGCGTATTTGACCAGAGCGGTGCGTATTCTGAATGTGAGGCTCTCCGGGGCGAGCAGGTGTACGGCGAGATCTATGCAAAGCCTGCCACCGACGGAAAGGGCGAGGCAAAGATCAGCTTTACCGCCCAGGGCACCTATCTGCTGACGGCCCAGTATGATTCCACCAACTATACGGACTACAATAATACGCCGCCTCAGTATTACCTGGTGCCACCTCTTTGCACCGTCACCGTGTATGACGACACCCCCCAGGGCCATGTGGACGCCGCCCTGGATAACCTGACCGAGAGCACCCTCCTTGGCGGCAACGCCTCTCTGGACGCCCTGAGTCAGGACCTGACGCTGCCCGCCTCCACCTGCGGCGGCACCACCATCACCTGGTCCCTGGATACCCAGGACGACAGCGTCATCGGCTATTACGGCGGCAGCGTGGTCTACATCGGCGGCGCCAAGTCCGCGGCGGTCACCGCCGCCCTCACCGCCACGGTGAAGAGTGCGGACGAATCTGTACAAAAGTCCAAGACCTTTGCCCTGACTGTGCCCGCTGCCGCCTCTGACCCGGACAAGACCGGCGTGGTGGACTACGGCAAGGTCATGAACGGCATCGCCTCCAGGTGGCAGGACGGCTCCGCCGCCACCTCCCCCATCGACGACACGGACCTGCCCTGGGCGGTGGCGGACATGGCCGCCTACGGCGCCGCTCTGGACAATGCCGAGCAGAGCCGGTATGAGATGCTCCTGAACAGCAGCGACAGCTACGGCACCCCTAATAACACACTTGCCAAGTTCATCCTGGCCCAGCAGGCCCTGGGGGAGACCACCACTGCGCCGGAGGTCCCCGCCTCCCCGGACATCTGGTCCGCCCCCTCCATCCTGCTGGCCCGGTACGGAGCCGGCACCACGGCCCTTGCGGACAATCAGGCCCTGGTCAGCTTTATGACCGCCTATCTCTCCGGCACCGGGCTGGATGTGGACACGGCGGCGGCCATGCTGCCCGCCCTGGCCCCCTACTATAGCAGCGACAGCACTGTCAAGGCCGCCGTGGACAAGACGGTGGCCTGGCTCTCCGCCCAGCAGGGCACCGGCGGCACCTGGCGGAACAATGCCAATACCACCGCCCAGGTGGTGGTGGCTTTGGCGGCCCTGGGCATCGACGCCCACACCGACACCCGCTTTATCAAGGGCGGCAAGAGCGCCGTGGAGGGTCTGCTGTCCTTCGCTTTGGCGGACGGCACCGGCTTTGGCTACGGCGGCAACGTGACCTACAACAACATGGCCACGGAGCAGGGCTTCCGGGCCCTGGTGGCCTATGCCCGGATGAAGGAGGGCGGCAAAGCCTATCACCTCTACCTCCAGGCCAAGGACAGCACCGGCATGGTCACCGCTCCCAACATCACCGCCACCCATCCCGGCGGAGGCGAAGGGGGCGGCACCATCACCCCCTCCACCATCACCGTCACGTTCTCCCTCCGGGGAGACACGGTCCACGGGGAGGGTGGCCACACCGCCTATACCACCTGGATCTCCTCCACCGGCTATACCCTGCCCAGCGGCGCCACCGTGGCGGACCTGCTGGCCTCTGCCGCCGCAGACAAGGGCTTTACCTACGCCGGAAGCAGCTATGTGTCCAGCATCACCTGGAACGGCATCACCCTCTCTGAGCAGGCCAACGGCCCCTACTCCGGCTGGATGTTCACCGTCAACGGCAAGATCACCAACACCGGCATGACCACCACGGTTCTCCACAGCGGCGACAGCGTGGTGTGGCGGTATGTGGATAACTTCAACACGGAGATCGACTGGAGCGAGGACGGCACCGGCACCCCCTCCACCGGCGGCCAGACCAAGCCGGAGGAGAAACCTGAGGAGAAGCCGGAGGAAAATCCCCAGGAGATCACCTATACCGACGTGCCTGAGGACAGCTGGTGCGCCGAAGCCGTGGCGGCGGTCACCGAGGCCGGCCTCTTTACCGGCTACGCCGACGGCTCCTTTGGTGTCCATGACTCCATCACCCGGGGCCAGATGGCTCTGGTGCTCTACCGCCTGGCGGGCCAGCCGGAGACGGAAGCTACCTCCGCCTTTTCCGACAGCGCCGACTGGTGCGCCGCGGCCCTGACCTGGGCGGCGGAAAGCGGCGTGGCCCTGGGCTACGGTGACGGCTCCTTCGGCGTGGGCCAGCGGCTCAAGCGGGAGCAGCTGGTGACCTTCCTGTACCGCTATGCGCTTCAGGCAGACTTGGACACCTCCGCCTCCGCGGACCTGAGCGCCTACACCGACAGCGGCGAGCTGCTGGATGCCGACGCCATGGCCTGGGCCGTGGGCGCGGGACTGATGAAGGGCCGCACGGAGACCATCCTGGCCCCCGGTGCTGCCATCACCCGGGCGGAGGCCGCTGTGATTTTCCAGCGCTTCCTCACCGCCTATCCCCAGAAGTAATCGTCCCCCGCCTTTTGAGGCGGGATGGGCCTTGAAAGGATGTGGAGCTATATGAAAAAGATGATGCACCGGGCCGCGGCCCTGGCGCTGTGTCTTGTTCTGGCCCTCAGCGCCGCCCCGGCGGCGCTGGCGGCCGGGACGCCTTTGGAGCGCACCGCCGACTATGTGTGTCAAACTGTCACGGACCCCACCGTGGGCACTGCCGGCGGCGAGTGGGCCGTGCTGGCCCTGAAGCGGGCGGGACGGCTGACCGCAGACCAGGAGGCACGCTATCTGGAAAACCTGCAAAAGTGCCTGGAGGACTCTGACGGTGTCCTCTCGTCCACCAAGTACACCGAGTATGCCCGGGTGGTTCTGACCCTGACGGCCCTGGGAGATGACCCGGGAAATGTGGCGGGCTATGATCTGCTCGCCTCCCTGGCTGAGTGCGACAAGGTGGTGCGCCAGGGCATCAACGGGGCCATCTGGGCCCTTATCGCTCTCCGCTCCGCCGCCTGCACTGCCTGGGACGTGCAGGGCGGGGCGCTGGTGGAGGCCGGGGATGTGTACCTCAGCGCCATCCTTGCCGCTCAGCTCTCTGACGGCGGCTGGGCCCTCTCCGGCAAGACCCCGGCGGACCCGGACATCACCGCCATGGCCCTGTGCGCCCTGGCGCCATATCAGGAGAATGACGCCGTGAAAACGGCGGTGGAGCGGGGCCTCGGGTGCCTCAGCGCCATCCAGAACGACGACGGCACCTTTGGGGCCCCCACTGCCGAATCCTGCGCCCAGGTGGTGCTGGCCCTCCATGAGCTGGGGATCTCCCCCGGTGACGCCCGGTTCACCAAGGGCGGCGTCTCCGCCCGGGAGGCCCTGCTGACCTTCGCCCGCAGCGACGGCAGCTTCTCCCACGTCCCCGGCGGCATGGCCGACCAGATGGCCACGGAGCAGGCGCTGTGCGCCCTGGCGGCCCAGGAGGTGGAGGGCAGCTTCTTCCTGCCCGACACCGCCGGTGAGACGCCGGACCTTGCCATTCCCGCTCCGGGCGGCCAGGCCGTCACCTTCCCGGACATTCAGGGCCGGGCAGACCAGAGCGCCATCGAGGACCTGGCCCGCCGGGGGGTGCTGCTGGGCCGCAGTGACGGCACCTTTGACCCGGATGCTTCCATGACCCGGGGGGAGTTCTGCGCCGTGGTGGTCCGGGCCCTGGGTCTGAAAAAGACCCAGGAGAGCCCCTTCGCCGACGTGCCGGCCTGGTGCGCCGACGCTGTGGCCGCGGCCTATGAGGCAGGCATCGTCCGGGGCACCACCGCCACCACCTTCACTCCCGGCGGCACCATCACCCGCCAGGAGGCGGCGGTGATGCTGGCCCGGGCGGCCCGGTATGCATCCGGCACCGCCGTCAGTTACAGTCAGGCGGCCTGTGAGTCGCTGCTGCGCAGCGGCGGCAGCGACTGGGCCCAATGCGGCGCCTGGGCGGCACGGGATGTGGCGCTGTGCCTCCAGAGCGGACTGCTGGGCGGCACCAACGGGACCATCCGGCCCCGGAGCCCCATCACCCGGGGTGAGGTGGCCCAGTCCGTGGCCGGGCTGCTCCACAGTGCATTTTTGGCCTGAGAGATGAGAGAACGGGAGGCGAGGACATGAACAGAAAAAAGGGGATCCTGGCCGCGGTGGTGATCCTGGTCATTCTGGCGGGGGCCTGGTGGCTGGGAAGCCCCGGGGCACCGGAAACGGTGCCGGCCTCCTCTGGCCAGGAGGCCTCCCTCCCCATGCAGGAGGAACGTCAGGAGGAGAGCGCCGCTTCCGCCCAGAAGACAGAAACGGAAACTGCGCCGGAGACAGCCGAGCCGTCGGCAGAGGACGGGGCGGCAGATCAGGAGACCACTGACAAACCCCAGACGCAGCCCCAGACCACGGCGCCTGCCGACCCGGGGAAAAAGGAGCCTGTCAAAACACAGCCGGAGCAGTCCACCTGCACGCTGACCATCCGCTGCGACACCCTGGTGGGCAAGCCCGAGGAACTGGACAAATCCAAGGCAGAGCTAGTGCCTGCAGACGGGCTCCTCTACTCCGCCACGGTCTCCTTCACCGCCGGGGAGAGCGTCTTTGATGTGCTCCAGCGGGCCATGAAGGAGGCAGGCATCCCCATGGAGTTTACCAGTGTGCCGGTGTACGGCTCGGCCTACATCGAGGGCATCGCCAACCTCTATGAGTTTGACTGCGGAGCGCTGTCCGGGTGGGTCTACTCGGTCAACGGCGTGTTCCCCAACTACGGCTGCTCCAAGTATACCCTGAAGGACGGGGATGAGGTGCTGTGGCAGTACACCTGCGACCTGGGAGCCGATGTGGGCGGCGACAACGGGGCCTGGTCATGAGAAAGAGCACCTTTGCCGGATACCATCCGGCGGTAAACGCGGCCTATTTCCTCCTGGTGCTGACGGGAGCGGTGTGCTGGATGCACCCCCTGGCCCTGGGGGTTTCGGCGGTGTGCGCCGCCGGATATGCCGCCGTGGTGCTGACGCCCCGGGTGCTGGGGCGTCGGCTTTTGTGGCTCCTGCCGGTGATGGGTCTTGCGGCGGTCATTAACCCCGCCTTCAACCACCGGGGGGCCACCATCCTTGCCTACCTCCCCTCCGGCAATCCCCTGACCCTGGAGTCGTTGGCCTACGGCCTGGCGGCGGCGGGGATGCTGGCGGCGGTGCTTTTGTGGTGCGCTTGCCTCCACCAGGTGCTGGACACGGAGAAGATCCTCTACCTCCTGGGCCGGCCGCTGCCCACATTGAGTTTGGTGCTGGCCATGGCTCTGGGGTTCGTGCCCCGGTTCCGCCAGCAAGCCCAAAAGGTGGCCCAGGCCCGTAAGGCGGCGGGGTGGGAGGTTTCCCGCCGCCGGTTGCGGGAGGCGGTGACCCGGTTTTCCATCCTGGTGACCTGGGCCCTGGAGACGGCGGTGGAGACGGCGGACTCCCTGGCGGGCCGGGGCTGCGGACTGCCGGGCCGGACGGCCTTCTCCCCCTTCCGCCTGGAGCGCCGGGACCTGTGGGCCCTGGCCTTTTTGCTGTTGGGCGGCGGCTTTGTGCTCTGGCGTGTAGCCGGGGGCGGCCTTGCCTGGCAGTGGTTCCCCCGGATGGGGGGCCCGGCCCCGGGGCCGGGGGACTGGGCAGTGCTGGCGGTCTACGGGGCAGTGTGCGCCCTGCCGCTGATCTTAGAGGGAAAGGAGGCCTGGCTGTGGAGACGTTCCAGGTCCAGGATCTGACCTTTTACTACCCCGGCGAGGCCCGCCCTGCCCTCTCGGAGGTGTCGCTGACGGTGGAGCGGGGGGAGTTTCTGGCCCTCTGCGGCCCCAGCGGAGGCGGAAAGACCACCTTGCTGCGGCTTCTCAAGCCCGCCGTGGCTCCCCATGGCCGCCGCAGCGGCACCATCCTCTTCCGGGGGGAGCCCCTGGAGTCCCTGGATCGCCGCGCCGCTGCTGGGGCCATCGGCTTCGTGGGCCAGCACCCCGAGCGCCAGTGCGCCACGGACAAGGTCTGGCACGAGCTGGCCCTGGGGCTGGAGTCCCTGGGCTACGGAGACGGGGAGATCCGGGCCCGGGTGGCGGAGATGGCCGCCTTTTTCGGCATCCAGGACTGGTTCCACCGGGACATCGCCTCCCTCTCCGGCGGCCAGCGCCAGCTGCTGAGCCTGGCGTCGGTGCTGGTGATGCGGCCGGAGGTGCTGGTGCTGGACGAGCCCACCGCCCAGCTGGACCCTATCGCCGCGGGCCAGTTCCTGGAGGCGCTGGGCCGGGTGAACCGGGAGCTGGGCACCGCCGTGGTCCTCTCGGAGCACCGGCTGGAGGAGGTGTTCCCCCTGGCCCGGCGGGCGGCGGTGCTGTCTGGCGGCCGGGTGCTGGACTGGGGCCCACCGGAGGAAATGGCCCCTGCCCTGGTCCGCTGCGGCCTGGGGCCCTCGGTCCCCGCCCCCATGCGGGTGTGGCGGGCGTCGGGGGAGGCGCCTCCCTGTCCGGTCACCGTGGGCCAGGGCCGGCGGTGGCTGGAGGACCTGTCCCACCGCCGTCCCCTGGACCCCTCCGCCGTGCCGGAGGATGGAGATGTCCCCTCCGGCGAGCCGGTGGTGGAGGTCCGGGAGGCCTGGATGCGGTACGAACGGGACCTGCCCGACGTGCTCCGGGGCATCAGTCTGACGGTGCGCCGGGGGGAGCTGCTGGCCATCCTGGGCGGCAACGGAGCGGGCAAGTCCACCCTCCTTTCGGTGCTTGCAGGGCTTCGCCGGCCCTGGCGGGGAGCCGTGAAGGTGCTGGGCAAGGCCCCGGAGCGGTGCCCGGCGGGCACCGTGGCTCTGCTGCCCCAGGACGTGCAGGTGCTCTTTGCCCGTACCACGGTCCGGCAGGATCTGGAGGAGATGCTCCAGGGGACCGCTTTTTCTCCGGAGGAGCGGCAGGAGCGGCTTTCGGAGGTGACGGCCCTGTGCGGCCTTACCGGGCTTTTGGAGCGCCACCCCTATGACCTCTCCGGCGGCGAGCAGCAGCGGCTGGGCCTGGGAAAGCTGCTGCTGACAAGGCCCCAGGTGCTGCTGCTGGACGAGCCCACCCGGGGTCTGGACGGCTGCTTCAAGGAGCAACTGGCGGCCATTCTGCATGCGCTCTGCCGCCAGGGGGTGACGGTGGTGCTGGTGTCCCACGATGTGGAGTTCTGCGCCCGCCACGCCGGGCGCTGCGCCCTGTTCTTCGACGGCGCTCTGGTCCGGGAGGACACCCCCCGGCGGTTTTTCGGGGCCAACACCTTTTACACCACCGCCGCCCGGCGGATGGCGGACACGGTGCTGCCCCAGGCGGTGCTGCCGGAGGACCTGATTGCCGCCCTGGGCGGGGAGGAGCCGCCTCTGGAGACGCCGCCGGAGGAGCCACCCGCGCCGCCCCCTCCCCCGCCCTCTGAGGACGGCTCCGGCCCGGCGGGAAAGGGGACTGAACGGCCTCCTCTGCCCCGGCGGACCAGGGCGGGCATCGTCACCTCCCTTTTGGCGGTGCCGGTGACCATCCTGGCTGGCATCTTTCTTCTGGACGACCGGCGGTATTGGTTCATCAGCCTGCTGGTGCTGCTGGAGACCATGGCCCCCTTTTTCCTGGCCTTTGAGGGGCGGCGGCCCCGGCCCCGGGAGGCGCTGCTCATCGCTGTGCTCTGCGCCCTGGCGGTGGCGGGGCGGCTGGTCTTTTACATGCTCCCCCAGGTCAAGCCGGTGGTGGCCCTGGTCACCGTGGCCGGGGCGGCCCTGGGGGCGGAGACGGGCTTTCTGACCGGGGCGGTCACCGCCTTTGTCTCCAACCTCTTCTTCGGTCAGGGACCATGGACCCCCTGGCAGATGTTCGCTTTCGGCATGGCCGGGCTCCTGGCGGGACTGGTGTTCCGCCGCCTGGGGCCCACCCGGGGGCGGCTGTGCGTCTGCGGGGCCCTGACGGCCTTCTTCCTCTGCGGCACGCTGCTGGACACCGGCTCGGCCCTCATGTGGCAGGCCTACCCCTCCCTGGGGGCCTTTTTGAGCTACTATGTGACGGGCCTGCCCTTCAATCTGGTCCACGCCGGAGCCACGGCGGTGTTCTTGTGGCTGCTGGGGGAGCCCATGCTGGAAAAGCTGGAGCGGGTCAAGTCCAAATACGGCCTGCTGGAGACCCCGTAAAAAGCAAAAAGAGTCCCCGGTCCGCATCTAAGCGGACCGGGGACTCCTCGTTTATATAATAGGTATCCTATGGGAGATGTATCTCAGGCCAGGGTGAAGGAGAATACCGTCTCGCTGTGCATCTTCTGCCCCGCCCGCAGAATGGGACTGGGGAAGCCGTAGTGATGGATACCGTCGGGGAACAGCTGGGTCTCCAGGCACACGGCGTCCCGGGGGCCCATGGTGGTGCCGCCCTTGCCGGGGCGCTGCGTCAGGGAGTTGGCGGTGTAGAGCTGCATCCCCGGCTGATCCGTGTCCACGGTCAGCACGATGCCGCTTTGATCGCCCCGGAGCACCACCGCCCGAGGGCCGGCGAGGACGTAGTTGTGGTCATAGCCGCCGCCCCGGCGGAGCTGCTCGTCGTCCCGGCCGATGTCGGCGCCGATGGTCTTGGGAGTGCGGAAGTCAAAGGGCGTGCCCTCCACCGGCAGAAGCCGCCCGGTGGGCAGGCAGCCATCGTCGTTTTCCGCAAACCGGTGGGCAAAGACCTGGAGGGTGTGGTTCAGGACCGTGCCGCCGCCGTTGAGGTTGAAGTAGCTGTGGTTGGTCAGGTTCACCAGCGTATCCTGACTGGCCACGGCGTCGTAGGCGATGCGGAGGGCGTTGTCCTCGGTGAGGGTGAAAGTCACCTCCACCTGCAGATCGCCGGGATAGCTCTCCTCCCCATCGGGGGACAGGCGGGAGAACACCAGGGAGTCATCCCGCAGCTCCGCCTCCCACATCCGCCGGTCAAAGCCCCGACGGCCGCCGTGGAGGTGGTTGGGGCCGTCGTTCCGGGCCAGGGCGTAGGTCCGGCCCCCCAGCTGGAAGGAGGCTCCGCCGATGCGGTTGCCCACCCGGCCGATGGTGGCCCCCAGGAAGCCGCCGTTGTCCTCGTACTCCGTCACGGTGTCATAGCCCAGCACCACGTCGGTCAGGCCCCCGGCGGCGTTGGGCACAGACAGGGACTGGATGGTGGCGCCGTAGTCCAGCACGGTGACGGAGGCGCCGGCGGCGTTTTCCAGCCGGTAGGCGGTGACGGCGGCGCCGTCCCGGGTCCGACCGAAGGGAATGGTGGTGACAGTCATGAAAGGTCCCTCCTCAGATGGTCTCGATAAATTCCTGGATGAAGTGCAGCGCCACGCCCAGAGGCACCGTGTGCCGGCGCATGACGCTCAGGTGCAGGTAGTCGGCACTTGGCTCAAAGGGGTTGCCCGCCGCCACGTACTCCTTCAAAAGGGGCATGTAGGGGGGCAGATACTGGGTCAGGAAGCCGCCCAGCACCACGTCGCAGTCCAGCACCATGCGGATATTGTTGACGCCGATGGCCAGGTGGCGCAGCAGGTCGTGCCACATGGTCTCATACTCCGGCACGTGCCGCTCCACCCCGGCGAAGAATTCGCTCAGGGGGATGCCCAGGTCGTCGCTGATGCGCCAGGCGGAGCAGTAGGCCTCCAGACAGCCCCGCTTGCCGCACTTGCAGGGCAGGCCGCCGGGCTCCACGCACATGTGGCCGAATTCGCCGCTGCGGCGGTTGACGCCGTGGTACTGCCCGTCGCCCACCAGCACTGCACCGCCTACGCCGGTTTCCAGCAGAAGATAGGCCATGTCACGGTGCCAGTAGAGGAACCACTCGGCATATCCGCCGCTGGTGGCGTCGTTTTCAATGTAGGTGGGATAGGGGATCTCCTTAGCCAGGAACTGCAGGGTGATGTCCCGCAGATGGAGAGTGGGCGCCAGGGTGATGCGGCTGTTGTCCGTGGCGATGACTGCGGGCAGGGCAATGCCCACCCCAAGCATCCGGCTCCGGTCCAGGTGGGTCTCGTCAATAAACCGCTCCAGCTCTCCCGCCAGGAAGATGCCGAAGTCCTTCATCTCTGCAATGGGCGGATGATGGACCTTCCGGTAGGCCATCTCCTCCAGCTGGAGATCCGCCGCCACAAAGCGCAGCCGGGTCTCTGTAATGGACACGCCGATGGCATACCGGGCATCAGGCACGATCTGCAATCCCATGGCCCGCCGTCCGCCGGTGGAGCGCTGCTCCCCGGAGTTGCGCACCAGCCCCGCGTGCATCAGCTCCGTCAGGTTCTGATACACCGTGGGCAGGCTCAGCCCCAGGTCCCGGGCCAGAGACTGTTTGGAGCAAAAGTCCCTGGACTCATAGAGGTGCCGGTAGATGCTGTTGCGCGTCTGGCGGCGGCGCTCAGTGATGGTCGCTTCCAATTCCATGATAGATCCCCGCACTTTTACAAAAGTAGTTTATATATCCGGTACCACCATTGTAACATGCCTTTGGCCGCAGTCAACCTGTTTTTTCCTAAAAAAATCGAAAGAAAGAGACGAAAAAAAGGGGGTTTTGGAAGGTAACTTTCAAAAGTAAAAAGCATGTACCGGGAAAGTGCACAATAGTAAATCGATTACCACAGACAGGTTTAACAAATCGCTGGAAAATGCGCGGGAAATCATTGACTTTTATAAAGCTTGTTTATAAAATAAAGCCACGGAAACGATGAGTTTCCTAAATTTCCCTCACATGAGGGGCCAAGGAGAAGAATGAGTATGAAAAAGTTTCTTGCACTGATTCTCGCATTGGTCATGGCTCTGTCTCTGGTGGCCTGCGGCAGCGAAAGCTCCGGCGGCTCCACCGCTGAGAGTGCCGGCGGCGAAGGCGGCGGCCAGAAGATCGGTATCTCCATGCCGACCCAGTCTCTGGAGCGCTGGAACCGTGATGGTTCTTATCTGGATGAGCAGTTTAAGAGCGCCGGCTATGAGACCATCCTGACCTATTCCGACAACGACACCAACCGTCAGGTCAGCGACATCCAGAACATGATCGCCGACGGCGTGGACCTGCTGGTGGTGGCCGCCATCGACGGTGAGGCTCTGAACACCGTTATGAATGAGGCCGGTGAAGCCGGCATCCCCGTCATCGCTTATGACCGTCTGATCATGAACGACAACGTGTCCTACTACGTGTCCTTCGACAACTACACTGTTGGTACCCTGCAGGGCCAGTATGTTGTGGACACCCTGGATCTGGACAATGCTGCCGGTCCCTTCAACATCGAGTTCACCGCTGGTGACCCCGCCGACAACAACGCCGGTTACTTCTTCCAGGGCGCTGTTGACGTGCTGCAGCCCTACATCGACTCCGGCAAGCTGAACGTGGTTTCCGGCCAGACTGATTTCGACACCGTTGCCACCGCTGCCTGGGATTCCCAGACCGCTATGGAGCGTGCTCAGAACGTCCTGGCTTCCTACTATGCCGACGGCACTCAGGTCGACGTGTGGCTGTGCTCCAACGACTCCACCGCTCTGGGCGTGGCCCAGGCCATTGAGTCCGACTATGCTGGCTTCAATCAGCCCATCATCACCGGTCAGGACGGCGACGAGGCCAACCTGAAGAACCTGGTGGATGGCAAGCAGTCCATGACCGTTTACAAGGCCGTTGCCAACGAGGCCGTTGTCACCCTGGATCTGGCTATCGCCATCCTGGAAGGCACCACCGTGGACGAGGCCTTCATCGAGGCCGCTGGCTGGGGCTTCGACTGCGCCTATGATACCGAGTCCTATGCTACCTCCGAGGGCCACAACTGCCCGTCCCTGCTGCTGGTGCCTGACGTGGTCACCACCGACAACATGGTGGAGAAGCTGGTTGACACCGGTTACTACACCCAGGATGCTGACGGTTATCTGCATCCTGCCAACTGATCCATACCGCATATCATCGACCGGATGGGCGGGGCATCTGCCCCGCCCATCCTGCCTGTCAAGGGATAAGAGGCTGAGAGGAGGAAGCTTGTTTGGCTAATACCATTTTGGAAATGCGATCCATCACCAAGGAGTTCCCGGGCGTCAAAGCGCTGGACAATGTGAATCTGAAGGTGGAGCAGGGAGAGATCCACGCGCTGATCGGCGAAAACGGCGCGGGCAAATCCACGCTGATGAACGTGCTGTCCGGCACTTATCCCGCGGGAAGCTACTCCGGTGAGATCTACTATGAGGGAAAGCTCTGCCAGTTCAAGAATCAGCGCGACAGCGAGGCGCTGGGCATCGTCATCATCCACCAGGAGCTGGCGCTGATCCCCCTGCTCTCCATTGGAGAGAACATGTTCCTGGGCAATGAGATCCGGAACAAATTCGGTTACATCGATTGGAACAAGACCTTTCATGAGGCCGAGCGCCACATGAAGCAGGTGGGCCTCAATGAGTCCGCCCAGACCCTCATCAAGGACATCGGTACCGGCAAGCAGCAGCTGGTGGAGATCGCCAAGGCCTTCTCCAAGGACGTGAAGCTGCTGATTTTGGATGAACCCACTTCGTCCCTCAACGATGAGGACGCCAAGATGCTGTTGGACCTGCTCATCGAGTTCAAGAAGAACGGTCTGACATCCATTATCATCACCCACAAGCTCAACGAAATTATCTACTGTGCCGATAAGGCCACCATCATCCGGGACGGTTCCACCATCGAGACCTTGGTCAAGGGCGTGGACGAGTTCAGTGAGGACCGGATCATCAAGGGCATGGTGGGCCGGTCCATGGAGGACCGCTACCCCGCCCGTGAGCACAAGGTCCAGGATGAGATCAGCATGGAGGTCCGCAACTGGACCGTCCATCATCCCCTCTACCACGAGAAAGTGGTGGACGACAACGTCTCCTTCCATGTCAAGAAGGGCGAGGTCGTTGGCTTCTCCGGCCTGCAGGGTGCCGGCCGTACGGAGCTGGCCATGTCCATCTTCGGCCGCAGCTATGGCTCAGGCATCTCCGGCGAGGTCTACATCAACGGAGAAAAGGTCAATTTGCGCACTCCGGAGGAGGCCATTCATCACGGCCTGGCCTACGTCACCGAGGACCGCAAGACCAACGGACTGATCCTGGATGAATCCATCCGCTTCAACACCACCCTGGCCCGGATGGACAAGGTCTGCCGGGGCGGCATCATCGATGTGGACAAGGAGATCCAGGTGGCAGAGGAAATGAAGGAGGAAATGGGCACCAAGGCCCCCTCCATTGAACAGCGCATCGGCAACCTGTCCGGCGGCAACCAGCAGAAAGCACTGCTGGGCAAGTGGCTGTTTACCGAGCCGGACATTTTGATTATGGATGAACCCACCCGCGGCATCGACGTGGGTGCAAAATATGAGATCTACTGCCTGATCAATAAAATGGTCAGCGAGGGCAAGTCGGTGGTCATGATCTCCTCCGAGCTGCCTGAGCTGCTGGGCATGTGCGACCGCATTTATGTGATGAATGAGGGCCGCCTGCTGGCGGAGGTCAACGCCGCCGACGCCACCCAGGAGAGTATCATGGGTTATATCATCCACGATACGGCCGCCGTATCTTAACGCGCGGGATAGGAAAAAGGAGAGTGCAAAGTAATGAACGAAACTCTGCAGAAAAAAAGCGCGGGAGCCCAGCTGGTCGGCTTCCTAACCAAATACGCCATGGTCATCGCCCTGGTAGTGGTGTTTGCCCTGTTCGCCTTCCTGACGGACGGACGTCTGCTGTATGCTCAGAACATGTCCAACCTGATGCTGCAAAACGGCTATGTGCTGGTCATGGCCTGTGGTATGCTGCTGTGCATCCTCACCGGTGGTAACATCGACCTGTCCATCGGCTCCGTCATCTGCCTGGTGGGCGGCCTGGCCGCTACCATGATCACCGGCAACGGCATGAATGCGGTGCTGACCATCGTGATCTGCCTGCTGGTGGGCCTGCTGGTTGGCATTTGGCAGGGCTACTGGATCGGCTATGTCCGCATCCCCCCCTTCATCACCACCCTGGGCGGTATGTTCATCTTCCGCGGCCTGGGCCGTCTGGTGCTGGACAACAAGACTGTTGCTGTTCAGGATTCCACCTTCCTGAACATCTTCACCGCCTACATCAAGATCCCCGGCCTGGACGACGGGGACGTGGCCGTGTCTGCCCTGGTGGTGGGCGTGATAGCCGCTATCTATGTGATCTTCCGCACCGTCCGCAACCGGGCCTCCCGGGCCAAGATGGGCTACCGGCAGAACAGCGCCGCCAGCGATTACATCAAGGCCGGCCTCATCGCCGCCATCATCCTGTACTACTGCTTCCTCCTGAGCCAGTATCGCGGCATCTCCGTCATGCTGGTGTGGGTGCTGGCCATCTGCCTGATCTACAACTTCATCACCGCCAAGACCGCTTTTGGCCGGTACTTCTACGCCGTGGGCGGCAATGAGAAGGCCACCCAGCTCTCCGGTATCAACACCAACAAGATCTACTTCGTGGCTTATGCCAACATGGGTCTGCTGGCTGGCCTGTGCGGCCTGCTGAACGTAGCCCGCGTGGGTTCCGTCAACGGCTCCACTGGTACCTCCTTCGAGATGGACGCCATCGGCGCCTGCTTCATCGGCGGTGCTTCCGCTTACGGCGGCAGTGGCACTGTGGGCGGCGTGGTCATCGGCGCTCTGCTGCTGGGCGTCATCAACATGGGCATGTCCATCATGGGCATCGGCGACTCCTGGCAGTATGTGGTCAAGGGCGGCGTGCTGCTGGTTGCCGTTATCTTCGACGTGGTCACCAGCCGCAAGTCCGGCAAGGGCAACTAAGGAGGAGCGCATGCTTTACATTGGTGTGGATCTTGGCACCTCTGCCGTCAAGCTGCTGTTGATGGATGAAAAGGGTGCCATCCAAAAGATCGTCTCCCGGGAATATCCCCTGGCCTTCCCCAACCCCGGCTGGTCCGAGCAGAACCCTGAGGACTGGCTCAAGGAGACCGTAGCAGGCATCCGGGAGCTGACCGCAGAGTGCGATCGGTCCCAGATCGCCGGCATCGGCTGCGGCGGTCAGATGCACGGACTGGTGGTGCTGGACAAGGATGACAAGGTCCTGCGTCCCGCTATCCTCTGGAACGACGGGCGCACTGCCGAGGAGACGGAGTATCTCAACACCGTGGTGGGTAAGGAGACCCTCTCCCGCTATACCGCCAACATCGCCTTCGCCGGCTTCACTGCGCCCAAACTTCTCTGGATGCGCAAGCACGAGCCGGAGCTCTTCGGCCGCATCGAGAAGATCATGCTGCCCAAGGACTACCTCAACTATATGCTCACCGGCGTTCACTGCACCGACGTGTCCGATGCCTCGGGCATGCTGCTCTTCGACGTGGCCCACAAGTGCTGGAGCCGGGAGATGCTGGACATCTGCGGGGTAAAGGAATCCCAGATGGCCAAGATCTTCGAAAGCTATGAAGTGGTGGGCACCCTCAAGCCCGACATGGCCCAGGCCCTGGGCCTGCCGGAGACGGTGAAGGTCTGCGCCGGCGCTGGCGACAACGCCGCTGCGGCAGTGGGCACTGCCACCGTAGGCGACGGCCGGTGCAACATTTCTCTTGGCACCTCCGGCACCATCTTCATCTCCAGCGAGCACTTCGGTGTGGACCCCCACAACGCGCTCCACGCCTTCGCCCACGCTGACGGCCACTATCACCTTATGGGCTGTATGCTTTCCGCCGCCTCCTGCAACAAGTGGTGGATGGATGAGATCATCGGCACCAAGGACTATGCCGCGGAGCAATCCCCCATCACCGACGACAAGCTGGGCCGGAACCATGTGTTCTTCCTGCCCTACCTGATGGGTGAGCGCTCTCCCCACAACGATCCCTCCGCCCGTGGCACCTTTATCGGACTGACCATGGACGCCTCCCGGGCGGACATGACCCAGGCGGTGCTGGAGGGCGTGGCCTTCGGCATGCGGGACTCCCTGGAAGTGGCCCGGGCCCTGGGCCTGCACATTCCCCGCAGCAAGATCTGCGGCGGCGGAGCCAGGAGCCCTCTGTGGCGTAAGATCTTTGCCAACGTGCTGAACCTGGATATCGACGTGCTGGAGACCGAAGAGGGGCCCGGCTACGGCGGCGCCATTCTGGCGGCTGTGGCCTGCGGCGAATACCCCTCGGTGGAGGCTGCGGCGGACGCCCTGGTCCATGTGACCGACACCGTCCACCCCGACCCGGAGATCGCTGCCCGGTATGAGGCTCAGTACCAGAAGTTCCGCGCCATCTACCCCACGGTAAAGGACTTGTTTCCCCTGCTGCAGGGCTGAGGTGAGGAGATCGTGAGCAATAAATCCAAGGAATACAATGTGATCCGGAAAAACCGGGCCAACGTGTCCGCCGTACTGCGGGGGGCCGTGGCCTGCTACCTGCTGTATCTGGGCGTCCAGATCGCCATGAGCGCCGGGAAGGATCCCTCCTTCCCGGTGTGGGCGTCCTGGCTGCTGGGCGGCTTTTTCTGTGTGGCGGCGGTGGCCTTCGGCGCCTATACCTGGCGCCGCTACCGTGCTGACCTCAAGGCCGCGGAGCTCACCGAGGAGGAGCGGCTGGAGGCCCGGCGCCAGGCGGAAGAGGAGGAGCAATGAGAGGACGATCCCTGCGGGAGACGGCGGTCCGGGTGGTCCTTTTGCTGCTGGGACTGTGCATCGCCCACCTGGGAGTGACGCTGTTCCTCCAGTCCGATCTGGGGTCCGACCCCTTCAACGTGTTCATTCAGGGTCTGTACCGGGGCCTGCCCTGGTACGGCTGGGAGTGGATGACCCACGGCCGGGTCCACCTGCTGGTGTCTCTGCTCATCATGCTGGTGCTGCTGGTGGTGGACCGTCACTATGTGGGCATCGGCACCGTGCTGTGCATGGCCCTGGGAGGCCCCATCATCGACGTGTACACCGTGGTGCTGGGCCCAGTGATCAACGGGAGCCTGCCCCTGCCCGTGCGGCTGGGCCTTCTGGTGGCGGGCTGCGTGATCCTGGCCTTCGGCATGACCATCGTCATCCGCTCGGAGGCGGGCACCGGCCCCAACGATCTGGTGGCCGTGGTCATCAGCGACAAATCCAAAAAGCCCTTCGGTCCCGTGCGGGTGGCGGTGGACGTGTGCTTCGCTGCCATCGGCTTTGCCCTGGGGGGCGTGCTGGGTCTGGGCACCGTCATCTGCGCCTTTGTGGTGGGACCGGCGGCCCAGATCTTTCTCCCGGTCAGCCGGCGCATCTGCGACGGCTGCATCCGGAGATTCGCAGGCGTGGAAGTCCTGCGCTGAGGTGAAACGATATGAAGATTCTCTCTGTGACCGATCCGGCCTTTGCCCCCTATGGCAAGGTGCTGGACGGCTATGACACCAAGGAGCTGCTCGGGACGCTGGAGGCGGTGACGCCTCTGCCTGAGGGCGTGGAGTATGTGCCCTCCCAGCCGGAGCTGGAGGCCCTGCCCATTGCTAAGCAGCTCTCGGACAACGCCTACGGCGGCATGCCCATCCAGCTGGGCTGGTGCAACGGGCACAACACCAAGCTCAACTGCCTGGAGTATCACCGGGACAGTGAGTTCAACTGCGGCACGGAGGATTTCATCCTGCTGCTGGCCCGGGAGGACGAGGCGGTGGACGGCAAGCTGGACACCGCCAAGGTCAAGGCCTTCCGGGTGCCCGCCGGCGCGCTGGTGGAGGTCTATGCCACCACGCTGCACTACGCTCCCTGCTCCGCCGCCAACGGCGCGGGCTTCCGGGTGCTGGTGGCCCTGCCCCGGGGCACCAATGGCCCCAAGCCGGCCATCACCGCCCTCAATGACGAGGACAAGACCCTCTGGGCCTGCAACAAGTGGCTGCTGGCCCATCCGGAAAGCGCGGAAGCCGCCCAGGGCGCCGTCCAGGCCCTGACGGGCGTCAACATCGACATCGCCGCCGACCTGTGAGCGGCAAATCTGAAAAGTGAGGTCTGATCGCTATGTTTACCAATCTTCCCGAGGTCAAGCTGGGCATCATCGCCGTGTCCCGCGACTGCTTCCCCATCGCCCTGTCCACCCAGCGCCGCCAGAACATCGTGGCCGCCTACGGCGAGGGCCTGTATGAGTGCCCCGTCACCGTGGAGAATGAGGCCGACGCTCTCAAGGCTCTGGAGGATGTGAAGGCCCACGGCGTCAACGCCCTGGTGGTGTTCCTGGGCAACTTCGGCCCCGAGACCCCCGAGACCATCCTGTGCCAGAAGTTTGACGGCCCCACCATGTACGTGGCTGCCGCCGAGGGCGACGGCGACCTGATCAACGGCCGGGGCGACGCCTACTGCGGCGTGCTCAACTGCTCCTACAATCTGGGTATGCGCCACCTGAAGGCCTATCTGCCGGAGTACCCCGTGGGCACCGACGAGGACTGCGCCAAGATGATCCGGGAGTTCGTTCCCATCGCCCGTGCCATCATCGGCGTGAAGAATCTGAAGATCATCACCTTCGGCCCCCGTCCCCAGGACTTCTTCGCCTGCAACGCCCCCATCAAGGGCCTCTATGAGCTGGGCGTCGAGGTGGAGGAAAACTCCGAGCTCGACCTGCTGGTGGCCTACAAGGCCCACGCCGGCGACAAGCGCATCCCCGAGGTGGCCGCCGATATGCAGAAGGAGATGGGCGGAACGGTCTATCCCGACCTGGTGGAGCGCATGGCCCAGTTCGAGCTGACGCTGCTGGATTGGGCCGAGGCCCACAAGGGCGCCCGGCAGTATGTGGCCTTTGCCGACAAGTGCTGGCCCGCCTTCCCCGAGCAGTTCGGCTTTGAGCCCTGCTATGTGAACTCCCGCCTGGCCTCCCGGGGCATCCCCGTGGCCTGCGAGGTGGACATCTACGGTGCCCTCAGCGAGTACATCGGCGCCTGCATCACCGGCGACGCCATCACCCTGCTGGATATCAACAACTCCGTGCCCCAGTACCTCTATGACGAGGACATCGCCGGCAAGTTCGACTACAAGCTCACCGACACCTTCATGGGCTTCCACTGCGGCAACACCCCCAGCTGCAAGATGTGCGGCGGCTGCGCGGTGAAGTATCAGCTGATCCAGAACCGCCTGCTGGAAAACGGCGGCACCCCCGACTTCACCCGCGGCACTCTGGAGGGCGACATCGCCCCCGGCGCCATCACCTTCTATCGCCTCCAGTGCGACAGCGAGGGCAACCTCCGCTCCTACATCGCCCAGGGCGAGGTGCTGCCTGTGGCCACCCGCTCCTTCGGCGGCATCGGCGTGTTCGCCATCCCCGAGATGGGCCGGTTCTACCGCCATGTGCTGGTGCAGAAGCGCTATCCCCACCACGGCGCCGTGGCCTTCGCCCACTGCGGCAAGGCCCTCTTCGAGGTGCTCAAGTACTTCGGCGTGGCGGACATCGCCTATAACCAGCCCAAGTCCCTGCCCTATCCCACGGAGAACCCCTTCGCCTAAGCCCTATGGCAGGCCTGGAGGAAGTCCGCCGGGTGTATGAGACCTACCTGGGCCGGATGGAGGAGCTGCAGCGCAACCGGAAGCCCGCCGAGGGCCTCTTCGGCGTGGGCGGAGGCCCGGCCGCCGACCCCTGTCAGGAGGAATTCCCCCGACAGCTGGAGGCGGTGCTGAAGGCCCTGGAGCGGACAGAGCCCGCCTCCCCGGAGGCCCGGCAGGTGCTGGAGTACCTTTACCAGGCCCCCCTGCCCTACCGGCAGGAAGATCAGACGGTGTACTGGATGCTTACAGCAGTCCATGGAGCCAGCCTGGATCTGATCCCCCGCCTGACGCCGGAGGACGCCGGTGCCATGTGGGAGCGCTACCGCCAGGACTATCCCCGGTGGGAGCGGCTGCCGGCCCAGAAAAAGGTGCTTGCCGCCCTAAAAGCCCGGCGCAAGGGCTGAAAAAAGGAGAAGGACCCGTCGCAAAACAGAATTCCCTGAAAATTACATCATCTAAAAAGCATCCCGGATTGCCCTTTCGGCAATCCGGGATGCTTTTTTAACTACTGTATTTGGCCACAGACGCTTTTGTGTTCCATGCGGTCTTGTTCCGGAGCCTTTGGGCGTGCGCCGGAGGCGGGAGCCGATGGACCTTGGGCGGAGAAAGAAGCCGCGGCCAAGGAAAAGGGAGCGCCGGGAAAAAGGATCGCCCCTCCGGCCGGGGGGACCGGAGGGGCACAGGAGGAAGAGGGAACACCTGGGGATCAGGCGTTCTCCTTCAGAGGAAGCAGGTTTTTCTCACTCTCGGGGTCAAAGAGATGGATCAGGTCACTGCGGAACGTGAAGTGGACGGGGGTACCGAAGGGGATGCCGGCCTTTTGCTCCTTGGGCAGCACGGTGGTGGGCACACGCAGCACCACGTTCTTGTCCCCCACAGTGACATGGAGGTAGAGCTCGCTGCCCATCATTTCGCTGACATCTACCTTACCGGTGAGGCAGTCGGGGCCCGCCTCGGCGGAGAAGGCGATGTGCTCGGGCCGGATGCCCACGGTCACCTTTCCGGGAGTCACGTTCCGGGCGGTGAGATGCTCCTGGATCTCCTGGGCCAGAGGCATCACCGCGTCCATGCAGCGGATGGAGTAGGTCTCCCCTTCCTTCACCAGCTCGCCGTCGAAGAAATTCATCTGGGGCGTGCCGATGAAGCCGGCCACGAAGATGTTGGCGGGGTGGTCAAAGACCTGCTGGGGGGTGCCGATCTGCTGGATGAAGCCGTCCTTCATGATGACGATCCGGTCGCCCAGGGTCATGGCCTCGGTCTGGTCGTGGGTGACGTAGATGAAGGTGGTGTCGATGCGCTGGCGCAGCTTGATGATCTCCGCGCGCATCTGATTGCGCAGCTTGGCGTCCAGGTTGCTCAAAGGCTCATCCATGAGGAACACCTGGGGATTGCGGACGATGGCACGGCCGATGGCCACACGCTGGCGCTGGCCGCCGGACAGGGCCTTGGGCTTGCGCTCTAAGTACTGGGTGATGTCCAGGATGTCCGCGGCCTCCCGCACCTTCTTGTCGATCTCCTCGGCGGGGGTCTTGCGCAGCTTCAGAGCGAAGGCCATGTTCTCATACACGGTCATGTGGGGATAGAGAGCGTAGTTCTGGAACACCATGGCAATGTCCCGGTCCTTGGGCTCCACGTCGTTCATGCGCTTGCCGTTGATGAGCAGATCGCCCTCGGAGATCTCCTCCAGGCCGGCCACCATCCGCAGCGTGGTGGACTTGCCGCAGCCGGAGGGGCCTACCAGCACGATAAACTCCTTGTCCGCGATCTCTAGATTGAAGTCGTGGACCGCAGTGACTTTGTTGTCGTAGATTTTCTTGATGCCTTTGAGAGAAACAGTAGCCATAAATGAAGAGCCGCAGGGACAGAGCATCCGCTTGCTGTCCCCTCACCGCCGGGAGAGCGAAACTTCCGGGGCTTTACGACAGGTCTCCACACTGCCGCACCGCCGGCTCGGCGGATTTTTCCTCCTTTTTGACAGCTGCCGTCCGCTATGGGAATGGAGTAGCGGTCCGGCGCCTAAATGAGCGGGGAAAGGGAAAGTGCGCTCAGCGCTCCACAGGTGCGCCGTGGAACAGAATCGTCTTGATTTCCAGGGTCTCCCGGTCCAGCAGCACCGCATTGGCGGCCTTGCCCGGGTCCAGGGTGCCCACCCGGTCCTGAATGCCCAGGGCGCAGGCGGGGTTGTAGGCGGCGGCCCGGACGGCGTCCGCCAGAGGGATGCCGAAGGCGGCGGCCTGCTTCACGCAGCCCATCAGGTCGGTGACAGAACCAGCCAGGGTGTTTTCGTCGAAGGACATGGTAGCCCGGTTGCCCCGGACGATGATCTCCTGTCCGCCGAAGGGATAGCGGCCGTCGGGCATGCCCGTGGCCCGCAGGGAGTCGGAGATCAGCACCACGCGCTCGGCCCCGAAGAGGGCGAAGGTGGCCCGGACCACGCTGGGGTGGATGTGGATGCCGTCGCAGATCAGTTCCACCCGGGTGCCGGGATGGTCAAAGGCGGCGCCGATGACCCCGGGAGCCCGGTGGGTGAAGGGGGGCATGGCGTTGAAAAGGTGCGTGCAGTGGTTGGCGCCGGCGTCCATGGCGGCGCAGGCGGTATCATAGTCTGCCTCGGTGTGGCCCAGGGAGACGGTGATGCCGTCGGCCACAGCGCCCCGGATAAACTCCATGGCGCCGGGCCGCTCCGCGGCCACAGTTACCAGCCGCACCAGCCCGTTGGCCGCCTTCTGCAGCCGGCGGAGCATGGCCAGGTCCGGGTCGTGGAGGAAGGCGCCGTTCTGGGCGCCCTTTTTGGCCATGCACAGGAAGGGTCCCTCCAGGTGGAGGCCCACCAGATCCGCGCCAGACTTGGCAGAAGCGGCGTGGGAAGCGGCGTTTTCGCAGATCTTCATCAGCTGGTCCTCCCCCAGGGTCATGCCCGCGGGGCAGATCTGGGTGATGCCGCGGCTGAGCTCATAGTCAGCCATTTTCTGCAGGCCGTCGGGGGTGGCGTCGCTGAAGTCCTCCCCCAGGCAGCCGTGGAAGTGCAGGTCCGTCAATCCGGGGATGGCGTAGCAGCCGGAGGCGTCCAGCACCTCTCCGTCGCCGCTGGCGGCGGAGAGGACAGCGCCGTCGGTGCACACGTCCCGGTCCACGAAGCCCTCACGCAGGTCAAAGACCTTTGCGCCGGTTATCCGCATACAGACACCCCGGCTTCCACCAGCTTGTGCAGCGCGGCCTTGTCGCCCACCAGGACCACGTCGGGGTGGAGCTGGAGGATGGAGGCGGGGCACTTGGGATCGATGGGGCCGCAGAAGGCGTCATAGATGGCCTGGGCCTTGTCCTCGCCGCTGACCACCATCAGGATCCGCCGGGCAGCCATGATGCAGCCGATGCCCATGGTCATGGCCTGACGGGGCACATCGTCGGCGCTGGCGAAGAAGCGGGAGTTGGCCTCGATGGTCCGCTCGGTCAGGTCCACCACATGGGTGGGTGCCACGAAGGCGGAGCCGGGCTCGTTGAAGCCGATGTGGCCATTGTGGCCGATGCCCAGCAGCTGGAGATCGGCGTAGCCCAGGGAGCGGATCAGCTCGTCATAGCGCTTGCACTCGGCGTCGGCGTCGGCGGCCATTCCGTTGGGCACATGGGTATTCTCCCGCAGAATGTCCAGGTGATCGAAGAAGTTCACCTGCATGAAGTAGCGGTAGCTCTGGTCGTGGGTGGGCTCCAGGCCCTTGTACTCGTCCAGGTTGACGGTGCGGACCTCCCGGAAGCTCAGATGACCCTCCTGGTTCCACTGGGAGAGCTGGCGGTAGGCGCCCACGGGGGTGGATCCGGTGGCCAGGCCCAGCACGCAGTCGGGCTTGCGGACCACCTCGGCGGCCATAATACGGGCAGCGCGGAGGCTCATGGCCTCGTAATCAGCTTCCTGATAGATTCTCATGACGGTATTCCTCCTAAAAACAGCTTAGCAGTATTTGGCGATGGCCGCGTCGATCTGAGCGGCCGCCTGGTCCACGATGGCCAAGTCCGCCTCCGCCAGAGCGGGCAGGGGCTTGCGCACGGAGCCGCACACCACGCCCCGCTTGGCCAGAATGGCCTTGAGCACGGCATAGAGGTTGCCATGGGCGGCGCACATGGCGTAGATGATGCGGCAGATCTCATTCTGCACCGCGGCGGCCTCGTCCACCTTGCCGGCGTGATAGTCGTCATAGACCTTCCGGAACAGCTCGGGCATCACGGCGTAGGTGCCGCCGATGCCGCCGGTGGCGCCCATGGCCAGACCGGAGACGAACTCCTCGTCGGGACCATTCATGACCACGAAGCTGGGGCCGCCGGCGTCCTTCCACAGCTGGATGTCCTGGGAGGGCATGGAGGAGTTCTTCACGCCGATGACCCGGGGGTTCTTCCGCATGGTCTCCAGCAGGGACATGGTCAGGGCCACGCCGGCCAGCTGGGGGATGTTGTAGATGATGAAGTCGGTGTTGGGAGCGGCGGCGGAGATGTCGTTCCAGTACTGGGCGATGCCGTGCTCGGGCAGGTGGAAGTAGATGGGGGGGATGGCGGCGATGGCGTCCACGCCCAGGCTCTCGGCATGGCGGGCCAGCTCGCAGCTGTCCGCGGTGTTGTTGCAGGCCACATGGGCGATGATGGTCAGCTTGCCGCCCACCTCGGCCATGACGTTCTCCAGCACGATCTTGCGCTCTTCCACGCTCTGGTAGATGCACTCGCCGGAGGAGCCGCCCACATACAGGCCCCGGACGCCCTTATCCAGCAGATACCGGGCCAGGGCACGGGTGCGGGCGGGGCTGACGGAGCCGTCGTCCTCATAGCAGGCATAAAAGGCGGGGATGACGCCCTGATATTTGGAAATATCCATAGGAAATACACATCCTTTCTGCCCTGCAAAGGGCAAAGTCGAATCTGATAATTGACAGGGATCAGCCCTTCACGGCGCCCATGGTGATGCCCTGGGTGAAGTACTTCTGGAAGGCCAGGAACACGATGATGATGGGCACAGCGGCCAGGGCGGCACCGGCCATGATGAGGCCGTAGTCATTGGACATTTCGCTTTGGAGTCCGGCGATGCCCAGGGCAATGGTCTTGGCCTCGCTCTGAGACAGCATGACCAACTGCATGGGGTACTCGTTCCAGGCGCTGATGAAGGTGAAGATGGCCAGAGCGCCGATGCCCGGCTTGATGATGGGCAGGGCCACATTGAAGAAGGTCTTGAGCTCGCCGGCGCCGTCGATGCGGGCGGCTTCCAGCAGCGATGAGGGAATTCCCTCGGAGAACTGCTTCATCAAGAACACGCCGAAGGGCCAGCCCACCACCGGGAAGATCACGGCGAAGAGGGAGCCCCACACGGTCTTGACCAGGCCCAGGGTGGACATCTCGGTGAGCAGGGGGATGAGGATGACCTGCTTGGGCAGCGCCATGGCGCACACAAACAGGGTGAACACCACGCCCCGGCCCCAGAACCGCTTCTTGGCCAGGGCATAGCCCGCCAGAGAGGAGGTGATGCAGGTCAGCGCCATGGCCACCACGGAGATGAACACGCTGTTGAACAGCCAGCGGACGGCCAAAGGCATCTCAATGCCGAAGAGGTTGGTCTGGCTCTTGAAGAGGCGGGCGAAGTTGTCCCAAGAGATGGTGGTGGGGATCCACTTCACAGACTCGCCGGCCTTGATGATGATGTCGGTCTTTTCCTTGACGGAGCCGGTGACGATCCAGTACAGCGGGAAGAGGAAGAAGATCGCCAACAGGATCAGCAGGATCACCGTGATGACAAAATAGGGGGTAATGCGTTGTTTCTTTCCAGTCATGTTCCCGCCTCCTTATTCCGTGGTGCCGCCGTTCATGACCTTGAACTGCAAGGCGCTGAACAGGGCGATGACCAGTGCCAGGATGACACCCATGGCGTCGGCGTAGCCGAACTCCTTGGTGGTCCGGAACGCGATCTCGTATAGGTAGTACATGATGGTACTGGTACTGTAGTTGGGGCCGCCGGAGGTCAGCAGCTGGATCAGGGCAAAGCACTGGAAGCTGTTGATGGTGGTGATGACGGCAACGTACAGCGTGGTGGGCATGATGGAGGGCCACTTGATCTTCCAGAACACCTGGAGGTCCGTGGCGCCGTCCACCTGGGCAGCCTCCACCAGGGAGGAGTCCACGTTGCCCAGAGCGGAGACGTACAGCACGATGGGCTGGCCGATGGAGGTGGTGAACAGAATGAGGATGATGCACCACAGAGCCATGGTCTGGCTCTCGGTCCAGGGCAGTCCCTCGCCGCCGAAGGCGCGGATGACATAGTTGAACAGGCCGTTGTATTTGTCGAACATCCACTTCCACACCACCACCACGGCCACGGAGCCGGTGACCACCGGCAGATAGAACACGCAGCGGAAGAAGGAGCGGACACCTGATTTCATTTTATAGATGGCAGAACCTACCCACAGGGAAAAGGCGGTTACGGCAGGCACCGAGACCACCACGATCACCAGGGTGTTCCACGCGGATTTCCGAAAGATAGGGTCCTTGAAAAGGCGGATGTAGTTGTCCAAAAAGACGAATTTGGAACCGGTTGCGGCATTGGCGAAGCTGGAGTCGGTGAAGCTGGTGACCAGGCCCATGAACATGGGCGTGAGTACGAATCCAACAAAGAAAAACAGCGCCGGCAATAAAAAGAGATAGGAGACCAGCGTTTCTCTCCGTTGGAGGATTTGGCTGCGCGCTGGAGCTTTTGATGTTGCCATGATTCTCCCCCGTTCTTGAATATTCCTCTAAGATCCTTTTGAAGTTCCTCTTTTCTGTTTGCTTATGGGGATTCCCCCTCCCGGCCGGGCCGGGAGAGGGAATCAGAATGGCTGTTTCGATCAGGCGTTGGCGCCGGTGTTGAAGGCATCGGCAGCCTCCTGAGCGGGCGTGCCGTTGAAGACCTGCTGCAGCATGTTGAACCACAGAGGACGCATGGCGGCGAAGCCTTCCTTGGTGTTGTAGTAGGGACCATAGTACTGGGTCCAGGAGGCCAGCAGGCTCATCTCCTCATTGCCCTCATACAGGTTGCCGTAGGAGGCGCGGACGGGGAAGGCACCGGTCTGAACCACGCTCTTGGGACCCCACTCGGCGTCGTCGCAGATGAACTTGATGAACTCCTTGGAGGCAGCGGTCTTGGCGTCGTCGCCGTTGTCAAACACGCAGAAGCCGTTGACCAGGTACTCCAGCTCGGGCACGCCGTCGTCGGAGGGGAAGGGCACGGAGATCTGGGTGTAGTCCTCGGAGGCGTAGGAGTTGGCGTTGGAGGTGCCCCAGCAGAAGGTCATGGCGCAGGTCTCCTGCTGGAACTGCTGGAGCTCGTCGGCGGCGGCCATGGAGAAGCCGGCGTCCAGAGCCTTGCTGTCATACATGGTCTTGAGCAGCTCCAGAGCCTTCACGCCGTTGGCGTCCACAGTCCAGGAGCCGTCCTCGCCCACGATGGAGGAGGAGTAGAGGTTGTTCACCAGAGCGCGGGTGCCCTGGTCGCCGCCCTGACCGCCGCAGTAGACGATGCCGGGGGTCTGGCACACGCCGGCGTCACGCAGAGCCTCACACATCTTCACGAAGTTCTCGGTGGTCCAGATGCGGTCGCCCTCCAGGTTCACATACTGCAGAGCGTCAGCCTCTTCCAGCATCTCCTTGTTCAGGCCCATGTAGAAGGGAGAAGAAGAGATGGGATACATGTAATAGCTGCCGTCGGCGCCCATGCAGGTCTCCAGCAGGCTCTCGCTGGCCAGATCGCTCTTGAGCTCCTCGATCATGTCGTCCAGAGCCACCAGGTTGCCGGCGTTGCCGTACTCAATGATGCGGCCCGGGGCGTCAAACAGGATGTCGGGAGCGGTGCCGGCGGTGATGGCGGAGGTCAGGGCGTCGGCGCCGGAGGTGAAGTCGATGATCTCCACGTTCACCTTGATGTCGTTGTGCTGGGCCATGAAGGCATCGGCCAGCTCCTGCTCGTAGCCGGAGTCCACACCGAAGGTGGGGAAGGCCCACCAGGTGATCTCGGTAACACCGTCGGTGGACTCGCCGCTGGAAGCAGGAGTGCTGGTGCTGCCGCAGGCGGCCAGTGCAAAAGTCATGCAAAGGGCGAGTGCAAGGGCAAAAAATCTTTTCATGTCGCATTTCCTCCTCGAAATTTTGATAAAAAACGCAGTTTGATCCGGGAACTGCTCTGTGCAAATTGTATAGGCCCGGTTCCGCTTTGTCAAGGAAATTTTAAAAAAATTTTCAAAACTGTCAATATATGAAAAAATTTTGAAAATTCTTGTGGGATATCCCCGGAAAATGCGGAAAAATCAAGGGGTTCAGACGTGCTTTTCCGACAGATAATCCGCCACCAGCTCCCGCTGACGTTTGCAGTGGTCCAGGTCGCGGCGACACATTTCGGAGAAGAGTACGTCTACCAGATACAATTGTGCGATACGGGCGGCAATGGAGCCCAGCTGCAGGGGACCCTCGGTGGAGCCGCACTGGAGTACCAGATCCGCCTGGGCGGCGCCGGGAGAGCCGCAGTAGCGGGTCACCAGCAGCGTGGGCACCTTCTGGGCCTTGGCCACCCGGAGGATGTCCAGCAGCTCCTTGGTGGCGCCGGAGTAGGAGAAGGCCAGAATGGCGTCCCGCTCCGTCAGCTTGGAGGTGGTGATGACCTGCATGTGGGAGTCAGACACAGGGAAAAAGCCGGAGAATACCGTGGTGAACAGATGGGCAGCCTCCTCAGCCATGAGCATGGAGGCGCCCTGGCCCATGCACATCACCCGGTCCGCCGACAGCAGCAGGTCTGCGGCGGCCTGGATGCGCTCGGGCTGAATGAGAGCCTGGGTCTCGGTGATGGCGTCAATCTCCGCGCCTGCCAGCTTGCGGCACAGAATGGGCACGGTGTCGTCGGCGTGGATCTCGCCGGAGAGCAGATCCGCGTCGGAGGGACGGGTAACGGCGGAGGCGGCGATGGCCAGACGGAAGGCGCTGTAGCCCTGATAGCCCATGCGGCGGCAGAAGCGGGTGATGGTGGCCTCTGCCACAGCGCACTCCCCTGCCAGCTCGGAGATGGACATGGACTGGGTCCGCTGGCCGTTGGCCACCACATAGTTGGCCAGCTTTTTTTCCGACGCGGTCAGCTGATAGTACTCCTGGGTGATGCGCTGGAACACATTATCTTCGGGCATGGCGCAGCCTCCTTTGAGCCCCTTGTCCGGGGCGCCCGCGGGGGTGTGGGGCCCTCCTCCCCGGGGCGCGCTCTGGCGGGCCATCAGCCTTCCAGCAGCTGCCCCAGCATAACGTCGCACTGGATCAGTGCCCGGGGCAGGTGGAAGGGACCTTTGAAGGTGGAACCCTTGGTGGAGGGCTCGGTGGGCTTGCCGTCCCGGCGGAGATAGCCGTACCACTCGCCGTACTCGGGGTCGGCAAAGTGTTCCTTGCAGTAGGCCACGGTCTTTTCAAACCACTCCAGGTACTTCTCATCCCGGGTGTCCCGGTAGAGCATCAGGGAGGAGATCATGATCTCGTTGTGGGGCCACCACAGCTTCATGTCGTGCTCATAGGCCTCCGGGGGCTTGCCCAGGCAGTCGATGAAGTAGAGAAGTCCGCCGTACTCCTTGTCCCAGCCGGCCTCGATGGCCCAGTTGAAGACCTGCTCGGCCTTTTTGTGCAGTTCCTGGTTGCCGGTGCGGTTGGCATACTCCAGCAAAAACCACACGCACTCGATGTCGTGGCCGGGGTTGACGGTGCGGCCCTCGGTGTAGTACAGCCGGGGATTGCCCTCCGGGTCCACGCTCTCCAGGGTGCACTTGAGATCGGGCTTGACGTGATAGCGGAAGATGTCGTCGGCGCACTTGGCCGCCCGCTCATCGTACAGCGCCGCCTGCTCCGGGTCCACCCGGTGCATGACAGAGGTGATGTTGAGATAGATCATGGGGTCCGCCAGAGCCCGGCCGGTGCGGGTCTCGGGAATGGTCTTGGGGCCCAGGCCCGTGGGGTCCTTGATGAGGCCGTTGTTCAGCTGCCAGATCAGCTCATAGGCCCGGCGGGCCCGCTCCAGGTGCTCCCGCTCGCCGGTGACGCCGTAGTACTCGGCGTTGGCCAGGACATAGAAGCCCTCGGAGAAGCAGTAGCGCCGCTGGCGCAGGGGCTTGCCCTCAGCGGTGACGGTGAAGTACATCCGTCCGCCGGCCTCATGGTTGATGCAGTGGTCCTCCAGGAAATCGATGCAGCTCTTGGCCGCCTCCAGCCACTCCGACCGGACGCCGTAGACGTGGCACAGATAGGAGAAGGTCCAGCCGCAGCGGCCCTGCATCCAAACGCTCTTGTCGGTGGAGTAGATCTCCCCCTTCCGGTCCAGACAGGTGTAAACGCCGCCGTTGACGCGGTCCATGCCCTTTTCCAGCCAGAAGTTCGCGCAGGTGTTCAGCTCGCTTTGTACCCAGTCCCGGTACGCCTGCAATTTCGCCTTATCCATTAGGAAACCATCCTTTCCTCTATTTGGTGATGGCACCATGATATTTCCTTTCCCGCCGCCCGTCAAGGTAAAAAAGAAAATTTTTTTCAAAGTATTGACAAAATGAAAAAAACTGCTAGCCTAAAAGCAACAGCGGGAACTGTATGTCCCCCGCGCGGCGGGGAGAATTTGTTTTTTAGGAATGAGGAGGACCTTGTCATGAAGCATCTTGGCATTGACGTCACCGTAAAGCATCTTCCGCCCCTGGACCCGGCCTTTATCCCCCTGGGCCGCTTTTACGAGGCGTTTTTGAAGGACGCGAAGGAGCCTTTTGAGGTGGCGGTGGAGCGCTCCGGCGGCCAGGTGGCCGTATACCGCACCCGTGTCCACGGTACCGAGGCGCTGCGCCAGGCGGACATTTACTATATCGACCGCATCATCAAGACCCTTTTGTGGATGAAGGGCGGCTTCCGGGTGTATCTCCACGGCAACGAGGCCGTGTGCGCCGCCATGGCCGAGCATTACTCTGCCCATGGCTCCCGGGCCTTTGACTTTGACTATATGGCCAACATCTATGAGCATCCCTTTGAGGTGCTGCGGGTGGACCAGGTGCCGGAGGAGAAGAGTGTTTCCAAGGCCATCGGCCGGCATCTGGACGGCTGCCGCATCGGCTTTGACGCCGGCGGGTCCGACCGGAAGGTCTCCGCGGTCATCGACGGCGAGAGTGTCTACAGCGAGGAGGTAGTGTGGTTCCCCAAGACCAACTCCGACCCCGACTACCACTATGACGGCATCGTCTCCGCCCTCAAGTCCGCGGCGGAGCATCTGCCCCGGGTGGACGCGGTGGGCGTCAGCTCCGCCGGCATCTATATCGACAACCGGACCATGAACGCCTCGCTGTTCCTGAAGGTGCCCAAGGAGGCCTATGACGCCAAGGTCAAGGACATCTATATCCGGGCCATCACCGACACCTTCGGCGACGTGCCCTATGCCGTGGTCAACGACGGCGACGTCTCCGCCCTGGCCGGCGCCATGAGCCTGGAGGACAACAACGTCCTGGGCATCGCCATGGGCACCAGCGAGGCTGTGGGCTATGTGGATGAGGAGGGCAACATCACCGGCTGGCTCAACGAGCTGGCCTTCGTGCCCGTGGACGCGGCCCCCACCGCCATGGAAGACGAGTGGAGCGGCGACATCGGCTGCGGCGTGAAGTACTTCTCCCAGGACTCCGTCATCAAGCTCGCCCCCGCCGCCGGCATCCAGCTGGACCCCGCCCTCTCCCCCGCCGAGAAGCTGAAGGTGGTCCAGGGCCTCATGGAGCAGGGCGATCCCCGAGCCGCCAAGATCTATGAGAGCATCGGCGTGTACCTGGCCCATACCCTGGCCCTGTATCACCACCTCTACGGCTACCGCCATGTGCTGCTGCTGGGCCGTGTCATGTCCGGCAAGGGCGGCGATCTGCTGCTGGAGACCTGCCGCAAGGTCCTCGCCGACGAGTACAAAGAGGTCAACGAGAAGATCCATCTGGCCCTGCCGGACGAGAAGTTCCGCCGGGTGGGCCAGTCCGCCGCCGCCGCCAGCCTGCCCGAGCTGCGCAAGGCGTGAGAAAGCACATCGTCTGCCTGGGCGATTCCAACACCCACGGCTACTGTGCTGATCCCCGCGACTGCGCCGATGGGGAACTTCTGCGCTTCAATGAGGAGGAGCGCTGGACCTGTCTGCTGCAAAAGCACCTGGGAGATGGGTACCTGGTGACGGAGGAGGGCCTCAGCGGCCGGACCACCGTGTTCCGGGACCCGCTGGAGGAGGGGCTGGCCACCATCGACTATCTGGTGCCCTGCCTCAAGAGCCATGAACCGGTGGATCTGCTGGTGGTGATGCTGGGCACCAACGACACCAAGGACCGCTTTGCCGCCAGTGCTCCCTGTATCGCGCTGGGAATGGAGCGGCTGGTGAAAAAGGCCGCCGCCACAGAGTGCTGGGGCAGCGGCGGACCCAGGATCTTGATCGTGGCGCCGCCGGCCATCGATGAGCGGATGCCCGATTCCCCGGTGGGCGGCATCATGGGCACGGGCTGTGTGGAAAAGTCCAGGCAGCTGGGGCCGCTGTATGCACAGCTTGCCGAGCGGCTGGAGCTTTCGTTCCTGGACGCGGCGGGATGTGAGCTCAACCAGGTGGACTATATGCACCTGACAAGAAAGGGCCATGCCCGGCTGGCAAAGCTGCTGGCCGCGGCTGTGCCGACACTGATTTGAAGGCAAAAAAAGAGACGGCGGAAGCCGTCTCTTTTTTGCTTTTTCTCAGCGCAGGTACCAGGGCCTGTATCCGCCGTCCCCGCCGTCCTCCTTTGGGGTGTAGCGCCGGAACACCGGCTCCAGCAAAAGGGAGGACACCAGGGCGCACACCGCGGGAGTGAGCAGGATGACGCCCCAGTATAAAAACCGCAGAGTCAAAATCACACTGCCCGCCAGGAGCACCGCCGCGCCCAAAGCGGCGGGCAGATGCCGCAGCGTCACCCGCAGCGCGGTGGACAGCAGCCCTCCGGCGGTAAAGGTGAACCGGGAGAGCAGCGGGAAAGTCACGGCAAGATAGGAAAGGGGCAAAAGCAGCAGCACACAGTACACCACCCGCACCAGGGGCCATATGTCTCCCGCTGCCTGAGCGGCCATGGTGAAAAAGAGAAAGCCCGCATCCAGGGCCAGGCCCAGGAGCAAAAACACCACCGTGGCTGGGATACCGGCCCGGAGGTTGTCCCGGAAGGCGTGGAAAAAGCCTCGGTAGGCGCCGCTTTCGCCCCGGCGAATGTACTTGACGCAGCTGTAGTAGAGGGCGGAGGCTGCGGGGCCGATGGTCACCACCGGCAAACAGCACAGCAGAAACAGCACGCTGAGCACTACCGCGTCCAGCACCCGGCCGGTGAAGCGGAAAAAGGTGCTGTCAGGATTGAAAAGACTCTGAAACATGGCGGGTCCTCCTGGATAATGGGCTGACGCCGGGGTAACCTGAACAGGAGAAAAAAGCAGGCGCCCGGCCGCCGAATGGGCGGTCAAAGGGCTTGAAAATCGTCTTTATTGTACCCTATCCGGGCAAAAAGGTCAAACCCTGCCGGTGTCCTGGGGGGAGAGACATTGTTCTTGACGCAAATTTAACGCCTCCGGCACCGCTTTTGAATTGCAAGCGGCGGCGTAGTGTGCTATATTGAGCGGGAATGTAAGCCCTGGCGCTATCCGCCGGGCGGAGAGGGAGGGACACGCGTGTCCATTTGGAAAATCAGAAGGACTTCGCCGGCCCAGGTGATCATTCTGGGCTTCATGGCGCTGATCCTGGGCGGAACGGCGCTTTTGATGCTGCCTCCGGCCACCCGGGGACCGGGAGGCGCGCCCTTTCTGGACGCCCTTTTCACCGCCACCTCTGCCACCTGCGTTACAGGCCTGGTGGTGGAGAACACGGTGACCTATTGGAGCACCTTCGGTCAGGTGGTGATCCTGGCCCTGATCCAGATCGGCGGTATGGGCGTCATCACCATGGCCGTGGCAGTGGCCATTTTCACCGGCCGGCGCATCGGATTGCGTCAGCGCTATATCATGCAGGAGTCCATCTCCGCACCCCAGATGGGCGGCATTGTCCGCATGACCGGCTTTATCCTCCGGGCCACCGTGTGCATGGAGGCTGCCGGCGCGGCACTGCTGGCCCTGCGCTTTTGTCCGCAGCTGGGGCTGTGGAAGGGCCTTTGGTATGCGGTGTTCCACGCGGTGTCCGCCTTCTGCAATGCGGGCTTTGACCTGCTGGGAGACCCGGTGCCCTACGCCTCTCTCACGGGCTATGTGGCCGACCCACTGGTCAACTGCGTCATCATGGCCCTGATCGTTCTGGGCGGCATTGGCTTTTTGACCTGGAGCGACGTGGTGACCCACGGCATCCACCTGCGGCGCTACCGTCTCCAGAGCAAGCTGATTTTGACGGTCACTGCGGTACTGCTGGCGCTGCCGGCCCTGTTTTTCTTCTTCTATGAGTTCTCCCTGCCCCAGTGGCAGGGGCTGAGCGGCGCGGAGCGGTTCTGGAGCGCCTGCTTCCAGTCTGTCTCCCCCCGCACCGCCGGATTCAATACCATTGATCTGGGGGCTCTCAGTGAGCCCAGCCAGCTGCTCACCACCGCCCTCATGCTTATCGGCGGCGCTCCGGGCTCCACCGCCGGTGGCTTTAAAAACACCACACTGGTGGTGCTGCTTTTGACCATGCTGTCGGTGTTCCGGCGGAAGGAGAGCGCCCAGGCCTTCGGCCGGCGGATCCCGGCGGAGGTGCTGCGCAGTGCAGCGGCCATCTTCATGCTGTATCTGACGCTGTTTCTTGCCGGCGGGATGCTCCTTTGCTGCATTGACGGCGTGCCCCTCCAGGCGGCGCTGTTCGAGGCGGCCTCCGCCCTGGGTACCGTGGGTCTGACCCTGGGGGTGACACCGGACCTGAGCGCACCCTGCCAGCTGGTGCTGGTGTTTTTGATGTACTGCGGCCGGGTGGGCGGCCTGACGCTGATCTATGCCGTCCTGGCGGGCAGCGCGCCCATTGCCTCCCAGCTGCCCCAGGAAAAAGTGACGGTGGGTTAAAACCCGCAAAAAGAAGGAGGAAAGGGATATGAAATCCATTTTGATCATCGGTATGGGCCGCTTTGGCCGGCACATGGCCCGCAAGCTCCGGGAGCTCAACCACGAGGTCATGGCTGTGGACCGAAATGAAGAGCGCATCAACGATGTACTGGACCTGGTCACCAGCGCCCAGATCGGCGACAGCACCAGCGAGGCCTTCATCGCCTCTCTGGGCGTGCGGAACTTCGACGTGTGCATGGTGGCCATTGGCGACGATTTCCAGAGCTCCCTGGAGACCACGGCCCTGCTCAAGGAGCAGGGAGCGCCCTTTGTGGTCTCCCGGGCGGCCCGGGACGTTCACGCAAAGTTCCTGCTGCGCAACGGCGCAGACGAGGTGGTCTACCCCGAGCGGCAGATGGCCGGCTGGGCCGCAGTGCGCTACAGCTCGGACCATATCTTCGACTACATCCAGCTGACCCCGGACCACTCCATCTATGAGGTGGCGGTGCCGGAGAGCTGGGAGGGCAAGACCATCGTCCAGCTGGGCGTGCGGCAGAAGTACCACATCAGCATCCTGGCCATGAAGCGGGAGGGGCAGTTGGAGCCGCTGCCCAAGCCGGACCGGTGCTTCCAGTCCGGGGAGACCATGCTGATCCTGGGCGCTGACCGGGACGTACAGAAGTTTTTGCGGGGATGAAAGAGGAAAAGTGCCTGGGAGCAAGGCTCCCAGGCACTTTTTTTCTATGACAGGAGCCCCGGCAGGGACAGCGCCGCCTGAAAGGTGTCCAGGCCGATAGAGCCCCAGAAGGCCTCCTGCAGGGCGTCCAGGTTCTCCTGGCAGTGCTCCATCTCCCGACAGAAGAGCCGCAGGGCCTCCGGAAATGGGGTGAGGTTTCCCAGCAGCGCTGCGGCGGCGGTGCCCAGCACCGCCAGCTCCGCCTGGGACAGCACGTCCCCGTCCCACACGCCGTGGAGCCAGTGGCGCAGGAGGAAGTACTCCGCCGTCCGCCGGGTCTGCGTCTCTTGGGGAGGGTGCAGGGAAAGCGAGCCCTGTGGAAGACCTTCCCGGGCGGCGGCGAGCAGCGCGCGCCAGTCTTCCCCCAGGATCTCCAAAGAGGAGAGCTGTGCCACAAGGGTTTCCCAAGCCTCCCGGGCTGCCATTTCGTTCTCTGCCGGAGCCTCCGGCAGAGGCGCTGTGGCCCAGGCGCCGCACACATCGGCGCTCCGGCCCTCCTCCCCCTGATCGATCAGAGTCTGGAGGTCGTTGGCCAGCAGCGCCACGCCCCACAGCCGACCGGCCATGGGACCCGGGCGGCGGAGCAGGCCCAGGGCCGTCTTGCGGCCCAGCAGCAGCGGGGTTAACAGCTCCGGCGTATCCCCCAACGGTTCCCCCGGCTCCTGCCAGAGAGCCTCCGGCTGGGACAGCAGTTCCCCATCCTCCGCCAGCACCAGCCGGACCACCTCAGGACAGGAGGCCCCGAGAGTCAGCTCCCGCCGGGGGCCGTAGTCATCCAGGAACCGGGGATGGGTGCGGCAGATGAAGCTGGTGTGCTCCTCCCCCAGCCGGCGGTGGATCTCACACAGGCCGCTGGGCTCCCAGAAGGGGCACCGGCCCCCCTGAAGGGGGAAGCACAGCTCCTCCCCGTCCCGGCGCAGGGCGGCCCGGAGCCGCTGGCCCAGCTCTCCGGGCACAGCGGCGTAAAAGTCGGCGGTATTTTGGTCGATCAGTACCTCCCAGCCCTCACAGCAGCTGTGGGGACACCCGGGACCCAGACAGCGGAACCGGGGCACATAGGAGGGAGCATAGAGAGACATAGGAGCTCCTTTCCGGCGGCTTTACAGCCAGCGGCGGCTGTCCACCATGTGCATCTTCAGGGCGATCTCCACGGCCAGCTGGTTTTCATGCTCCCGCAGGTCCAGGCCCAGGATCTCGCAGATTTTGTGGAAACGGTACTTGACGGAGTTATAGTGGATGAAGAGGGCGTCACTGGCGCTCTTGAGGTTCCAGCCGCACTTCACCACCGCCCGCAGGGTCTCTACCAGACTGGTGTGGTTTTTGGCGTCATAGGCCTCCAGGGGCTGAATGTAGCGCATACAAAAATCCGCAAATTCCGTGGTGTGGTCCATAGAGGCCAGCAGCCGGTAGATGCCCAGCTGGCTGTAAAAAAGCACACAGTCGAACAGCTCCAGCTGATAGCCCAGGTTGATGGCGGTGCGTGCCTGGGTGTAGCTCTGGTGGATATCCCGGATGTTGCTGCAGTACTCTCCCACGCCCATGGTGATGGTGAAGGAGACCCGGCTGGCGATGCGCTGGCGGATCTGCTGGAAGATCTCCTCCAGGGGACGGTGCAGGGCCGTGGGATCGGTGCTGGAAGTGGAGACGATGAACACGATCAGGTCGCTTTGCTTGTAGTATTTGGCATCGGGAAAGATGCTGAGCATAGCTTGGATGGAGGTCTCAAAGATGCTGCGGGTGAAAGTCTCCAGCCGTTCATTGGTCCGGGGATCCAGACTCTTGAGGTAATATTTTTTGATATTGTTGATGTCGATGACCACCACCTGGCCTCCGTGGTCAAAGCGCCAGCCATAGAGCTGGGCCCGGTTGTGGATCTCTGTCTCGGCTTTGACGTTGTTCAGCAGCAGATCCTCCAGGAAGGTCTCCCGGTACTTCTCCTCAATATGCTGGTTGGAGATGCGCACCTGCATCCGTAAAATCAGCACGATGCTGGCATATTCCAGCGCCGTTTGGGAGACGTAGAGATCCGGCTCCGCCCCCTCCCCCTCGTCCAGCAGGATGTAGCCGAAGGTTTCCGTCTTGTTGGCCACGTCGTGGCGCTCGTACCGGGCCACCACCTCCGGGGTCAGGTCCTCAAACCGCAGCTCCCCCAGAGCCCGGGCCGGAACGCTGTTGGGATCAGAGAAATAGAGCTTGCGGAAATGGATGTCCACGAACACCGCCGGACGCCCCAGCAGGCCGCTGAGAGTCCGCAGAATTTCCGTGACGCTGGCGTTGTCCACCGCCAGCTCCAGGAACTTCCGGTGGATCTGAGACGAGCGCATGAGCTGAGTGGACTGGCGGTTGACAATCATGGACAGAGCAGGGTTGATGATATCGCAGAAGGCGTACTCATCGGGGATGGACACCAGGGGAAAGTCCAGATGATCCGCCAGGGCAATGGCCTCATCGGGGATGCGCTTGATGAAGCGGCCGGTCTTGATGCCCAGGCCCGAGGCTTTTCGGCTCACCAGCTGCTGGATCAGCTCGGTCATCAGACAGCTGTCATCCTTGATGGCATAGGCGGTGGTGATGACGAACTCGCTGCCCTTGAGCCAGATGGAGCCGTCGGGAGTGTCAATAACGGTGACGGTGGAGATCCGCCGGTGGATGCCGGCATTGCCGGCGATCAGCTGCAGTCCCCGCAGGGAGGGCATATGCAAAAGTTCTTCCACAGTCATGGCATGGTGCCTCCTTATATCGCTTGAGAGCTTTGTCCCACTATACCATAAAAAACCGGGTTTGTCTTATGTGATAAATACAAAAAGCAAGGAGGAGAATTGTTAAAGTAGTCAAAAAGATAGGGCGATACGGCGGAAAAAGAGAAAGGAAATTGGCGGTCTTGTACAAGCGGAACATTGTCTTTGAAGGAGAGACAGACCGGCTTTCCTGCTCTTTGGCAGAAAATTTTAGATAAACTGTACGATTAGTACAAAAAATAATCCAAAATTTTATGTCTAAAGAACAAAAAAGAGTAGCTGAGGACAAAGAGGAGGAAAAAATCTCATCCAATGAGTACCATTCCACTTGGCCGACGACATGGTACAATAGGTCATGGGACAATCCGACGGGATGTCCCAGGTGCTTCCCCTAATTTTTGTGTGAGAAGGAGAGACGTACCCTATGGATGACTATTTGAAAGTAGCAAACTCAGCAATCGTATGGGTCCTGTGCGGCATTACCGTGGCCATTGCTCTGGGCCAGGCAATCCTCTACATGCGCATGGCCAAGAAGACCGCCGCCAAGGTCCAGATGCCCAGCGAGATCCCCAACAAGGCCTTCCGTATCGGCCTTATTTCTGCCATCGGCCCTGCTCTGGGCGTGTTCATCGTCATGGTTGGCCTGATGGCCTCCATCGGCGGCCCCATGGCCTGGCTGCGTCTTTCCATCATCGGTGCCGCCGCCACCGAGCTGACTGCCGCCTCCCTGGGTGCCCAGGCCTGCGGTGTGGAGCTGGGCGGCGAGGGCTACACTCTGACGGTCATGGCCGTGTCCTGGTTCGTCATGGCCCTCAACGGTGCCGGCTGGCTGGTGGTCACCGGCGTGGCGACCCCCGCTCTGGAGAAGCTGCGTGAAAAGATGAGCGGCGGCGACACGGTGTGGCTGGCTGTGCTCTCCGGCGCCTGCTCCCTGGGTATCTTCGGCTACCTGAATGTCAATGAGATCATCAAGGGCTGGGGCAATGCCATCGCTTCCATTGCCGGTGCCTTCTGCATGGTGCTCCTGGTAAAGTTCATCGTGCCCAAGTGCCCCAAGCTGCTGGAGTACAGCCTGGGTATCGCCATGCTCTTCGGCATGTTCTGCGCCATCATGTACGACATTGCGGTCGCCTGAGGACCGGACGGGAGGAAAATGAACTATGGACAATAACTATATGTCTGAATGGAAAAAGGGAAGTATCCGCATCGGCGCGCCTACCAACCTGCTGGCCGCCGCCACGGCGTTCATTCCGGTCATCTGGCTGTGCATGACCTATGACTGCTGGCCCGACATCAATCTGGTGCTCTCCGGCTGGGCCATGGTGGCTCTGTCCTTCGGTGCGTTCTATGTAGTAGAACCCATCTCTTACTACGCCGCCCTGGGTCTTACCGGTACTTACCTGAGCTTCCTGTCCGGCAACATCGGCAATATGCGTGTGCCCGTGGCGGCCCTGGCCCTGGAGGCCACGGACAGCAAGCCCGGTACCCTGCAGGCTGAGGTGGCCTCCACCATGGCCATCTGCGGTTCCATCATCACCAACCTGGCCTTCACCACCCTGGCTGCCCTGGTGGGCGCTGCCGTGGTGGCAGTTCTGCCGGTGTTCATCTCCGATGCCCTGACCAAGTATGCTGCAGGCGCCATCTTCGGCGGCACCTTCGGCAACTTCGCCGTCAAGTATCCCAAGGTGGCCGTGTTCTCCCTGTTCGCCACCCTGGCGGTGAAGCTACTCATCAATCCCCCGGCCTGGGTGCTCATCGTCTTTGCCGTGTTCGGCAGCCTGGCCGTGGCCCGTCTCTTCTATCAGATGGATAAGAAGAAGGCCGCTGCTAAGTAAAAACCATCCGTTTATTCCGCAAATCATATAGGAGGAATCAAATCATGTGGGAAAAATGTAAGGAACTCCAGGATTACATCGTCTCTCTTCGCCGGGACCTGCACAAGATCCCCGAGGTAGGCTTTGATCTGCCTGAGACCCAGGCCTATATCGCCGCCGAGCTGGACCGGCTGGGCATCTCCTATAAGAAGAATCAAAAGGACTCCGGCATCATTGGCGAGATCCAGGGCGGACAGCCCGGCAAGACGGTGTTGCTGCGTGCGGACATCGACGCGCTGCCTATTCAGGAGGATACCGGCGTTCCCTACGCCTCCCAGCATGAGGGCTGCATGCATGCCTGCGGCCACGACACCCATGCGGCCATGCTGCTGGGTGCCCTGCGGGTGCTCCAGGAGAACCGCCAGGAGCTCAAGGGCAACGTCCGCTTTGTGTTCCAGACCGCTGAGGAGCTGAGCAAGGGCGCCCCCATCGCCATTGAAGAGGGAGTCGTGGACGGCGTGGATGCCGTGTTCGGCTGCCACATCGGCTCCATCCTGGATCCCAAGATCTCTTCCGGCACTCTGGTAGTGGTTCCCGGCTGCTGCATGGCCTCCTTCGACCGCTTCGTGCTGAAGGTCAAGGGCGTGGGCTGCCACGGCTCCACTCCGGAAAAGGGCGTGGACCCCATCAACATTGCCTCTCACATTGTGGTTTCCCTGCAGGAGGTCATTGCCCGTGAGATCACCACACTGCATCCTGCGGTGTTGACCATCGGCAAGATCAACGGCGGTTTTGCCTACAATGTCATTCCCAACGAAGTGGTCATCGAGGGCACCATCCGCGCCCTGCAGGAGGATGTGCGCCAGTATCTGGCCAAGCGCATCGAGGAGATCTCCAAGAGCGTGGCCGCCACTTTCCGGGGCAGCTGCGAGTATGAGATGGACTGGGGCGCTCCCCCGGTGGTCAACGACGCCGCCATGGCCGCTCTGGCCGGCGACGCCGCCAAGAAGGCCCTGGGCGAGGACTGGGTTATCACCAGCCTGCCCGCCCCCAACATGGGCGGCGAGGACTTCGCCTACTACCTGGAGAAGGTGCCCGGCGCCTTCATGTTCCTCAGCTCTTCCAATCCCGACAAAAAGACCGACGTGCCCCACCACAATCCCAAGTTCAACGTGGATGAGGATGTGTTCTATCGCGGCAGCGCTGTGTTTGTCTCCATCGTGGAGGAGCTCCTGAACAAGTAATCTTAATCTCCCCACACCACAAAAGAGACCTCTCAGACTGGCTCCGGGCCTGTACCATGGGTGGCCCGGAGCCGCCCCTCTTTTCCGGTGGGGCCCGGTGAAAGGAAAATGGACCTATGCCTAACATTTTGACCATTATACTGCTGTATGCCCTGGGGATGTTTGTCCTCATCTATGTCTTTACCGTCATCCCCGGCAAGAAAAAGAACAAGCAGGTCCGGGCCATGCACGACGCGGTGAAGCCGGGGGACGAGGTGGTGACCATCGGCGGCATTGTGGGAACCGTGGTCTCCCGGGAGGGGGACGAGCTGGTGATCGGACTGGACGACAAGGGCGGCACGCTGCGGCTGCTGGTGTTTGCGGTGCAGTCCGTGCGCAAGCCGGCGGAGGAAGCCTCTGCAGAGGTCCCCTCGGTGGAGGAGTGAGGCTCTGCCTTCCCAAATCAGACAAAACGCCCCGGCGGAATTTCTTCCGCCGGGGCGTTTTTCATGGGGCGCAGCGCTGGGCGGCCAGTTGGTCCCGAAGGGCGCGGACCAGCTGCAGGTTCCGCTCCCGGGTGTAGTAGGTCTGCCGGGAGTGCATGCTGTGATGGACCCGGGCGGCATGGGGCGGCGGGCCGGCGTAGGTCCGGCGGTACTTCTCCGGGGTCATGCCGGTGTTTTGCAGGAAGAGGCGGTTGAGATACCGGGGATCGGAAAAGCCCGACTCATAGCAGATGTCGATGATCCGTTTGCCGCTGGTCAGCAGCAGGCGGCAGGCCTGGTGGAACCGCAGCGTGGCCACGTAGTTCTGAA
>CALXDZ010000042.1 GCA_944387205.1 uncultured Oscillospiraceae bacterium
GGAGCCCACCACGAAGCGCTCGAAGGTGTACTCCTCCGTGCCGGGGAGGAAGGAGTCCTGGGCGGGCTTCTGGTAGGTGGCGAGCTCTCCCTGTCCCAGCACCACCACCTCGAAGTCGGCGGAGAAGAGCTCCCGCAGGGCCTTCTGGACCGCGGGGATATACCGGGACTTGATGATGTCCCGCTTGAAGTCGGAGGGGGAACAGATGACAAAGCGGTCCTCGTCCAGGCTGACGGCGGTCACGTCGTCAAACCAGGTGTGGATGGTGGTGGCGGCCATATCGGTCTCCATCAGGGAGAGGACCTTCGCCCAGACGTCAGCGGTAGAATTCACGGTGGGGCCTCCCTTGTGGTGTAATAAATCTAAGAGGTATATATCTAATTAATTATACCAAAAAAGAGACCCTCCATCAACTATTTTTCCGAGGATACCTTATAAAATAGAATGAGATGTGAGAATGATTTTGTGGGAGAAAGAATTTGGAGCACAACATATTGTGGAGAGAACAAAAGGGGAATGTTTTCTGCAAAAAAGGAGTTGACAGAAACTTTTCCCTTCCTGTATAATACCTATCGTGCCTTTGTGCCAAAATAGGTGTAAAGCACTCTGCATTGACGACCGCGGCCGGTCTCCGGCCGTTGTGGTTGGCGGGGACAGCCCCGCTTCACGACCGAACAGGAGGTGTATCACAGTGGTTCGTACCTATCAGCCCAAAAAGCTTCAGCGCTCCAAGGAGCACGGCTTCCGCAAGCGCATGCGCACCCGTAACGGCCGCAAGGTGCTCGCGCGCCGCCGCGCCAAGGGCCGCGCTCGTCTGACCCACTAAGGGATGGGACGGCAAACCAAATAGGGCTTTTCACTGAGGGGCGGGGGACTAGATCCTCTCGCCCCTGTCTGGCATACGCCTCTTTTGGGGCGGTGAAGGGCCCGAGGACAAGAGGAGCGCTACTCGTGAAGCAGACCTTTTCCCTCAAACAGAATCATGAGTTCCGCCGCCTGTACGCCAAGGGGAAGAGCGCCGTCGCCCCCTGCGTGGCCCTGTACTGCCGAAAGACCAAGCGGGGCTATAACCGCCTGGGCCTGACCACCGGGGTCAAGCTGGGAAAGGCGGTGCAGCGCAACCGGGTGCGGCGCCGACTGCGGGAGATCTACCGGCTCCATGAGGAGGAATTTGGGACAGGCTGGGACCTCGTGGCGGTGGCCCGGGTCCGGTCGGTCCACGCCCGCTACCGGGAGCTGGAGCGGCAGTTCCTTCAGTGCGCCGACCGGCTGGGCATCCGGAGGAGGGAGGAAAAATGAAGCGCCTGCTTCTCGCCCTCATCACCTTTTACCGGAAGTATATCTCCCCGGCCCGGCCGCCCTGCTGCCGGTTTATCCCCACCTGCTCGGCCTACGCGCTGGAGGCGGTGGAGAAATACGGCGCCCTCAAGGGGGGCTGGCTGGCCCTGAGGCGGCTGTGCAAATGCCACCCCTTCCACCGGCAAACGTCCATCGAGTACGACCCCGTCCCGTAGATCAGGCCTGCGGGGCGCTCCCTCCGCGAAAAACTACTTTGGAGGCGCACAAATGCAAGGAATACAGATCCTGTTGACCCCCTTTGTGTGGGTATTGTCGCTGTTTTATAACTTCTTTGGAAACTACGGCATGGCCCTTATCCTGTTTGCCGTATTGGTCAAGCTGATCCTCTTCCCGCTTTCCATCAAGGGAAAGAAGAGCATGATCCAGATGAATATGCTCCAGGGGCGGATGCAGAAGCTCCAGCAGATGTACGGCAACAACAAGGAGAAGTACAACGAGGAAGTCCAGAAGCTCTATGAGAAGGAGAAGGTCAACCCCATGAGCGGTTGCCTCTGGTCCTTCATTCCGGTGCTCATCATCTTCCCCCTGTACGCCATTATCCGCCAGCCCCTGACCTATATGATGAACCTGACCCCCGCGGTCATCAGCCAGGTGGCCGCCGCCCTGAACTGGGATACGGTGGCCGTGGCCAACGGGTGGATCACCCAGGCCACGGTGGACGCCGCCGTCCAGGCCGCCACCGAGGCGGGGACCGCCTTCGTCACCAGCTTCCAGAACACCGGCTATAACCAGCTTTATCTGAGCTCCCTCATCAATGCGGACACGCTGGCCGCGGTCCAGGCCGTGGCTGGTGAGGGTGTGTTTGCCCTGAATTTTGACTTCCTGGGTGTGAACCTGGCCCTGGTCCCGCAGCTCCAGTTCTGGACCGTTGCGGGCGGCTTCGGCCTGTTTATCCTGCCGGTCCTGTCCGCTGTGTCCGGCGTGCTGTTCTCTTTCATCTCCATGAGGACGAACGCGGTGAACAAACAGAGCGCCCAGGCGGCCAACTCCTCCAGCAAGATGATGATGTTCATCTCTCCCCTCATCTCCCTGTGGATCGGCTTCTCCATGCCCGCCGCCCTGTCGGTGTACTGGATCGCCAACAGCCTTCTGTCCATGCTCCAGGAGTTCATCGCCAGCCGGATGCTCAAGAAGGACTATGAGAAGGCGGCTGCCGAGGCGGCCCGCCGGGAGGCGGAGGAGAAGGAGGCCGAGAAGCGGCGCAAGGAGGAGGCCCGTCAGGAGCGGGCCCGCCGCATCGAGGAGGCCAAGCAGAACCGGGGCAAGAAGAAAAAGCCCGCTCCCAAGAAGGAGGACAATGCCCCTTCCATCGACCGGGAGGCCAGCCGCGTCGGCATCCGGGCCTATGCCCGGGGCCGGGCCTATGATCCCTACCGCTTCAGCCCCGACGGCCCCACCCCCTACCTGCCCGGTGACACCGTGGACGACGCCGCGGTGGAAAAGGCCCTGGAGAAGCAGGCCGAGGAGCGGGAGAAGGCGGAATTTGCCGCCAAGTATGGTCTGACGGAGGAGGACATGAAGGAAGTGGAGTCCGCCGCCCAGGCCGATGTGGAGAAGAAAGCCGCAGCTGGCGGGATCGAAGAGGTCCAAGAACAGGAGCCCGCCTCCGGGGAGGAAAATGGGCCGGATGGCGGAGAGGCTCCGTCGGAGCCCGCCGGTGCTCCGGTCTTTGAGACCCCGAAGTATACTGCCCCTGACTATGACGCCCCGGCCGACGGGAAGAGCCCGGAGGACGAGGAGGAGCGGGAGCTTTGAGCCGGCCGTTCTGATGTGCAGACAGGAAGGAGATCGATCCTATGCAGAAATATATTGAAGCCACCGGCAAGACGGAGGATGCGGCCATCGAGTCTGCCCTCCGGACGCTGGGACTGGACCGGGACGACGTTTCCGTGGAGATCCTGGAGCGGGCCAA
>CALXDZ010000043.1 GCA_944387205.1 uncultured Oscillospiraceae bacterium
CAATGCTTTGAGATACAACTTGCCTTCACCTCGCTCGCTCCAAAGCCGGGCCTAGCCCCTCTGGGGGCAAATCCCGGCAAAACATACGATAACTAATATAATATATCAGAGCAAACCCCACATTTCAAGCCAAAAAATGTGAATCCGACCCCAAACAAAGGAAAAAGGCGGCCTTACTTGGCCGCCTTTTTCTCCTTCTTCCGCTCCTCGATCTGCCGGTAGAGACATTCCAGGGCGTCCGCCAAGCCGCCCACATGGTCGATGAGTCCCAGCTCCACCGCCTCCTCGCCGTAGAGCACGCTGCCCACGTCGGCAGCCATCTCTCCGGTCTTGAGCATCAGCTCCAGGAACTTTTTTTCACTGATGCGGGAGTTTTTGGCCACAAATTTGACGATCCGCTCCTGGATCCGTTCAAAATAGTGATAGGTCTGAGGCGCGGCGATCATAGTGCCGTTCATGCGCACAGGATGAATAGTCATGGAGGCCGAGGGCACCGCCATGGACACCTTGGCCGACACCGCCAGGGGCGTTCCGATGGAGTGGCTGCCCCCCAGCACCAACGACACCGTGGGCTTGCTCATGCCAGCGATTAGCTCCGCGATGCCCAATCCCGCCTCCACGTCGCCGCCCACCGTGTTGAGCAGGATCAGCAGTCCGTCGATCTCCTCCGACTCCTCGATGGCGGCAAGCAGAGGCATAACGTGCTCGTACTTGGTGGTCTTGGTGTTGGGCGAGAGGACCATATGGCCCTCCACCTGTCCCACGATGGTGAGGCAGTGGATGGTGCCGTGGGAGTTTTTCATGGTGGCGCTGCCCATGTCTACGATCTCCTGCTGCCACTTCTCCGGCAGGCTGCGGGCCTGGTCCTGGCTCTCCTCCTCGGACTCAGTCCGTGCGGATACGATCTTGGTCTTTTTGCTCATTTGTCATCTCCTCCAATCGCCCCTTATCCTGTGCGTTTTTCCCGGAAAATACACCTGCCTCTTCCCAAACGTCCTGGAGCGTGGTATGATTTTCCCATCTCAATCAAAACGAGAAAGGATGGAGAGACCATGTCTTTTGGATTTATCGGAACCGGCAACATGGGCGGCGCTCTGGCCCGGGCGGCGGTAAAGAGCGGCACGGAGGTGCTTCTGGCCAACCGCACAGCGGCCAAGGCCGAGGCCCTGGCCGCGGAGCTGAGCGCCCAGGCCGTCACCAATGAGGAGGCGGCCCGCCGGGCGGACTACCTCTTTCTGGGCGTCAAGCCCCAGATGATGGCGGGGATGCTCTCGTCCATCGCCCCGGCCCTGGCGGCCCGGACGGACCGCTTCGTTCTGGTGTCCATGGCGGCGGGTCTGACCACAGGAGACATCCGCCGCATGGCAGGCGGCGACTACCCGGTGATCCGCATCATGCCCAACACCCCGGCGGCCATCGGCGAGGGGATGATCCTCTACACCGCTACGGAGGATGTAACGGCGGAGGAGCTGGAGGCCTTCTTGCAGGGAATGTCCGCCGCCGGCCGCCTGACGGCCCTGGAGGAGCGGCTCATCGACGCCGGCAGCGCCGTGTCCGGCTGCGGCCCCGCCTTTGTGGACCTCTTTGTGGAGGCCCTGGCCGACGGCGGGGTGGCCTGCGGCCTGCCCCGGGCCACCGCCCTGGAACTGGCGGCCCAGATGACCGCCGGGTCCGCCCGGCTGATCCTCGCCTCCGGCCAGCATCCCGGGGTGCTCAAGGACCAGGTCTGCTCCCCCGGCGGCAGCACCATCATAGGCGTCAAAGCCCTGGAGGACGGCGCTTTCCGCGCCACGGTGATGGAGGCCGTCGTGGCGGCCTTTGAAAAGACCAGGGCGCTGGGCAAAGCCTGATCGCTTGCCACAAAGGAGGCAGGGCCGATGGCCCTGCCTCTGCTCTCGCACAAGGTGCAAAACACCTTGTGCGAAAGGAATACAGCCCGCTGCGCGCATAGTTTGCCCGCTTTCCGCGCAAGCAAACTCCGCACTTGCGGTCTGAGAAGAATGTTCTCCCACGCACAGGTCGCGGGAGAACATGGAGTTCACCTGATTCGCGTCTGCGGACGCGAACTCTGTGAGACTCTTTCTGTAAAAAAGAGGCAGGGCTATGAGCTCTGCCTCTTTTTATGCTTTCCTGCGGGAATGGCTTTTTACTTTTCCGCCCGGTAGACGGCCCGCATCCCCTTATAGGTCTCGTAGCAGTCCAGCTTGGACACCACCTCAAAGGGCGCGTGCATGGCCAGCACCGGCACGCCGGCGTCCAGAGTGGTGATGTTGCGGTTGGCCATATACATGGCCACGGTGCCGCCGCCGCCGGCGTCCACCTTGCCCAGCTCGGCGATCTGCCAGATGACGCCCTCCCGGTCGAACAGCTCCCGGACATAGGCCACGGTCTCGGCGCTGGCGTCGCTGGAGCCGGACTTGCCCCGGGCACCGGTGTACTTGCACAGGCCGATGCCGTAGTTGAGGTAGGCGGAGTTGCGCTTTTCATACACGTCGGAGAAGTTGGGGTCATAGGCGGCGGTGACGTCGGCGCTGAGGCAGAAGGACTTCTCCAGGCACGCACGCACCGGCACGCCCTGGCTCTCGCACAGGTCCTCCAGGAAGGTATCGAAGGCGGCGGACTGCATACCCGTCACGCCGTCGGAGCCCACCTCCTCCTTGTCCGCCAGGACACACACAGCGGTGCGCACAGGGGTCTTGTCCAGATCCAGCAGCGCCCGCAGGGCCGCATAGCCGCAGACCCGATCGTCGTGGCCGTAGGCGCCGATCATGGACCGGTCCAGTCCAATGTCGCAGGCGCACACCGCAGGTACCGCCTCCAGCTCAGCGGAGGTGAAGTCGTCCTCGGTGATGCCGTACTTCTCGTTGAGCAGCTGCATCACCGCCAGCTTCACTCGGTTGGTGTCCTCCTCGTCGCCGCTGATGGGGCGGCTGCCCAGCAGCAGGTTCAGCGTCTCGCCGGGGATGGCCTGAGCCAGGGGCTTCTTGCTCTGCTCTGCGCCCAGATGGGGCAGCAGGTCGGTGATGACCAAGCGGGGATCCTCCGGATCGGCGCCGATCTTCACCTGCACCACGGTACCGTCCCGCAGCGCCACCACGCCCCGCAGCTCCAGGGGCACGGTGACCCACTGGTACTTGCGCAGACCGCCGTAGTAGTGGGTCTTGAAATAGGCCAGCTCCGTGTCCTCATACAGAGGGTTGGGCTTGAGGTCCAGACGGGGCGAGTCCATGTGAGCGGCCGCGATCTGCACGCCCTGGGCCAGGGACTGCTCACCGATGTGGGCCAGCAGCACGCTCTTGTCCCGGTTGCACACATACACCTTGTCCCCGGCCGTCAATGCCTGGCCTCTCCGGTAGGCCCGATAGCCCGCCGCCTCCGCCAGGCGCACCGCCTCCGCAGCGCACTCCCGTTCAGTCTTGCCTGCGTCCAAAAAGCGCTTATAGTCCGCGCAGTAGGCCTCCATGGCCGCCCGGCCAGCCTCATCCATCCGGTCATATCCGTTGCGCCGCCGGCTCAGCAGCTTTTCCTTCAGTGCCTTATTTTCTTCCGACATCCTGTTTTTCCTCCTTGATATCCTCGATCAGCCGTTCCAAAAAGGTCCGGGCCTCCATCTCAAACTCCTGGGCGGTGGAGGCCGTATTTTCCAGCACGCAGTCGCAGTTGTCCCGGTAGAATCCATCCGGCTTCTGGGCGCCGATGCGCAGCCGGGCATACTCCTCGCTGATGCCGTCCCGCTCCATAATCCGCCGCACCCGCAGCTCCTGAGGTGTGGTAACAGCCACCGTCCGGTCGCACAGTCGGCCCAGGCCGCCCTCGATGAGGTTGATGGCGTCCAGACCATACAGCGGCGCCGGCTCTGCGGCCATCCGCCGCTGGAGCTCCTGGGGCACATAGTGGAAGATGATCTGGTTGAGCTGATCCAGCTTGTGCTCATTGCCAAATACAAGCTTGCCCAGTTTCTGCCGGTCCAATGTACCGTCGAGGGCAAACACCTCGCCAAATACATCCCGGATGGCCCGGCGGAGCCCCTCGTCCTTCTGGAGCATTTCATAGTACACCGCGTCGCAGTCCAGCACCTTGCCCCCCAGCTGCTCCAACACCCGCAGGGCGCATGTCTTGCCCGCACCGGAGCCGCCGGTGAAGCCGATGACGATCTGCTCCTGGTCTGCGTCGATGACGTGGAAGCCCGCCGCCTTCTTCAGCCGGTTGCCGATGGCCAGCCCCAGGCCCCGGCTGTCGGGACACTGGGCATAGATCTCCGTCACAGAGGTGCCGTCAAAGGCCCGAAGGGCGTCAAAGACTCGCTGAGCCTGAGTGGCCTTGTCCTTCCAGGAGCCCAGCTTCCGGACCGTATGGCCCGCAAAAAGATCGGCAAATTCATCAAAGCAGATGACGCCGGCGTCCGGCCCCATTCTATGTACGATCTCCCGGGCGGAGCGGTCCGGCCGACCGGTGACCACCGTCACCGGAGCCTTGGGGGCATAGTGGCGGTACTTCATGCCCGGAGCCCGGGGCTTCTCCCCCTCGCTCAGCAGCGAAACCACCGCCTTATCCACGGCGATGGCGCCCACCACGGACTCCAGCTCCTCCAGGGGCAGTCCACCGGGACGCAGCAGCCGGGGCGGGTTGCAGGTCAGGTCCAAAATGGTGGACTCCACACCTACGGAGCAGGGGCCACCGTCCACCACGCCCTCGATTTTTCCGTCCATATCCTCCAGCACGTCAGCGGCACAAGTGCAGCTGGGCCGGCCGGAGGTATTGGCGGAGGGCGCCGCCACCGGCACCCCTGCCGCCCGGATGATGGCCAGCGTCACCTGATGGTCCGGGCAGCGGACACCCACGGTGTCCAGCCCGGCGGTGGTCACGTCGGGCACCACGCTCTTGCGCTTGAGGATCATGGTCAGGGGCCCCGGCCAGAACCGCTTGGCCAGCACATAGGCCAAGGGCGGCACATCGGTACAGTACCGGGCCAGCCACTGGGGCCCGGGCACATGGAGGATAAGGGGATTGTCCTGAGGGCGGCCCTTGGCCTCAAAGATGCGCCCCACTGCTTTGGCGTCCAGGCCGTTGGCCCCCAGACCGTACACCGTTTCCGTGGGGATAGCCAGGAGGCCGCCGCTGCGCAGAATGTCCGCCGCCGCCTCGATCTTGTCCTCCAGCTCCTTCTGCGGACCCAGAGTATCTGTCATGTCAAATCGCTTGGTTTCCATCGTCTCGCCTCTTATCTGTTTTTCGGCAAATATCCGCAGGAGAGTCTCCTGCGGTCACTCCTCCGCCCCGGCGCGCAGCTTCTCCGCCTGGTCCTCCAGGACCAGGGCGTCGATGAGCGGGTCCAGGGCGCCGTTGATGACAGCGTCGATATTGAAGTTCTTTGTCTCACCGGTGAGACGGTGGTCCGTCACCCGGTTTTGTGGAAAGTTATAGGTGCGGATGCGCTCACTGCGGTCGCCGCTGCCCACCTGGCTCCGGCGCTGGTCCGCGATGGCCGCCTCCTGTTTATCCCGTTCCGCCTCATAGAGGCGGCTGCGCAGGACCTTCATGGCCTTGTCCTTGTTCTTATACTGGCTGCGCTCGTCCTGGCACTCCACCACCAGCCCCGTGGGCAGGTGGGTGATGCGGATGGCGGACTCGGTCTTGTTGACGTGCTGTCCGCCGGCGCCGGAGGAGCGGTAGGTGTCGATCTGCAGGTCCTTGGGGTCGATGGTGAACTCCACCTCCTCGGCCTCCGGCAGCACGGCCACCGTGGCGGCGGAGGTCTGGATGCGGCCGCTTGACTCGGTCACCGGCACCCGCTGGACCCGGTGGACGCCGGACTCGAACTTCAGCCGGGACCAGGCGCCCTGGCCCTCCACCAGGAAGCTGATCTCCTTCACGCCCCCCAGCTCGGTCTCGTTCTCCCCCACCACCTCCAGGTGCCAGCCCCTGGACTCGGCATACATGGTATACATCCGGAACAGATCCCGGGCAAAGAGGGCGGCCTCCTCACCGCCGGTGCCCGCCCGGATCTCCATGACCACATTTTTCTCGTCGTTGGGGTCTCGGGGCAGCAGCAGCAGCTTCAGCTCTCCCTCCAGCCGCTCCATCTCCGCCTTGGCGGCGGCGAGCTCCTCCTGGGCCATCTCCTTGAGTTCCGGGTCACTCAGAAGCCCCAGGGCGCCCTCCTGGTCCTCCCTGGCCCGGCAATAGGCCCGGAAGGTCTCCACCAGAGGGCCCAGCTCCTTCATCTCCCGGTTCACCTGCCGCAGCCGGTCGGCGTCGCCATAGACCTCCGGCGCCGACAAACACTCCTCCAGCTCGGTGTAGCGCCGCTCAATCTCTTTCAGCTTTTCCAGCATCCGTCTTCTCCTTCGTGTTGCTTCCCTCCGCCAGCCAGTCCTGGACCGTCTTGACGAACTGCTCCTGCCAGAAGTGGCAGCCGGCAGAGCCGCTTTGCAACGACACGCCGAACAGGTGGGGATAGAGCACATAGCCGTCCATCTGGCGGTAGACCTCGCCGTGCTTGGCGCCGCTGCTGCGGGTGAGCACATAGCCCACATGCCTGAGGTCCGTGCCGGACTCCTTCAAAAAGGCCCTGACCACGCTGCTGCACCGGCCCGCCCACACTGGCGTGCCGATAAGCACCAGGCGGTAGTCCGAAAGAGGGCGCTGTTGCTTTGCCGGCACCAGAGGCGGCACTGAGCGGCTCACCGCGTCCATGCCGCACCGCAGCCAGCCCAAAAGCCCCTCCCGCTTGACCTCGTCCTTGAGCTCCAGAAGCTCCGCGTCCAGGGCCTGAGCGATCTCCTCCATGGCCTTTTTGGTGTTTCCCGTTCGGGAATAGTACACGCACAATATCTCACTCATAGCTTCCTCCGTTTCCCGCCGTCAGTCAAAGAGCACGCTCTTGACCACAGCGAAGGCCTCCCGCAGGTAGTAGTTGACCTCCAGGTGGAGCCAGGGGATGGGCGCTCCCACGCCGATGGTGGCCTCATAGCCCTTCTTTTGGGCGATGAGCCGGGCCCGGGCCACATGAAAGTCGTTGGTGACCACGGCCACGGTGTCCGTGGCCGGGTGGACGCCCTGCTCCTCCAGAAGGTGGCGGGAGAAGGTAAAATTCTCCGCCGTGTTGGATGCCCGCTCCTCCAGAAGCAGGCGCGCCCCGTCGATGCCCCGAGCGGTCAGGTAGTCATACATACACGCCGCCTCGGTGATCTCCTCACCGTAGCCCTGGCCGCCGGTGAGCACCGCCGGGATATCCGGGTACTCCTCCAGGTAGGCAAGGGCCGCGTCCAGCCGGGTCTGCAGGGAAAGCGAGGGAGTTCTGCCGTTGACCCCGGCCCCCAGAACGATGACCGCCTGGGCCGGCTGGGCCGTATCGTCCCGTCGCCCCTGGGTCACCACAAAGACCTCGATGGCGCAAAGCCCCACCGTCAGCACTGTCAAACCGACACAGAAGATCCGGCGGCAGACTTTCCAGAATCGGCGTCCCTCCGCCGCCATGTGTCTGAGCACCAGATTCAGCAGCAAAAGGGCCGCGATGCCCAGCAGCAAAATGCCGGAAAACCGCATCCCCAAAACCCGGACGGTCATCAAAAAGACGCCCATCAGGGTGAGCACCAGGGCCAGGACGCAGATCCTTTTTTCGCCCCGCCGGAGACGGCGCCAGAGATTCATTCCCCTGCCTCCTCACTGAGCTGCTCCCACTTTTCGTAGAGCGCGTCCAGCTCCGCCTGGGCCTTTTCCTTCTCCTGGACCAGTTCGTTGAGCTTTTCATAGTCGCAGGCGGCGGCCTCCATGGCCCCATCCAAAGCAGCCATCTGCTCCTCCGCCTTGGCGATGTCCCGCTCGCAGATGGTCAGCTGCCGCCGGGCGGCCTGCTGGGCCCGGTTGCCCCGGCTGCGCTCCGTGCGCTCCTCCCGGGGCTTTTCCGCCTTGTCCGGCGCCTTCTCCTGGGCCTTTTCTTTGGCCTCCTCCGCCTTGAGCTGACGGTACTGGGCAAAGCCGCAGCGATAGTCGCTGATGACGCCGTCCTCCAGCTCCCAGATGCGGGTGGCGAAGCGGTTGATAAAATACCGGTCGTGGCTGACGAACAATAGCGTTCCGTCAAAGGCCTCTACCGCCTCCTCGATCCACTCCCGGGAGTCGATATCCAGATGGTTGGTAGGCTCGTCCAGGATCAGGAAGTTGATCTCCTCATCCATGAGCATACAAAGCCGCAGGCGGCTCTGCTCGCCGCCGGAGAGGACGGACACGGATTTGAACACGTCCTCCCCCTGGAACTGATAGGCTGCCAGCCGGTTCCGGGCGCTCTGGGCGGACAGGTTCTTCTTGGCGTAGATGAGGGTGTCCACCAGATTCCGTTCGGGATGGTCAAAGTGGATGATCTGGGGCAGATAGGCGCTCTTCACCGACGGCCCCTGGCGGATGCGCCCCTCGTCCGGGTACTGCTCACCCATGATGAGCTTGATGAGGGTGGACTTGCCGGTGCCGTTGTCTCCGATGAGGGCGATGCGCTCGCCTCCCTCCACCTTCAGGTTCACGTGCTCAAAGAGCTGCTTGTCCCCAAAGGCCTTGCCCACGTTCCGCAGGGCCAGCACCTCGTCGCCGTGGAACTCCGCGGAGACGAAGCGGGTGTCCAGCTTCCGGGCCTTGGTGGGCCGGGAGGTGGTCTTCATGCGCTCGATGCGCTTTTCCATGGAGAAGGCCCGCTTGTGCAGGGCGTCGTTGCCCATGAAGGCCCACAGGTGCAGCTTGTCCGCCGCCTCCTGGAGCTGGTGGATCTTGGCCTGCTCCTTCTGGTACTGCTTCATCCGCTCCTGGAACCGCCGCTCTTTCTCCACAGCGTAAAAGCTGTAATTGCCGCTGTAAAACTCCGCCTTGCCGTCGGCGATCTCGATGACCCGGGTCACCGCCCGATCCAGGAAATACCGGTCGTGGGAGATGGTCACCACGGTGCCCCGGAAGGAGCGGACGTACTCCTCCAGCCACTCGGTGGCATGGAGGTCCAGGTGGTTGGTGGGCTCGTCCAGCAGCAAAATGTCCGTATCCTCCAGAATGAGCCGGCCCAGGTTCACCCGGGTCTTTTCCCCACCGGAGAGACGGTCAAAGGGCTCCTGGCGCATCTGGGGCGAGATGGACAAGCCGTTTGCCACCTTGTTGACGGCCACCTCGGTGGTGTAGCCGCCGAAAGCCTCGAACCGGGCTGACAGCTCCCCGTAGCGCCGCAGCACCGCCGGGTCCGTCTCCCCCGCGGCCATCCGCTGCTCCAGGGCCTGCATCTCCTCCGCCGTTTTTTGGAGCCGGGAAAAGGCCGTCTGCAGCACGTCCTCCACCGTGTACCCGGCGGGGTACACGGGGATCTGGGAAATCAGGCCCACCCGGCGCCCGGGGGCGATGCGAACGGTGCCCTCGTCCCAGTCCAGCTCCCCGGTGAGGATCTTGAACAAGGTGGTCTTGCCCGCACCGTTGCGGCCCAGGAGGCCTACCCGCTCCCCCTCGTCGATCTGGAAGGTGAGGCCGTCCAGGATTTTCTTTTCCAAATCGAAGGACTTGACCAGTCCCTCTACCTGTATGTCGATCATGTTTACTCCATATCGCTTTGCTGTTTGATTTTTGTGACGATCTCCTCAAAGCGCATCACATGGGAGGCCTTCACCAGCATGGCCGTATCCGGCTCCAGCTGGGAGAGGATGGTCTCCATGGCCTCCTCCCGGGTGAGGAAGTGGGCCCCGGCGCCGCCGGACTCCTCTACGCCCTGGGCGATCTTCTCCGCCTTGTGGCCGATGGCCACCACATAGTCGATGCCAAGCATGACGGCCAGAGCGCCCATATTGTAGTGGGCCTGCTCTGTCAGCTCGCCCAGCTCGCCCATATCGCCCAGCACCGCCACCTTCCGGCCGCACTCGGTCTTGGCCAGGATCTCCAAAGCGGCGGTGACAGACTGAGGGTTGGCGTTGTAGCAGTCGTCCAGCACCGTACGCCCTTCCGGCAGCTTCAAAATACGCATCCGGGAGCCGGTGGGCGTATAGGCGGCCACACCCCGGACGATCTCATCATGGTCAAGGCCCAGGCGCTCACCGATGGCCACCGCCATGGAGGCGGAGTAGATCATGTGCTCGCCGGGGGCAGGGATGGTCAGGGCATAACTGTCCTTATCCGTGGTGACCCGGCAGGTGATGCCGCCCACGCCGTGGTCACAGATATCGCTGATTCGCACGCCGCATCCCTCGCCCTTTCCGCAGCGGACGGTCTCAAAGGGCAGCTCCAGGGTGCCAAGCAGCGCGTCGTCCCCATTGAGCACCGCCAGACCGTCGGGCCGCAGGTGGTCAAAGATCTCACACTTGGCCCGGAGGATCCCCTCCCGGCTGCCCAGATATTCGATGTGGGCGTCCCCGATGTTGGAGATGACGGCGATGTCCGGCCGCACCATCTCCCCCAGGTAGTGGATCTCCCCGGCGTGGTTCATGCCGGTCTCGATCACCGCCGCCTCATGCTCCCGCGTCAGGCTCAGGAGCGTGAGCGGGGTGCCGATGTCGTTATTGAAGTTCTCCGGCGTCTTGAGCACCTTATATCGGGCACCCAGAACAGAGGCGATCATCTCCTTGGTGGTCGTCTTGCCCACGCTGCCGGTGATCTGGACAAAGGGGATGGAAAACTGATCCCGGTACCAGGAAGCCAGAGCCTTCAGAGCCAGGCGGGTGTCCTCCACCAGCAGATAGGCCTTCCCAGGCAAGAGGCGCTCCGGCCGGACGGCGCACAGCGTTCCCGCCGCGCCGCCGGAGAGGGCCTTGTCTATGTAGTCGTGGCCGTCGAACCGCTCGCCCACCAGGGGGATAAAGAGGCTCCCCGGCGCCATTTTCCGGCTGTCGGTGCTCACGGAGGAGAAGGTGATCTCCCCTCCCTGGTCCAGGCGCTGGGCGCCCACTGCCTCCATCAGCTGCTGTATGGAAATGGATTCCATGCCGTCCCCTCCTTCTTACTTGCCCTGGCGTCTGGCCTCCAGGGAGGCCGTCAGGATCTGCTCGCACAGCGTGCCATAGTCGATGCCTACCGCCGCGGCCTCCTGGGGCACCAGGCTGGTGGGCGTCATGCCCGGCAGGGTGTTGATCTCCAGGAAATAGACGTTTCCATCCTCGGCCAGGATGAAGTCCGCCCGGGAATAGACGCTCAGCCCCAGGGCGCGGAACACCGTCAGCGCCGCCTGGCCAAGCTTCTCTTCCACCTCGGCGGGAATGGGGGCGGGGCAGATCTCCTCCGCCGCGCCGGGCTGATACTTGTTGGCGTAGTCGTAAAAGCCCTGCTTGGGCACGATCTCGATGGAGGGCAAAGCCCGGTCCTCCAGCACGGCGATCTGGACCTCCCGGCCGGCGATGTACTGCTCGATGACGCTGCGCCCGCCCAGAGCCAACCCCTGTTCCAGAGCCTGGCGCAGTTCCTCCCGGGTGTGGGCGATGCACACGCCGATGGAGGAGCCGCTGTCGATGGGTTTGACCACGCAGGGCAGCTCCGTGTCCTCCGTCAGAGCATCGATATCCGCCGCATCATAGGACACGGTCTTCCACTTGGGCGTCAGCACCCCCAGAGGAGCCACCAGCCGCTTGGTCAGGTCCTTATCCATGGCGATGCCGCTGCCCAGGTAGCCCGAACCGGTATAGGGGATGCCCAGCAGGTCAAAGGCCGCCTGGACCCGACCGTCCTCACCGCACTGGCCATGGAGGGCCAGGAACACCACATCTGCCATGGTGCACAGCTCCAGCACGTCCTTGCCGAACATACTGTTTCCGCCCTGGCGGCGGCTGGCTCGGATGGCCTTCAGATCCGGCGCCTCCCGGGCCACCTTTTTCAGGTCCTCCGGCAACGGGGCGGAGAACATATCCTCCAGGCTTCCCTCATACCCCTCGGTGCCAAAAAACATATCCACAAAGGCCACCTGATGTCCCCGCTGGCGCAGAGCCTGGCAGATCATGCTGCCGCTGGACAAGGACACATTGCGTTCGGGGCTCAGGCCACCGGCCAAAACAACAATCTTCATGCGTATTTATCTCCTTAATTGCCTTATTTTGCGCACAGACCGCCCTTTCATCCGGAAGAGCGCTGTTTTATGCTTATAAGGAACCTATTTTATCAGTTTGTACTTTAGCACAAATACCCGCCAAATACAACTGAAAAGAAACAAAGCAGGGAAAAGCCCCTCTGTGGAGCTTTTCCCCGCCCTGTCAGCTTTGATCAGGACAGCCAGTCCAGCAAGCCGCTGTCCTCGCCCTCCAGCAGCCAGGAGGCCGCCGCCAGCATCTGGGCTGCGTCGGCCCGTGTCACCGGCGCATCCACCGTCTCAGCGCCGAAGCTGCCTGCACTCAGGACACTGACCGACTCCAGATTGGCCACCGCCTGAGCCGCCCAGGTAGGCACGCTCTCCTCTCCGCTGTACCAGGTCTCCAGATCCACATCCGCCACAGACAGTGTTCGGTCCAGCAGTACCGCTGCCTGGCCCACGGTGATAGGCGCATCGGCCGCCAGCGCTGCGCCGCTCTCCGAGATGACGCCTTGGAGGAGCCCGTTTTTCACCGCCGTGGAAGCATAGCCCTTGGCCCAGGTGGGGATGGCCGCGTCATCGGCAAAGCCGGTCAGGGATACCTCTCCCGCTTCCACACCGGCAGTCTCCATGGCCATGGCCAGGAACTCGCCACGGGTAACGGTGCGCTCGGGCTCAAAGAAATAGGAATCTCCCACCTGGCTGCCTGTGAACACACCCAGCTCCGCCAGGCGGATGGCGGCGGCGCAGGCCGGTGAGCCCGACAGATCTGCATAGGTCACCGCGGTCTTGGGCTTGGCCACCGTGATGTCCACCAGGGCAGGTGCTGAGACCCGGCCCTCTTCATCCGCGGCGGTGTAGGTGAAGCTGTCCTTGCCGGTCCGTCCGGCGGCGGGGGTATAGGTGAAGGTATCGCCGTCAATGACCACAGCGCCATGCTTGGGCTGGGTGGCAACAGAGAAAGTCAGCGCCCCTTCCTGGCCCTCCCCGGCCAGAAACTGGGCGGTATAGGGCACATCCTGATAGGTGGAGATGGTCAGGTCCCGCACCGCGGTTGCCCCCTCCTCCACCGTGGTCTCCTGTTTCTCCTCCTTGCTTCCAAAGAGGGAAAATGCAGGCGTCACCGCCGTCAGCACCAGCGAAAGGGCCAGCGCCAGGGCGCAGATAAGTTCTTTTCGCTTCAAAACAAGTACCTCCTGTTCAAAATTCGGATAGGAGTATTGTTTTCCACCGAAGGAAAAGTATGCGGTCCCCACGCTTGGGCAAAGGCAGGAAAAAACTGCCGTCTTTCCCCCAAGACGCAGGCAAGAAAAAACCGCCGCCCCAAAGGGCGGCGGTTGAACGCCGGACTTACAGGTCCCGCAGCCAGTCCGGTCGGGACCTCTTTTTGATGCCGGAGATGATGCCCATGGCGCAAAAGAGCATCACCATGGAGGAACCACCGTAGCTGAAAAAGGGCAGCGTCAGGCCGATGACCGGCAGGACAAAGAGGCACATACCCACGTTCTCCACGGTCTGGAAGATCAGCATGGAGGCCAGGCCCACGCACACATAGGTGGACATGGGCGTCTTGGCCCGGCGGGCCACCAGCAGGCAGCGGGCAATGATAGCCCCCAGGAGCACCAGCACCGCCAGGCAGCCGATCATGCCCAGCTCCTCACCGCAGGCAGAGAAAATGAAGTCCGTCCAGGCAAAGGGCAGAGAGCCGCTCTGGGTCTGGGTGCCGTTGAGCAGTCCCTGGCCGGTGATTTGGCCGGAGCCCAGAGCCACGATGCTGCGGGTCTGCTGCCAGCCCACGCCCTGGGGATCATAGCTGTGGTCCAGCAGGACCATGAACCGCTCCCGAATATGGGAGGGCATCAGATCAAAATGCCAGGCTGCCCAGAAGGCCGCCACCGCCGCACCTCCGCCGATGATAAACCACCGCAGCGCCACGCCAGCCACAAAGGTCACCGCCACGAAGATCAGCAAAAACATCAGCGTGTTGCCCATGTCGCTGGAGAGCACATAGTACAGTCCCGCGATCAGTCCCAGGTGAGCCCCCAGGAACCCCACTGCCTGAATGGATTTGAGGTCATGCCTCTCCTCCCGCAGCCAGGCCAGCTGCTTGCTTAAAAGCACCGTATAGGTGATCTTTACAATCTCCGCCGGGCCCACTGTCACAGGAAAACCAGGGAATTGGATCCAGGCCCGGTTGCCGTAGTTGTCCACGCCGAAGGGCACCAGGCAGCACATCAGCAGCACGTTGAAGCCCAAAATCCATTTCCACTTCTTGGCAGCCTCTTCGATATCCACCGTGGAAAAGAAGATATAGCACAGCACACCCAGCACGATGGCCACGCCCTGGACCGCCACCAGCCGCAGATTGCTGCTGAGTCGGTGACTGGCGCTGTAGATCAGCACCAGGCCGTAGCCGCCGGCCAGGCAACACAGTCCCAGCAGCACCAGGTCGGCCTGCTGAATAAAATCAATAATGGTCGCTTTGAGTCGAGCCCACATAGTCTTGCTCCTGTTTTCTGTCTCTTGCCCGGCGCAGAAAAGTCCTCCGGACGGAAGCGTGTCCTCCGGGTCCCGGCCCGGGGCCGTCGGTATCATGAATGATTAGTATAGCACACTGCCCCCGGTGTGTAAACCGGAGAACGGCGCCTTTATCCTTCGGCGGCATCCCTGCCCCGCCGGGCAAGGTCCTGCAGCGTATCCCCTGCCAGGCGATACACCGTCCAGTCCTTCATGGGCTCGGCCCCCAGGGACAGATAGAAGTCGATGCTGGGCTGGTTCCAATCCAGGCACCACCACTCCAGACGGCCGCAGCCCCGCTTGGCCGCCAGAAACGCCAGGTGCTCCAAAATCGCCCGGCCGTATCCTCTGCCCCGATACTGCGGCAGGACGAACAGGTCCTCCAGATAGAGTCCCGACCGGCCCAGGAAGGTGGAGAAGTTGTGGAAGAAGAGGGCAAAGCCCACCTCTCTTCCTTCCGCCATGGCGAAAATCACCTCCGCCCGGCCCTTTTCAAAGATCCACTCCCGCAGCAGCGCCTCGGTGGCCACCACCTCTCCCGCCAGATGCTCATACTCCGCCAGCTCCCGAATAAAGAAAAGGATGGTTTCCACATCCTCTTTCCCGGCAAAGCGGAAGGTCAATTCCCGCTCCATAGTTTCGCCTCCCTTTTTCCCTCATCCTATCACATCCCCGCCCTTTGTGGCAAGCGGAGGGGAAAAATGCGTTTTTCCTTTTACATCATCGGCGGTTTGTGCTATACTGCTTGTGGTTTAAAGCAGGAGGAGAGTCTATGGAATATATTTCCCACAGCGTATCGGAGACGGAGGCCATCGGCGAAGCCCTGGGCCGCACCCTCTCCCCGGGCTCGGTGCTGGCCTACCGGGGAGATCTGGGAATGGGCAAGACCGCCTTTACCCGGGGCCTTGCCCGGGGATTGGGCTGCACCGGGCGGGTCACCAGCCCCACCTTTACCATCGTCAACGAGTACGAGGGGCCTATCCCTCTGTTCCACTTTGATATGTACCGCCTGGAGGACGCCGATGCCCTGTTCGACATCGGCTGGGAGGACTACCTGGGCCGGGGCGGCGTGTGCGCCGTGGAGTGGAGCGAGCGAGTGAGCGAAGCCCTGCCGGAGGACACCCTCTGGGTCACCCTGGAACGGGTGGACGGCCAGGAGGACTGGCGGCGCATCACCGTGGAAGGAGGAGCGAAATGAAGATCTTGGGACTGGAGACCTCGGCCCGGGCCTGTTCCGCTGCGGTGACGGAGGACGGCGCGGTCCTGGCCTCCGCTTTTCAGTGCACCGGCCTGACCCACAGCCGGACCTTGATGCCCATGGTGGAGGACATGCTGCGCAATGCGGAGCTGTCCATGGCCCAGATCGACGCCGTGGCGGTGGCGGCGGGCCCCGGCTCCTTCACCGGCATCCGCATCGGCATCGCCGCCGCCAAGGGCCTGGCCTGGGCCAGAGAGATCCCCTGCGCCGGCGTGTCCACTCTGGAGGCCATGGCCTGGAGCCTGGCCCACACCGACGCTTTGGTGGTCTGCGCTATGGACGCCCGGCGTTCCCAGGTCTACAACGCCCTGTTCCGGACCCACTTCGGCACGCTGACCCGTCTGACCCCCGACCGGGCCATCTCCCTGGAGGATCTGGCGGAGGAGCTGCGGAGTATGGATGGGGATAAGATCGTTCTGGGCGACGGCGGTGTGCTGTGCCGGGATGCTCTGGAAAAGAACCAGATCCCCTGCCGCTTGGCGCCGCCCCATCTGCTGCAGCAAAACGCCGTGGGCGTGGCGCTGACCGCGGAGGCCATGGCAGCCGCCGGTAAGCTGGTCAGTGCCCAGGAGCTGCTGCCCGTCTATCTGCGTCCGCCTCAGGCTGAGCGGCTCCGGGACCGCCAACGCAAGGCTGAAGCCCAGGGACGCTGAGCCTGTCAGAGCCCTTTTCATGTTTTTCATTTCATTTCAAATACAAAAGGAGACTGGGTAAATGAACGAGAAAGTACATGTGATGGACCATCCCTTAGTGGCCCACAAGCTGACCATCCTGCGGGACAAGAACACCAGCGTCAAGGACTTCCGGGAGCTGGTCAGCGAAATCGGTATGCTCATCACCTACGAGGCCACCCGGGATCTGCCTCTGACCACCAAAGAGGTGGAGACCCCCATCTGCAAGACCGTGGCCCCCACTCTCAAGGGCAAGAAGTTTGCCATCGTCCCCATCCTGCGGGCAGGTCTGGGCCTGGTGGACGGTGTGCTGCGAATGGTTCCCTCCGCCCGGGTGGGACACATCGGTATGTACCGGGATGAGGAGACTTTGGAGCCCCATGTCTATTTCTGCAAGATGCCCAAGGACATCGCCGAGCGGGACATCATGATCGTGGATCCCATGCTGGCCACCGGAGGCAGCGCCGACGCCGCCATTGCCGAGATGAAGAAGCGGGGCTGCAAGAACATCAAGCTCATGGTGCTGCTGGCCGCCCCGGAGGGCATTGAGCGCATCCAGCAGTCCCATCCGGATGTGGAGATCTACTGCGGCACCGTGGATGAAAAGCTCAACGAAAACGGCTATATCGTCCCGGGCCTGGGCGACGCCGGCGACCGGATCTTCGGCACCAAGTAAGCGCCTGACATTTCTCTCTGCTGCAAAAGGTCCCGGCCGGACATTCCGTCTGCCGGGACCTTTTTTATTCTTCCAAGGAGGTGCAGGCCATGTACTGGAACCGGCTCAGCGACCGGCTGAAGGAGACCTACGGCGGCAAGGTCTACAAGCTCTCATTGTCCTCAGGCTGCTCCTGCCCCAACCGGGACGGCACCCTGGGCAGCCGGGGCTGTATCTTCTGCGACGGCGCCGGTGCCTTTGCTGAGGCAGGAGACATCTCCGCCCAGCTCCGGGCCGCCAAACGGCGGGTGGCAGCCAAGGCCGGCGCCCATCCCCGCTACATCGCCTACTTTCAGTCCTTCACCAACACCTATGCCCCGGTGGAGGTTCTGGAGCCTCTGTACACAGCGGCACTGGCACCGGAGGATGTAGTGGCACTGTCCATCGCCACCCGGCCGGACTGTCTGCCGGAGGATATTGTGGCGCTGCTCCGGCGCTGCTCCGCCCGCAAGCCAGTGTGGGTGGAACTGGGACTCCAGACCATCCACCCTGCCACCGCCCAACTGATTCGCCGGGGCTATCCCCTGCCGGTCTTTGACCGGGCGGTGGAACGGCTGAAAGCCGCCGGGCTCACCGTGGTAGTCCACCAGATCCTGGGCCTGCCCGGAGAGACGCCGGAGCAGATGGTGGAGACCACCCGCTACATCGGCCGCAGCGGCGCCGACGGCATCAAGTTCCACCTGCTCCATGTGCTGCGGGGCACAGACTTGGAACAGCTATGGCGGGCAGGACAATGCCCTGTTTTGTCCCTGGAGGAGTATATCGCTGTGCTGGAACGATGCGTCCGGGCCCTGCCCCGGCAGGTGGTCATCCACCGCCTCACCGGCGACGGCGCCAAGCGGGACCTGCTGGCCCCTCTGTGGAGCGGGGACAAGAAGCGGGTGATGAATGCCATCCATGCTGCCTTCCTCCGGGACGATGTGGAGCAGGGCAGCGACGCCCTGCCCATGCCGGAGCAGGAACTTCATTTGTAAGGAGGCACCGCCATGCATCCCATTCCATTTGACGATACACGATCCACCAACGAGGCCTGGAAGCGCATCCTGGAACCCCAACTCCGCCAGGCCGCATCCTTTGAGATCCACTGCTGGACCGAGGAGACAAAAGAGATCGCCGCCGCACTTCATTTTGGGCAGCGTAAGGAGACTGACTGGCCCTGGGGCACCGTCATTGCCGGTGCGGTGACGCCGGCTTTCATCGACTTTCTCCTGTCTTTGCCCAAGCCCACGGATACGGAGGTATACAACAAGATGACGCCCTTTTTCTCCCTCTTTCTGGACACCGGCTTCTCCTCTGAGCACTATGGAACGGAGCTGCACCTGCCGGACTGACGCGCAAAAAGGCCGCCCTACAAGGGCGGCCTTTTTTGTCAGGTGGGGACCTGCTCTTACTTTCTCTTGTCCAGCTCCAGGCGGATCATCCGGCTCAGGATCTCCTGCCCTTCCGGAGAGCGCAGAACATCCAGCACCGCCTGGTGCAGGGTGTCCTGGAACTTCTGGCTCTGGACCAGGGCGCCGAACACCGCTCCCGGCTCCCCTGAGGGCTTGGCGGGCTTGGACGGGCGCGCCGCCCTGGGCATCGGCACAGGCTCCGGGTCCGGAATGCCTCCGGCCATCCAGTCCTCGGTCTCCGTCCGGTCTCCGCTCTCCCCCCGCAGGTAGGCCAGCGTCACTCCAAAATAGGTGGCCATCCGGCTCTGCTGGTCCTGGGTGGGCGTCTGCCGCCCGCTTTCAAACTTGTCAATGGCCGTCCGGGGAAACCCCAGAGCGGCAGAAAGAGCTGGGGCGCTGAGCCCCCGCTCACCGCGCAATTCCGCAATACGCTGTGCCATGGTGACCATGGAACATTCCTCCTTTTCTCCCCATGCGCCAAGGCAGGCGCAGTTGCCCTTCTATTGGAAGCTTGGACCTCCGCCCCGGCACACCGATAGTCCGCCCAGGTCACTTTCTCTGTCGGACCATGTAGAGCTATCATAGCACGGAAACCCCACCAATGCAATGTGTTTTTCCAACTTTTCCCCGTGATTTCCGCCCTTCCTCTTGCATCACATCCAAAATAGATGTACAATATTTTCCAAATGAAAGCTGCGGGCCGCTGGGCGGACCGCAGTGTGTAAGAAAGGAGGGAATCCCATGGCTGTCATTCGCAAGAGCGAGAAGAAGGCTGTGGCTCCGGAAGCCGCCAAGCCCGTCGAGAAGGCACCTCGCAAGAGAGTCCAAAAGGCCGCGCCGTCCCGGAAAGAGGACGTGGTTCTTCAGTTCAGCGGCCAGGAGTGGAATACTGCGGAGCTGTTGGAGCAGGCCAAGACCGCCTATGTGGCGGAGGGCCACCGCATGTCATCCATCAAGACCATCCGGCTGTATGTCAAGCCCGAGGAGCAAAAGGCCTATTATGTCATCAATGATAAGGCCACCGGCAGCATCGAGCTGTAAGCCTTTCCAGTCGCCTGGAAAGGGAGGGAGAACTTCTGTTCTCCCTCCCTTTTTTGCTGGCAGCATCTTCTGTTCTCTGTTCATTATCTCCAGACATCCTCTCAAAGATAGAGCCGTCCCCTCTAGTCGCTCTGTTTTTGCAGTCTTGTCTGGATTTTCTTATGCTTTTGCCCCCTCTGGTAAGCGGTCTATTTTTTAAATTTGTCCAACTAATAAAACACACCCTCTTCTTCTATTTTTACTTAAATGTCAATTTATATCCAAAAATTTTAGGCAAAACGAGGATTTTAATTTTTGTTCTTTACAAACTAGTTGGACGAGTTTATAGTTTTTGTAGGACAACTTAACTACGTCTGGTTGCGCCGTTCGATCCAAGAGCAAGGAGAATAAAAGGAGGATGCACAATGGAAATCAAGATCACCCGTACCACTAGACCGGTTGCAAAGCCCTTGGCGCAGGAGGAGGCAGGTACTCTCGGGTTTGGAAATTATTTCTCCGACCACATGTTCCTGATGGACTACGAGGAGGGCAAGGGCTGGCACAACGCCCGCATCGAGCCCTTCCACGACCTTGCCATCCATCCCGCCGCCACGGCGCTGCACTACGGTCAGGAGATCTTTGAAGGCATGAAGGCCTACCGGGGCAAAAACGACGAGATCCTTTTCTTCCGCCCCCGGAACAATGCCCAGCGCTGGAACGACTCCGCCCGCCGGATGTGCATGCCCACCATGGATCCGGACCTCTACTGCCAGGCCCTCAACGCCCTGGTAGATCTGGAGCGGGACTGGGTGCCTCACGCCCCGGGCACCTCGCTGGTGCTGCGGCCGGCCATGATCGCCACGGATCCCTATCTGGGCGTACATCCGTCCAAGCGCTATCTCTTCTTCATCCTCTGCTCCCCCTCCGGCGCCTATTTCAAAAACGGCATGGCACCGGTGAGCATCTATGTGGAGGAGGAACTGATCCGGGCGGCGCCGGGCGGCACCGGCTTTGCCAAGTGCGGCGGCAACTACGCCGGCAGTATGCTGGCCGGCGAGCGGGCTGCGGAAAAGGGCTATGACCAGGTGCTGTGGCTGGACGGAAAAGAGCACAAGTATGTGGAGGAAGTGGGCTCCATGAACATGATGTTCGTCATTGACGGCACCATCGTCACCGCGCCGCTGGACGGCACCATCCTGCCCGGCGTCACCCGGGATTCCATTCTGACGCTGGCAAAGGACGCCGGCTGGAAGACCGAGGAGCGGAAGATCTCCATCGACGAGGTCTATCAGGCGGCCCGCGAGGGACGGCTGGACGAGGCCTTCGGCACCGGCACCGCCGCAGTGGTCTCCCCGGTGGGCAGGCTGTGCTACAAGGGCGAAGAGATCGTCATCCACAACGGCAAGATCGGCCCCAAGGCCGCCTATCTCTATGACCGGCTGCTGAATATCCAGCTGGGCAACTATGAGGATAAGTTCGGCTGGGTCACTGTCTGCAAGTAAGTTCCGTTTCCCACGCATATGTACTTTTCAATATCGATAAAGGGGGCGTGAGAGAGTCATGAAGGACAACAAATTCGCATCCAGCTTCGGCTTTATTATGTCAGCGGTGGGGTCAGCCGTGGGCGTAGGCAACCTTTGGGGCTTCCCCTATAAAATGGGCACCACCGGCGGCTTTGCCTTTTTGCTGTGCTAGCTGCTGATCGTGGCCTGTTTGGGCTTTGTGGTCATGCAGGGGGAATTCGTCATCGGCAGACGCACCGGAAAGGGTGTTGTGGAATGTTACCGCAGCGCCGCCCGGGGCGCAGGCTGGATCGGCTGGGTGGGCTCGGCAGCCATTTTGCTGATTACCGGCTTCTGCGCCACTTTGACCGCCTACTGTATGAAATACTTCCTGGGCAATGTGGGAACGCTGCTCCACGCCAGCTGGGGCATCAACGGTGGCGATCCCACAGCATACTGGAACAACTTCCTGGCCAATGGCTGGCAGGCTGCTTTGCTGACGCTGCTGGCTGTGGCGCTGACCGTATTTATTATGTACAAGGGTACCTCCGGCATCGAGCGGTTTTGCAAATACGCCATGCCCGCCCTGGTCTGTATGCTGATCATCGTGATCGTCAAGTCCCTCTCCCTACCCGGTTCCTTTGCGGGACTGGAGTTCATTTTCAAGCCCGACTGGAGCGTTTTCAAGGGGACCGGTTGGATCTCTGTTTTCGGAAAAGCCACGGGGCAGGCGTTCTTCTCCCTGTCCCTGGGCATGGCCATCATGGTGACTTACGGCGCATACCTGAAAAAGGGGGAAAACATTGAAAAGTCCGCCCTCATGGTCTGCATCTTTGACACGCTGGTGGCCGTCATGGCAGGCATCGCCATCTTCCCGGCCGTGTTCGCCTTCGGCCACGAACCCGCCAGCGGCACTGCGCTGCTGTTTGTGACCATGCAGGCCGTGTTCAACGACATGGGCGCGGTAGGTCCCCTGTTCGGCGCCATCTTGTACCTGCTGGTCACCATCGCCGAGCTGACCTCCCTGGTGTCCATGTTCGAGGCTCCGGTGGCTTTCATCACAGACATCCGTCTGGAAAAGGGCAAAAGCGCTCCCCGTACGCCGAGCCTGCTGGGCGTGGCGGCCTTCAATCTTCTCACCGGTGTGATCGTGGCGTTCGATGCTCTGGGCTGGGGCGGTCTCATGCAGCCCCTGGGCTTTTGCTGGATGGACTTCTTCGACCTGCTCTCCGAGGGCACGCTGATCCCCCTGGGCTCCCTTGCCACCACCATTCTCATCGGCTGGAAGCTGGGCACAAAGTGGATGGCAGACGAGATCGAGCAGGCGGGCAATGTCTGGAAGAGCAAGAAGTTCACCATGTTCTGCATGAAGTGGATTGCTCCCGTGCTGCTGGCCTTTGCGCTGCTGGCCCAGATCAACACTTTCTTCAATCTGGGCTGGTTCTGATGCAGACGATGCAAAGGCAAACATCTCCCGTACTATATTTTTATTGATCGATTTTTAGAAAGGAAGGCTGTCCTATGGCTAAGAAGAAAATGACCATCCCCGATTTTCGGAAGTACAAGGAGGAAGGGCGTAAATTTGCCTACACCACGGCCTATGACTACACCATGGCCTCCATCGTCAACGAAAGCGATGTGGAGATCATCCTGGTGGGCGACTCCCTGGCCATGTGCATGCTGGGCCGGTCCACCACGGTGGGCGTCACCATGGAGGATATGATTCACCACATCAAACCGGTGGTCCTGGGCGCGCCGGAGACCTTTGTGGTGGGCGATATGCCCTTTGGCTCCTACAACCAGAGCCCCGAGCAGGCCATTGCCAACGCCAGTCGGATGCTGATGGAGACCAACTGCGACGCCATCAAGCTGGAGGGCGCCAATATGGCCCCCACCATCCGCCGTCTGGTGGAGGCGGGCATCCCCGTGATGGGCCACATCGGCCTGACCCCCCAGACCGCCAGCTCCGTGGGCGGCTTCAAGGTCCAAGGCGGTACCCCGGAGAGCGCAGCGGCCCTGCTGAAGGCCGCCAAGGAAATCGAAGCCGCCGGCGCCTTCTCCCTGGTGGTGGAGTGCGTGCCCAAGGTGGTGGGTAAGGCCCTGCGGGACGCCCTGGAGATCCCCGTGCTGGGCATCGGCGCAGGGCCGGATGTGGACTGCCAGGTGCTGGTGTCCTATGACCTGCTGGGCATGTACAACGGCTTCAAGCCCAAGTTCGTCAAGCACTTTGCCAACATCCGCCAGCTGATGGTGGACGGCCTGAACCAGTTCCACCAGGAATCCGTGGACGGCACCTTCCCCGATGAGGAGACCAGCTTCAACAAGGCTGTGGATATCCCCAAGCTCTATTGATTTGCAGAGAGGAGCACCTGATATGCCTTTCAAAAGCGACATTGAGATCGCCCAGGAAGCCAGTCCCCTGAAGATCACGGAAGTGGCCAAGCGCTGCGGCGTGGATGAAAAGTACATCGAGCAGTACGGCAGCTACAAAGCCAAGATCGACTATCGTCTGCTCAAGGACCTCTCTGACAAGCCCGACGGCAAGCTGATCCTGGTCACCGCCATCACCCCCCCCCCCGCCGGCGAGGGCAAGACCACCACCTCCGTGGGGCTGGCCGACGGCCTGCGGAAGATCGGAAAAAACGCCGTTGTGGCCCTGCGTGAGCCCTCCCTGGGGCCCGTGTTCGGCGTCAAGGGCGGTGCCGCCGGCGGCGGCTATGCCCAGGTAATCCCCATGGAGGACATCAACCTCCACTTCACCGGCGATTTTCACGCCATCGGCGCAGCCAACAACCTGCTGGCCGCTATGCTGGACAACCACATCCAGCAGGGCAATCAGTTGGGGATCGACGTCAAGCAGATCACCTGGAAGCGGGCTGTGGACATGAACGACCGCCAGCTGCGCCACATCGTGGACGGTCTGGGCGGACGGATGCAGGGCGTGCCCCGGGAGGACGGCTTTGAGATCACCGTGGCCAGCGAGATCATGGCGGTTTTTGCCTGGCCAGCGACATCACCGATCTGAAGGCCCGTCTGGCCCGGATGATCGTAGCCTACACCTATGGCGGCAAGCCCGTCACCGCCCATGACCTGAAGGCCGAGGACGCCATGGCCGCCCTGCTCAAGGACGCTCTCAAGCCCAACCTGGTCCAGACTCTGGAGGGCACTCCCGCCTTCATCCACGGCGGTCCCTTTGCCAACATCGCCCACGGCTGCAACTCCGTCACCGCCACCCGCATGGCGTTGAAGCTGGCGGACTACGCCGTCACCGAGGCCGGCTTCGCCGCAGACCTGGGCGCCGAGAAGTTCGTGGACATCAAGTGCCGCATGGCAGGTCTCAAGCCCTCTGCCGTGGTGGTCGTGGCCACCGTCCGGGCGCTGAAGTACCACGGCGGCGTGCCCAAGGCCGACCTGAACAACGAGGATCTGGCGGCTCTGGAGAAGGGCCTGCCCAATCTGCTCCAGCACGTGAACAACGTGAAGAACGTCTACGGCCTGCCCTGCGTGGTGGCCATCAACGCCTTCCCCACCGACACCAAGGCCGAACTGGACCTGGTGGAGAGAAAGTGCAGCGAGCTGGGCGTGAACGTGGCCCTGAGCGAGGTGTGGGCCAAGGGCGGTGAGGGCGGCAGAGCCCTGGCCGAGGAGGTCGTCCGTCTGTGCGAGCAGCCCAACCGCTTCCAGTTCGTCTATGACGCTGACGCCTCCATTGAGGAGAAGTTGAGCGCCATCGTCACCAAGGTCTACCACGGCGACGGCGTGGTGCTCACCGCCAACGCCAGGAAGCAGGCGCAGCAGCTCACCGATCTGGGCTTTGGCCGCCTGCCCATCTGCATGGCCAAGACCCAGTACAGCTTCTCCGACGACGCCAGCCTGCTGGGCGCGCCCAAGGGCTTTACCGTCACGGTGCGGAATCTGAAGGTCTCCGCCGGCGCCGGCTTTATCGTGGCCCTCACCGGTGACATCATGACTATGCCGGGTCTGCCGAAAGTCCCTGCCGCTGAAAAGATCGACGTGGATGAAAACGGCAGGATCACCGGGCTGTTCTGAGACAGTTTTAACGGATCGCATCCGATCCCTTTCAAGCAAAGCCGAGAAAGTCCGGCGGGATGCCGCCGGACTTTCTCAGCGTACCAAGGCAAGTTAGGAGGAACTGACATGGATATGACCATGGAATCCTGCCGGAAGTTTGTGGAGGTCCTGGCTTCCGACGCGCCTGCCCCCGGCGGTGGCGGGGCCTCCGCCCTGGTGGGAGCCATCGGCACGGCTCTGGGCAACATGGTGGGCTCCCTCACCGTGAGCAAGAAGAAGTACGCCGACGTGGAGGCGGAGATCCTGGCCCTCAAGGCCAAGTGCGATACTCTCCAAACCGAGCTCTTGAACCAGGTGGAGGCTGACGAGCAGGGCTTTTTGCCTCTGGCCAAGGCCTACGGCATCCCCAGGGACGCCCCCAACCGGGATCAGATCCTGGAGGAGGCCACCCTCACTGCCTGCGCGGTGCCGGTCCGCATCATGGAGCTTTGCTGCGAGGCTATGGAGGCCATCGCCGTCTTCGCCGCCAAGGGCAGCCGCCTGGCGGTCAGCGACGCCGGCTGCGCCGCCGTGTGCGTGAAAGCGGCGCTCCAGGCGGCCTCCCTCAACGTGTTCATCAACACCAGGACCCTGAAAAACCGGGAGGCCGCTAAGGAGATGAACGCCAAGTGCCTCGGCATGCTGGACAAGTACGGCGCCATGGCCGACGAGATCTTCGAGACCGTCAAGGCCGGATTTTTCAAATAAACTGGGGGGAGAACAATGGCGAAGCTGCTGTTAGGAAAAGAAGTCAACGAGAAGCTCAACGCCCGCATCATTGCCGACTGCGAGGCCCTGAAGGCCCGGGGCGTACAGCCCACCCTGGCCATCGTCCGCTGCGGCGAGCGGCCCGACGATCTCAGCTATGAGCGTGGCGCCGCCAAGCGGGCGGAGGCCCTGGGCGTGGCGGTGGAGAAGTTCGTCCTGCCCGAGGACGTGTCCAAGGGGGACCTTTTGAAAGTCATCGACGGCATCAACGCCAACGACAAGATCCACGGCGTGCTCATGTTCCGCCCCCTGCCCAAGCACCTGAAGGCGGACCAGGACGAGATCTGCAACCGTCTGGATCCCCGCAAGGACGTGGACGGCATGACCGACGGCTCCAACGCCGGCGTGTTCATGGGCAAGGCCCTGGGCTTCGCCCCCTGCACCCCCGCCGCCTGCATGGAGATTCTGGACCACTACGGCATTGACTGCACCGGCAAGAAGGCGGTGGTCATCGGCCGGAGCCCGGTGGTGGGCAAGCCCGCCGCCATGATGCTCATGGGCAAAAACGCCACCGTCACCGTCTGCCACACCAAGACGAAGGACGTGGCCGCCGTGGCCCGGGAGGCCGACATTCTGGTGTCCGCCGCCGGCGTTTTGAAGAGCTTGACCCGGGACTATGTCCGTCCCGGCCAGATCGTCATCGACGTGTCCATCAACTGGGACGAGCAGAAGGGCGGCATCGCCGGCGACGCCGTGTTTAATGAGGTGGAGCCCATCGTGGAGGCTATCACTCCCGTCCCCGGCGGTGTGGGCTCCGTCACCACCGCGGTGCTGGTCAAGCACGTGGTGGAGGCCGCGGAAAAAACACTATGAGGTATCTCAAGAGCTTTGTATCCGCCCTGCTGGGCGGCGCTTGCATCGGGCTTGGCGGCATCGCCTTTTTGACCCTGGAGAACAAGGTGCTGGGGGCGCTTTTCTTCACGGTGGGCCTGTTCACCATCTGCACCTTCCACCTCAACCTGTTCACAGGCAAGGTGTGTTATGTGTTCCAGCGCGACAGGGCCTACGCCCGGGAGCTCCCTCTCATCTGGCTGGGCAATCTGGCCGGTACCGGACTTGTGGCCGCCGTGGTGCGTCTGAGCCGTCTGGCCCCTTTGTCAGAAAAGGCCGCGGCCATCTGCCAGGTGAAGCTGTCAGACACCCTGGTGAGCCTTTTTTTGCTGGCCTTGCTCTGCAACATCTTGATCTACATCGCCGTGGATGGCTTCCAGAAAAATCCTCACGAGCTGGGAAAGTACCTATCCTTATTCTTCGGAGTGATGGGATTTATCCTGTGCGGCTTTGAGCACTGCGTGGCCAATATGTTCTATTTCTCCGTGTCCGGCGCCTGGAGCAAGGAAGCTCTGGTCCGCCTGCTGGTCATGACTCTGGGCAACAGCGCAGGCGGTGTTCTCTTCCCCCTGGCCCGCCGGTGGCTGAAAAACGAAAACACTTGAAAATCGATCGCTCAGAGCAGGGACAGTGCGTCAAGTACCGGCCGGATGGGAGGTTGCCGCCGGACTAAGGTCCTGCGTTGCTGTGCCCGCATCCGCTGCCGCAGACGGGAGAATACCCACCTCTCCATGTGGCACCAGACCCAAAGGAGGAAATCAATGAAGCGTCCTGCAACAAAAACCATGGTCATAGTGGGGCTGTTGGTGGCCGTGGAAGTCGTTCTCTCCCGTTTCTGCTCCATCAGCACCTGGAACCTGAAGATCAGCTTCAGCTTTGTGCCCGCCGTGCTGGCCGCTGTTTTGCTGGGTCCTGTGGCCGTCGGCACGGTTGGCGCCCTGGGGGACTTCATCGGCGCAGTGCTGTTCCCCATCGGCCCCTATTTCCCCAGCTTTACACTGACCGCCTTTCTTACCGGCCTGGTCTTCGGCTGGTTCCTGCACAAGCGGCAAACCCTCTGGCGCATCCTGGGGGCAGTGGCCGTCAATCTCTTCGTTCTGAGCCTTTTGCTGCAGACGGTATGGATCTCCCTTTTGTACGATGCTCCGTATATGCCACTGCTGCTCACAAGGATCGTCCAATGCGGCATCATGGCCCCCATCCAGTTCTTTTCCATCTGCTTTTTTGTCAAGGTCCGCTGCCGCTATTGGAAAAGGAGCATGGCATGACGCTGTCGGAGGCCATGGAATTCATCCAGTCCGCCGGGTGGCTGGGCTGCAGGCCCGGGCTGGAACGCATCACCGATCTCATGGAGCGCCTGGGCGATCCTCAAAAAGAGCTGCGCTATGTCCACATCACAGGGACCAACGGCAAGGGCTCCACAGCCGCCATGCTCAGCGCCGTTCTCCAGCAGGCCGGCTATCGGGTGGGGCTGTTTATCTCTCCGCATCTGCGGCTTTACAATGAACGCATCCAGATCGACGGCCGGATGATCTCAGATCAGGACCTGTGCGCCGCAGCAGAGGCTGTGAAGGCCGCCTCGGACCGCATGGCCCGCAGCCCCACGGAATTTGAGCGGTTTACCGCCATAGCCCTTCTGCACTTCCAGCGAAAAAACTGCTACATCGTGGTGCTGGAGGTGGTACTGGGCGGCAGTCTGGACTCCACCAATGTGATCCCCTCCCCGGAGGCGGCGGTCATCACTCAAATCGGTCTGGAGCACACCGAGTACCTGGGAAACACCCTGGAGGAGATCGCCGCCACCAAGGCCGGCATCATCAAGCCGGGCTGCGACACCGTGCTGTGCGCCCAAAGCCGGGCCGTGGAAGCCGTTGTGGCCGCCAGGTGCACGGCATGCGGCAGCCCGCTGCACCTCACGGCTCCCGACCGCCTGCGGCACTGCGTATACACCCTGCAGGGACAGCAGTTTGATTACCGGCAGCGGGAAAATCTGCATCTCGGCCTCCTGGGGACCTACCAAAGCAGCAACGTCGCTGTGGTTCTGGACACAGTGGACGCTCTGCGGGGCCAGGGCTGGGACATTCCGGAGCCGGCCATCCGGCGGGGCTTGTCCGCCGCGGTCTGGCCGGGACGGTTCGAGAAGATGCAGGATGCCCCGCTGGTCTTTCTGGACGGCGCCCACAACCCCAACGGCGTGGAGGCGCTGGTCCGCTGTCTGTACACCTATCTGCCGGGGAGAAAGGTGACTTTCATCATGGGCGTCATGGCCGACAAGGACTATGGGACCATGCTGGAGCGCATCGCGCCGCTGGCACAGCGGTTTATCACGGTAACCCCCGACTGCAGCCGCGCCCTGCCGGCAGAGCAGCTGCGCGCGGAGATCCTGGCCCGGTTTTCTCTGCCGGTCCGGAGCGCGGCGAACGTGGAAAGCGGCATCTCTCTGGCCCTGAAAACGTGCCGGGAAACCGATGTCATCTGCATTTTCGGCTCTTTGTATCAGGCAGGCCCCGCCCGGGAATTTTTCCAAGGCCGAGGCAAACCGCCGGTATGAGACACTCTTTTTCGCTCTCTCCCTCAGGCGGGCAGAGGAACGGCTCTTTTGCTGTTCCTCTGCCCGCTTTTGTCCTGAATTCCCAGGGCCTGCCCCAAGATAAGCATTGAAGTGCCGGAAAAAATCTGTCATAATGGAACAGAATTTGAACAATGCGCAGATGCGCAACAGGATGCGAGTGATTTTTCAACATGAGACGTGTTTGTATCGGTGTGACCGCCCATGTGGACGCTGGCAAGACCACCTTGTCCGAGGCGCTGCTGTACCGGGGCGGGCAGCTGCGGCGCTTGGGCCGGGTGGACCACCAGGACGCCTTTTTGGACACCGACGCCATGGAGCGGGAGCGGGGCATCACCATCTTCTCCAAGCAGGCGGTGCTGCCTCTGGAGGACGTGGAGATCACGCTTCTGGACACCCCCGGCCACGTGGACTTCTCCAGCGAGATGGAGCGGACGCTCCAGGTGCTTGACTGCGCCATTTTGGTCATCAGCGGCACCGACGGCGTCCAGAGCCACACCCGGACGCTGTGGCGGCTGCTGGAGCGCTACGAGGTCCCCACCTTTCTCTTCATCAACAAGATGGACCTCTCCGGCAGCGACCGGGCCGCTTTGCTCAGCGAGCTGAGGCGCAGGCTCAGCGACGGCTGCGCAGACTTCGGCGCCGCGCCGGAAGATCTATGGGAGGAGGCTGCCATGTGCAGCGAGGAGGCCATGGCCCTCTATCTGGACAGCGGCACACTGTCCGACGAGGTCCTCCGGGACCTGATCGCCTCCCGCCGCCTCTTCCCCTGCTTCTTTGGCTCCGCCCTCAAGCTCCAGGGGGTGGACGAGCTGCTGAATGGCCTGGTCCTCTTTGCGCCCCGGCCCGTGTGGCCCGAGGCCTTCGGCGCCCGGGTCTACAAGATCGCCCGGGATGCCCAGGGCGGACGCCTGACCTATCTGAAGGTCACCGGCGGCACGCTGCGGGTCAAGGCCCTGCTGACCAACCGGCGGGAGGGCGTGACAGAAGAAAAGGTCTGGGAGGAAAAGGCGGACCAGATCCGCATCTACTCCGGTGCCAAGTTCCAGACCGTGGAGGAGGCCCCCGCCGGCACCGTCTGCGCTGTGACAGGCCTGAGCCAGACCTTCCCCGGCCAGGGGCTGGGCTGCGAGCAGGAGGCCACCGTTCCCCTGCTGGAGCCGGTGCTGACCTACCAGGTGCTGCTGCCCCAGGGCTGCGACCCCCACACCGCCCTGGGCAAGCTGCGGCTTTTGGAGGAGGAGGATCCCCAGCTCCACGTGGTATGGAACGAGCAGCTGCGGGAGATCCACGTCCAGCTCATGGGGCAGGTGCAGCTGGAGATCCTCAGCCGGATGCTTCTGGAGCGCTTCGGTCTCTCCGTCACCTTCGGCCCCGGCAGCATCGTCTACCGGGAGACCATCGCCAGCCCCGTAGAGGGGGTGGGCCACTTTGAGCCCCTGCGACACTATGCGGAGGTCCATCTGCTGCTGGAACCGGGAGAGCCGGGCAGCAGCCTTGCCGTTGCCTCCGCCTGCCCCGAGGACCAGCTGGACCGCAACTGGCAGCGGCTGGTGCTGACCCATCTGGAGGAGCGGGAGCACCCCGGCGTCCTCACCGGCTCTCCCATCACCGACATGAAGATCACCCTGGTGGCAGGCCGGGCCCACGTCAAGCACACCGAGGGCGGTGACTTCCGCCAGGCCACCTACCGGGCGGTACGCCAGGGCCTCATGCAGGCCCAGTCCATTCTGCTGGAGCCCTGGTACGATTTCCGCCTGGAAGTGCCCACTTCCTGCGTGGGCCGGGCACTCACGGACCTGCAGCGGATGAAAGGCCAGACCGACCCGCCGGAGAGCCTGGGAGAGGAGTCCGTCCTCACCGGCTCCGTCCCCGTCTCCGCCCTGGGGGATTACAGCGCCGAGGTGGCCGCCTATACCCGGGGCCAGGGGCGCCTTCAGTGCTTTCTCCGGGGCTATGCCCCCTGCCACGACCAGGAGGCGGTGGTGGAAGCTCTGGGCTATGATCCGGAGCGGGACACCGACAATCCGGCGGACTCCGTCTTTTGTTCCCACGGCGCCGGCGTGGTGGTGAAGTGGGACCAGGTCCGGGAGCACATGCACGTGGACAGCGGCCTGCGCCTGGACGCCCCGAACCAGGAGGAGGAACGGCCGGCGGAGCGGGGCCCCGTCACGGCCTATTCCGGCTCCATCGAGCAGAACAAGGAGCTCCAGGCCATCTTTGAGCGGACCTAC
>CALXDZ010000044.1 GCA_944387205.1 uncultured Oscillospiraceae bacterium
CCTGACCGCTCAGATCACCGCTTCCACCGATACCGACGCCGACAAGAGCGCTGTCATCACCTATAAGAGCGCCAACACCACCGGCGTGACGGTGAATGCCGCCGGTAAGGTCACCGGCGTGAGCACCGGCAAGGTGGAGATCACTGTGGCCATTGCTGCCACCACCAACTACAACGCCGCCGAGGTGAAAGTTCCTGTCACCACTTTGATGGATCTGCTCACCGGCGCTGCCGTCACCGGCGGCACAGGCGACAAGCTCACCGCCCAGGTGGCAGACGGCAAGCTGGTCATCAGCGGCCTGCTGACTGAGGGTGAGACGCTCACCATTGTTCCTTACACCGTTAGCGTGCCTGACGTGACCATTGATCACGAGTTCAGCGCCGACGGCAAGACCCTCACCCTGAAAGTGGGCGACACCGTGGTCGCCACCTATGCGGTGGATACCAGCAACGTGGTCACCATTTCCGCCGATGTGAATGTGAACGTGGTGGACGATGTGACCTCCGGCACCAGCACGGTGACGGGTGACGATGCTGATGCTGCCTCTGCTGCTGTGACTGACTCCGCCACCAAGACCGAGGGCCTGATGGAGTCCACCGCTGCCGCTCTGGTGGAGGAAGCCCAGAAGCTGGCCGAGAGCAACAAGGAGAAGATCGAGACCGAGCTGGGTGAGGGCACTGCCTACACCCTCAAGGTGGAGACCAAGATCACCATCACCGCCACTGACCTGGTCATGGGCGGGAGCAACAGCTTCAAGCTGGATATCAAGCCCACCTACACCGTCACCGCCGTGAGCGATACGGATCCCAGCAAGACTGTGGAGCTGGCTGCCGACGTGACCCTGCCCAACAGCGCCATCACCACCGCTGTGACCGTCAGCGTCAAGCTGCCCACCGGCTTCCCCACCGACAATCTCTTTGCCAAGCACTACCTCACCGGCGGCGGCACCGAGACCCTGCGGGTGACCGTGGATCGGAACAATGTCGCCACCTGGACTCAGAGCTCCTTCAGCCAGGTGGAGCTGTTTGCCGACGCCCGCCGCGGCACCGTGACCTTCCCCTTCGCCGACGGTTCTTCTCAGGATATCACCTTTGACATTGCCAATGTGGGCGATAAGCTGCCCGTCGACACCAAGGACGGCTACACCTTCCAGGGCTGGAAGATCAACGGCACCACCTACACCACCGTCACCTCCGGCCTGCTGGATGCCCTGGCCGCTGCCAGCGGCAATGCGCTTCGGGCTGAGGCCGACTTCAAGGAGAACGTGGTCATCGGCGGCGGTGGCGGCGGCAGCGTCGTCAGCACCTTCGTCATCACGGCCTCCGCCGGACAGGGCGGCACCATCAGCCCCACCGGCCGGGTCAGCGTGAACCTCAACGCCAACAAGCAGTTCACCATCCAGCCCAAGGACGGCTATGTCATCGCCGACGTGCTGGTGGACGGCGTCAGCGTGGGCGCTGTCAGCAGCTACACCTTCGAGCGCGTGAACAAGAACCACACCATCTCCGTCACCTTCAAGGTGGCTGAGGCTGTGGACGTGGCCGATATCTTCCGGGATATCAGCACCTCCACCTGGTGCTATGACGCGGTCCAGTTCGTCTATGTCAACGGCCTGATGAACGGTACCACGACCACCACCTTCGAGCCCAACCGTACCCTGAACCGCGGTATGTGGGTCACCATGCTCTATCGCATGGCCGGCTCTCCCGCCATCAGCGGCACGGAGGACTTCACCGATGTGGATGCAAGCACCTGGTGCTATGATGCCCTGCTGTGGGCCTCCCGCAACGGCATCGTCAACGGCTTCGACGACGGCACCTTCCGTGCCAACGCCGTGGTGACTCGTCAGCAGTTGGTGGCCATCCTGTACCGCTACGCGCAGTACATGGGCTATGACACCTCTGCTTCCGCTACCCTGGAGGGCTTCGTGGACGCCTCCTCTGTCTGGGCCGTTGAGCCCATGCAGTGGGCTTTGGCTGAGGGGGTCCTGGCCGGCACCTCCGCCACTACGCTCAGCCCCAATGGCAGTGCCAACCGTGGTCAGGCTGCTACTTTCCTGATGCGGTTTATGAATAACGTGGCGTAATGCAGACAAACAGGGGCAGCTGCTTGAAGCAGCTGCCCCTGTTTTTTGCGGGAAGGAGAAAATATGAGGGGAAAAACACGGTACAAAAGGACCTGCAGGGCATTTGGGCTGGCACTGCTTTTGCTGGCGTTGCTGGCGATCCCTGCTCTTGCAGAGGAGGCCGCAGAAGAGGAACCCCAGATTTTCCAGTTGACAGAGGAGGATCTCACCAGCCTGCAGGTGGACCTGAGAGAAGAGGGAGAGGTCTCCCTGTCTGCCACCACCCAGGAGGATTGGGAGCGGATGCAGCGGGAGATTGCCAACAAGTTGGAACAACGGCTTTCCAGCTTTACCATCACAAACTATTTAGATGCCAGTCTCAGTGGAGAAGCTTTGAAAAATGAGATCACGAAACTCTATTTCAATACCCTCTATGACTATCCGGAGGATACCTATTTTGTGGCCACTTCGGTTGGATACGGATCTAGTGGGCAAAATTTATACTTTGAGCCTGTATATCTGCCTGTAAATACAGCGGCCTACACGGCGGCGGTGGATGCGGCCTATACTGCCTGCATTTCCCAGGGAATGACAGACTTGGAAAAGGTTATTTCCGCCCACGACTGGCTGGTGACCAACTGCCAATATGATCCCTATATCGGGACAGGTGGAAAATACATAGCGTCCGACGGGACCGTTTATAACGACGAACCTGCTGTCTATACCTCCTACGGTGCCTTTGTGAATCACAATGTGGTCTGCCAGGGTTATGCGCTGGCGTTCAAGGTGCTGATGGACCGGGCGGGGATCCCCTGCTGCTATGTCAAAAGCGACGCTATGAATCACGCCTGGAATATGGTACAGTTGGATGGAAATTGGTATCATGTGGATGTGACCTGGGATGACTCCCTCTACTCGGATATCCGGGACTATGCGGGCCGCGCGCTGCGGAACTATACGCTTCTCAGTGATGAGGAGATCAGCCAGGATATTTTGGGAGGTATACACCATGACTGGAGCACCGAGTGGGGCTATACCTGCGAGACGAGTTATCCGGACACAGCGTGGAAGGATGCCGGATACTGCCCGATCACCTATGACCCAGAGCAGGAGGCATTCCTGTTCTACACGCAGGGCGCCTATTATAACAGCGGCATTCTATACTGGTGTCCTGTGGGGACTGACTTTACTGCGGAAAGTCGTGTAGAAATAGCAGACGGCATCCGTAGTCTGGCCGCTGCGGCCTATGACGGGAGTATGGATATTCTGTACTTTGTGGATCAGTACGACTGGGGTATCTATCAGATGGATCTGACGGACCAGGAGCATTCTGTCCAGCTGCTCCGGGAGGGCGACGTGAAAACGGGGCTTCTCCTGCGGGAGAGCACCCAGGTCCCCGGCGCAATGGAGCTGTGCGGCCGCTATGCCTATGCCACCACCTGGGTCCTCCTGGTGGGCATGGAGGGAACGGATGGAACCATGCCGGTGCAGATTCGCTATCCAGGAACACTGGAGCGGGTGGAGCAGCTTTCAGGGATGGGTCTGGAGATCCGCCCGACCCGGGAGGGGGCAGAGGACTGCACCGTTTATCTGGCCTGCTATGACCAATCCGGGCGGATGCTGGGGATCTGCGCCCTGGGCAGTGTACCGGCTTCTCAGACGGAGGAGAGCACTTTTCTGAAAATTCCAGTGGGAAAGGTGCCCCACGGTACCACCAGCGCCAAAGTCCTGGCGGTGACCGGCAGCGGGATTCCTCTGGCGGAGCAGCTGGCCGTGGGTAACGTTGCTTAAAAGAGAGATGTTTCCGCCGACTGGACAGCTTCTGATGAACCGCCTGAACGTTTGAACTGAAAAAATCCTGCGGAGGAGATAAGATCTCCCGTGGAAGCTTCCGCTCTGGCGGTCCTCGGGACTGGCAGGGCGGTCTGCTTTTTCCCACGCATTTAGACCGGAGACAAAGAGAAAATTTGGAAGGATGGATGGGGGATGAAACGACCTGACAGATGGGCCTTTTTGCTGGGGCTGCTGCTGACTGCTGTCCTGACGGGCTCTGCCCATGCAGCGGAGGCGCCGGGCTATCTGGTACGTCTGGACCGGAGCGACGTCACCTTGGCGGCGGAGGAGCCTCTGCCCGGGGACCCGGAGCCGGTATGGACGCCCCAGGGGATCTATACCGTGGCGGAGTGGTCCGATGTGGAGGCATTGGCGGCGGCCGGAGTGCTGGACCATGTGGAGGAGGACAGTATCGTGACGCTGGCGGACCTGCCGGATGACCCGGCCTGGACCGCCGGACAGCAGCCGGAGCTGTCCCAAATCGGCATGGAATATGTCTGGAACCGGGACCTGACCGCAGCCCCTGTGCGGGTGGGGATCGTGGATTCGGGACTCTACGCCGGCCATGAGGACCTTCAGGGCTGCACTGTGCTACCCGGTGTCAACTTCTGCGGGGAGGAGGGTACGGCAGAGCGCAGCGACACCTCCGATGAGGTGGGCCATGGAACCTTTGTGGCTGGAATCATCGGCGCAGTCACTTCCAACGCTTTGGGTGGTGCCGGCCTGGCGCCCAATGCCCAGCTGGTCCCCCTTAAGTGCTTCACTGCAAAAACCGGCCGAATGTCCGATGTGGTGGCCGCTATTTACTGCGGTGTGGACGAATACGACTGTCAGGTGCTCAACTTGAGCCTGGGCAGCGTCACGGATTCGGAGATCCTGCGGGAGGCGGTGGCCTATGCCGCCTCCCGGGGGGTGGTGCTGGTGGCGGCCAGCGGCAACTTGGACCCGGGCCAGAGCTCCACAGGAGACGATGCGCTTCAATATCCGGCGGCCTATCCGGAGGTCATCGGTGTGGGAGCCATCCAGCTCTCAGGGCAGGTCGCGTCCTTTTCCCGTCAGAATGCCGGCGTGTTTTTGACTGCGCCGGGGCAGGATCTCTATGGGCTGTCTACCGCCGGACCGGATGCCTACAAGGCCGGCAGCGGGACCTCCTACGCGGCGCCCATGGTCAGCGCTGCTGCTGCAGTGGCCCTGGGGCTGGACCCGGACCTGACGGCGGAGCAGGTGGGGACACTGCTGCGGGAAACGACGGAGGACCTGGGTGAGCCGGGGTATGACTGGACCTATGGCTGGGGAGCGCTGCGGATGGACGCCCTGGTGATGGCCCTGGAGGACCGGTGGCGGGACCCTGCCCTAGTACCATCGGGCGAGGGGGGCCGTGCCACTGTGCTGTGGGACGGTCTTCCTGCTGACACAGCTGTGCAGGTGCTGGGGGCGGTATATGGGACAGACGGCTGCTTGACAGCGCTGAGCCGGAAAACGGTGCAGAGCACCTGGGAAGGCACGGTGTCCCTGGCTCTGGAAGGTCTGGCTGCAGGCGCGCAGATACGTCTTTTTTTCCTGGATGGGACCACCGGAGTGCCGCTGAGCCAGGCTTGGACAGGGGCTTGGGAAAATGCAGCATAGAGCAGAGAAAACGAAGATGAAAAATCAGGCAGAATCCGAAAAGGACAGCGAGCCTGATGGAAGGGAGAACTGTGTGATGTGGAAAAGACGGACCCTTTGGACGGGACTTGCTCTCTTAGTATCCTTGATGGTCTTGCTCTTGACCATTCCGGTCTGGGCCGCAGGAGAGGAAAACACCACTGGCAGCTGCGGTGACGCACTGACATGGACCCTGGACTCGGATACCGGAACACTGACCATCAGCGGCAGCGGGGAGATGACCAACTGGGGATTGGACGACAATCCGCCTTGGTATGACGATCGGAGCACGGTCCGCTCTGTCATCGTGGGAGACGGGGTGACCAGCATCGGCAGCAGAG
>CALXDZ010000045.1 GCA_944387205.1 uncultured Oscillospiraceae bacterium
GATTGATGTCCAGCATCTTGTCCCAGTGCTCCGGCGTCACTTCAAAAATCGTATCACCGCTGAGGATACCGGCAATGTTGACCAGGATGTCGATCCGGCCAAATTTGTCATAGACCTCCTGGAATGCCTTCTTTACGGACTCCAGCTCCATGACATTCATCGCCACTGCGTAAGCCTGACCACCTGCAGCCTTTACCCGCTCTACAACGGGGTCACACAACTCGGGCTTGATATCCGCAGGCACTACAATAGCGCCGTGAAACGCCAGGGTCTCGCACACTGCAGCTCCAATTCCGCCGCCACCGCCCGTGATAACAGCAACCCGTCCGGTCAGATCTCCCATGTCCTTCATGTGCTCTCCATCCTTTCTTACTCATCCTTGTCTTCCAGCGGCAAAAGACGCCTCAAAGGGCTCATTTTTATTTTCTGTCACTTAGACACAGTAATAACATATTTTTTGCCATTTTGCACACAAAGATGTGTCTTTTATGCTTGTTTCTTGTATTTTATCATGGTCGTTCGTGAAAAACAATGATAAAATTGTTTGTCTAGGAAAAGCCTCTGTTTCGCACAGAAAGACAAGCTGCGTTTTGTTTATTTTGCCCTTATTTATTGATTAAGCATGCGCTTTTTGTTCCTTTTTTGCTAACCATGTTAAAAATCTAACCATTTTTATTGTTTTTCTTTTCTTTTTTAGGTAATTTTGTTTCTATAATATCTATTTTATTTTTCATTTCTTCACGATATTTTTACGGTTTAGCCCCTTATTTTTTTAATTGATTTTCCTATACCTATTATATAATTTTTGCTTTGTTCCTTTTTCTCGTATTTTCTTCTTTGGCATCACCAATCGGTTATTTATTGCTTTATTTCCTGAGATTTCTTGTCTTTTTTACTTGTTTTTCATTCATTTTGTGCGTTTAAATCATTTTATCCGTTCTTATATAGAATAGCTGCTCGAACTTATTTCATCGCTTTGCAGTTGTGTTATCTGTCAATACAGTCAAAAACCCCCGCCTGTCATCAGGCAGGGGCTCTGACATTCGTCAAAAGTCGGGTTCCCATCAGGACTAAGATATCCTCCTCATGCAGCTTCCAATAGCGCTCCGGAAGCGGGATCTCCTGAGGCTCCACCACGCCTCCATCCACCCGCAGAAGCTGGCGCTGGACGCACAGAACCCGCTGTTCGCCGCCCATACTGGAAAAAGTCAGGCTGTCCCGCTCTGAAAAGCCGTAGCCTACTACCCGCTCCGCCCGGATCAACTGCAGCACAGCTTCCCCACAGTCTCCAGGCACCAGCAGCGTGCCGCAGGCACACACCAGTCCCCTCTGCTCCAGCGCCTGACACCCGCTGGCCGTCAGCGCCAACAGATCCCAGCGTCGAGTGGCCACCGTCTCTGGGCTGCGGGGGTCGATCCACACAACGCCTGTCAAACCGGCTACAGAGAACAGTTCCGCTGCACCTAAAAATCCCGCCTGTGTCATCTTCTCACCTCACAAGGCAGTTTTTGCCTTGGCGGAGAAATTATGCGTGATTGCGCTTTCGCTTCCCAAAGGAATGTGATATACTGGTTTTGAATTTCGGGAGGTGAGGGACGTTGCGGCCTTTTGCCCATTTAAAAACCATCAATCACCATCGCTGGCTGGTGTGCAAATACTGCTTCCGGGTGGGACTATACTGGCAGGGACTGACCCATGACCTGTCCAAATACTCCCCCAGGGAGTTTTGGGTGGGCGCCAAGTACTTTACAGGCACTCACAGCCCCAATGACGGAGAACGGCGGGACAAAGGCTACAGCTCCTCCTGGCTCCACCACAAGGGGCGCAACAAGCACCACTTTGAGTACTGGACAGATTACAGCCCTGTGCGGGGCGTGGGTGTCACCGGTGTGAAGATGCCTGTGCGATATGTAGCGGAGATGTTCTGCGACCGGTTGGCCGCCTGCCATATCTATCATCAGGAAGCCTACACCGACAGCGATCCCTACGACTACTTTCAGCGCTCCCGGCACCTGGCCGGGATGCATGAGGAGACCGCAGCGCTGCTGGAGGGCATGCTGCTGGTGCTCAAGGAAGAGGGCGAGGACGCCGCTTTTGCCTATGTGCGCAAACTGGTGCAAGAGGACAGAGCCGCAAGGTGATAAGTTGGACTCTTCAAAAAGGCCAATGACACGTAAAAAAGACCGTACTGCAAAGCAGTACGGTCTTTTTTATTCAGCAATATGTATCTTATTTGGCGGAGAGCTTCTCGTCGATGGCCTTGGCAGCGGTCTTGCCGGCACCCATGGCCAGAATGACGGTAGCAGCTCCGGTGACAGCGTCACCGCCGGCGTACACGTTCTCACGGGAGGTCAGACCATCCTCGTTGACGATGATGCCGCCCTTCTTGTTGATCTCCAGGCCCTTGGTGGTGGACTTGATCAGGGGGTTGGGGCTGGTGCCCAGAGCCATGATGACACAATCCACATCCAGAGTAAACTCGCTGCCGGGGATCTCCACAGGACGACGGCGGCCAGAAGCATCGGGCTCACCCAGCTCCATGCGGATGCAGGTCATGCCACAGACATCACCCTTGTCATCGCCCTTGATTTCCACAGGATTGGTCAGCAGGTCAAAGATGATACCCTCTTCCTCGGCATGCTCCACTTCCTCGGCACGGGCAGGCAGCTCCTCCTTACCGCGGCGATAGACAATGTGCACGTCGGCGCCCAGACGCTTGGCGCAGCGGGCGGCGTCCATGGCCACGTTGCCGCCGCCCACCACAGCCACGCGCTTGCCGTGCTGGATGGGGGTGGAGGAGTCGGGCTTGTAGGCCTTCATCAGGTTGATACGGGTCAGGAACTCGTTGGCGGAGTACACGCCGCACAGGTTCTCGCCGGGGATGTGCATGAACATGGGCAGACCGGCGCCGGAGCCGATGAACACAGCCTCAAAGCCGTACTCCTCCAGCAGTTCGTCGATGGACAGAACACGGCCGATGACCATGTCGGTCTCCACCTTCACGCCCAGAGCCTTCAGGCCGTCCACTTCCTTCTGGACGATGCTCTTGGGCAGACGGAACTCGGGGATGCCGTAAACCAGCACACCGCCGGCCAGGTGCAGAGCCTCGAACACGGTGACCTCATACCCCTTGCGGGCCAGGTCGCCGGCGCAGGTCAGACCAGCAGGGCCGGAACCGATGATGGCCACCTTATGGCCGTTGGAGGCAGGCTTGGCAGGAGCCTCGGTGCAGTTGGCATTGTGCCAATCAGCCACGAAACGCTCCAGACGGCCGATACCCACGGGCTCGCCCTTCACGCCGCGGACGCAGTACTTCTCGCACTGGCTCTCCTGGGGGCAGACGCGGCCGCAGACTGCGGGCAGAGCGCTGGTGTTGGAGATGATCTGATAGGCCTCCTCAAACTCACCGGCAGCCACCTTCTCGATGAAATCGGGGATGTGGACCATGACCGGGCAGCCCTGCATGCAGGGCTTGTTCTTGCAGTGGAGGCAGCGCTGAGCCTCGTCCAGGGCCTGCTCCTTGGTGTAGCCCAGAGCGACCTCGTTGAAGTTTTTATTCCGTACATCCGGCTCCTGAGAGGGCATCGGATTCTTCTTCAAAGACATGTTAGCCATCGTTATTTGACCTCCTGTTTGAACAGATTGCAGGTTTCCTCATGGGCGTGGCGCTCAAACTCCTTGTACATGCCGCCGCGCTTCACAGCCAGATCCCAGTCCACCTGATGGCCGTCGAAATCGGGGCCGTCCACGCAGGCAAACTTGGTCTCGCCGCCCACGCTGATCCGGCAGCCGCCGCACATACCGGTGCCGTCGATCATAATGGGGCTCATGGAAACCACCGTCTTGAGGCCATAGGGCTTGGTGGTCAGGGAGACAAACTTCATCATCATCATGGGACCGATGGCAAAGACCTCATCATAGGTGTTGCCTTCCTCAATGAGAGCCTTCAGAGCATCGGTGACCAGACCGTGCTCGCCGTAGCTGCCGTCGTCGGTCATGACCTTGAGCACATCGCTGGCGGCACGGAAGTCGTCCTCCAGGATGACCAGGTCCTTGTTCTTGAAGCCGATGACCGCATGGACCTCGGCGCCGGCGTCATGGAAGGCCTTGGTCACAGGATAAGCGATGGCGCAGCCCACGCCGCCGCCGACCACGCAGACCTTCTTGCGGCCCTCGATCTCGGTAGCCTTGCCCAGAGGACCCACGAAGTCCTGCAGGAACTCGCCTTCCTTCTTGTGGTTGAGCTTCTCGGTGGTAGCACCCACGATCTGGAAGATAATGGTCACAGTGCCCTTGGCGGGGTCAGCATTGTAGATGGTCAGAGGGATCCGCTCACCGTCTTCATCCACACGCAGGATGATGAACTGGCCGGGCTTGGCCTTCTTTGCGATCAGGGGAGCCTCGATTTCCAGCAGAGTCACTGTCGGTCTCAGTGCCTCTCTTCTCACGATGCGATACATACCTTTTCCTTCTTTCCCTCAAAAAATCGGTGTTTTTGGCGCGTGGCCCACTCCAGAGGTCATGCCGCCGGGTATTGCCAAACAATTAACAAGCCACACAGTTATATATTAGCACGGTGCCGGAATTCCGTCAAATGATTTTCGTTGGCTTTTCGCCGGAATTTCCCTATGTTTTTTGTTACTTTCGTTCTATTTACAAAAAGGTTCCTCTCCCGCGCTCCCCTTCTCAGAAGCAACAGACAGTCAAACCTTAAAACTCAGCGCTGCGGAGCGTAACATGGCGGCCGTCCACTTCCACCTTACCCTCCTCCCGCAGGTGCTTGAGCTCCCGCATCATGGCGCTGCGGTCGGTGCTGATATACTCCGCCAGCGCGCTGAGAGAAAAAGGCAGCGTAAAGGTCCCGCCGCTGTGGGAGCTTTGCAGGGAGAAATAGGCCAGGAGCTTGTCCCGGATGGAGCGCTGGCTGAGCACCTCCACCCGCTCACCCAGGGCCAGGGCCTTATGGGCAATCAGGCGCAGCATGTTCTGGACCAGAACACTGTGGTGCTCGCAGGCCTTCTCACAGCGTTTGGTGATGTGCTCATAGTCGATGAACAGCACCCGGCAGCTTTTGCGGCACACCACCATCAGACTGTCGCCGCCCACACCGGAAAAGGCGATGGTCTCACCGAATACACCGCCCGGGTCCAGCACCTCCAAAATGGTGCTGTTTCCATCGGCGTCAATGCGCAGCAGCGCAGCGCTGCCCTCCTCCACGATGCCCACGGCCTGACTGCCCTCGCCGAAGCTGAGGATGATCTCGCCGTTTTGATAGGTCTTGGTCCTGGCATGGAAGCAGTCCACCATAGCCAGATAGCTCTCATAGCTGATGCCCTGAAAAATAGGGCTTTGGGCCAGTTCCTCCCGCGTCATCATGATCTATCGGCTCCCTTCAGTTTTTCAAACTGTTGCAGCGGCAACACGTTTTTTCTTGAAGTACATGATATACTATTCCTGTCCAAAAGTAAACCGCAAGATATTGTGTCCCTTGTTCCCTTCTGGGGACAGGATAGGCTCGGAAAGGAGACTTTTTTATGCAGGTACAAGTCACAGGCGGTCAAATCAGCCCCCAGGAAATAGAGGCCTACAAGCAGCGGGCCGCAGAGAAGTATCCCCACGCTGATGTGGAAGCACTGGATATCCATGTGGACGGGGAGTATGTGGACCTGACCTATCATCTGGCCCCCCAGCCCTTCACCCGCATCCGCCGCATCACCGGATATCTGGTGGGCGATATGAGCCGCTGGAACAACGCCAAACGGGCCGAGGCACAGGACCGAGTCAAGCATATCTGAGTATCTGTCAAGATTCCGCAAAATTTCCCCGGTGTTATTTCCACTTTATTCATACATTCCCCTATTTCTTCCTGTATACTATTGTATAGAGGGGCATGCTCCTCATCCCATCCCACGGAAGGAAAGAGGTATGCGCTTTGAATATCGCCTATTTTCTCATCCCCAAAAGCAAAGTCGCCTTTCTCTATGACGACTTCACCTTTCGGCAGGGACTGGAAAAGATGCGGCATCACGGCTACACTGCCATTCCCGTCATTTCCCGCACCGGTCAGTATGTGGGCACCGTCAGCGAAGGGGATTTCCTCTGGCATCTGCTGCAGAACGTACAGGACGACACCCAGGTGCTGACCATAAAGGAAGTGGAGACCCTTCAGGTCCGGGACATTCTGGGAGCTGACAAATATCCCTGTGTGCACATCACCGTCTCCATGGACGATCTTCTGACCTCAGCTATGAATCAGAATTTCATCCCCGTTATCGACGATCTGGGCAACTTTATCGGCATCGTCACCCGAAAGGACATCATCCGTTATTTCTCCGAAAAGGGAAAGGGCCAGACATCCCTGCCCCTGGTACGGAGAGCCTGAAAACACTGTTTTCTTACATAAAAGCGTCCAGCCCAAAAGGGCCGGACGCTTTTCTCTTATTGACCGGGTTGATCGGAAATGTCCCGTGTAGCATAGGCGTTGAGCTCCATGCCGGCGGTGTGGCCGGCCAGATATTCATAATAGCCCTGGGCGCCGATCATGGCGCCGTTGTCGCCGCACCAGCGCATGGGCGGCAGGTACAGCTGCACGCCCTCCCTGCGGCAGGCCTCCTCCAGGTCCGCCCGGATGCGGGAGTTGGCAGCCACGCCGCCGGCAGCCACCAGCACCTTCCGTCCCGCTTGCCGGGCTGCCTCCATGGCCCGGGGCACCAATTCGGCACTGACAGCAGCGGCGAAGTCTGCCGCCAGGGCCGCCCGGTCCAGCTCCTCTCCCTTTTGCTGGGCGTTGTGGGCCAGATTTACCACGGCGGTCTTGAGGCCGGAAAAGCTCATGTCCAGGGGGTGGTCCGCCACATGGGTCCGAGGCAGGTCATAGACCCCGCCCTGGGACTGGCGGGCCAGATCGTCCATGGGCTTGCCGCCGGGATAGGGCAGTCCCAGTACCCGGGCAGCCTTGTCGAAGCACTCCCCTGCCGCGTCGTCCCGGGTGGTGCCCAGGATCTCCATGTCCGTATAGTCCTTCACATCCACCAACAGTGTGTTGCCCCCGGAGATGCACAGGGCCAGGAACGGAGGCTGGAGCTCCGGGAAGGCCAGGTAGTTGGCGGCGATGTGGCCTCGGACATGGTGCACCGGGATCAGGGGCACCCCCAGGGCATAGGCCACGGACTTGGCAAAGCTCAGGCCCACCAGCACCGCGCCGATAAGGCCCGGGGCATAGGTCACCGCCACTGCGTCGATCTCGCTCCGGGTCACACCGGCGTCCTGCAACGCCTTCTCCGTCAGGGCAGCGATGGCCTCCACATGCTTGCGGGAAGCGATCTCCGGCACCACACCGCCGTAGAGGGCGTGCATATCCGCCTGGGAAGCCACGGCGTCGGACAGCACCCGACGCCCATCCTCCACCACGGCTGCCGCTGTCTCGTCACAGGAGGATTCAAACGCAAGGATCTTCACTCTTCTCCCTCCCTTTTCACTCGTTCCACTCCACCCGGGGCAAAGGTTCTGCCGCCTGGTCCCGGGGGATGCGCACATAGCGCTCATATTTTTCCGGAGAAAACCGGCTTTGATAGATGAACCGATGGGCCTCCATCAGCGTCTCGTCCGGAATGGGCTCCGGGGCCCAGTAGAGCGTCTTGTAGGGCACACCGAACATCTCCGTGTCGTATCCGGCGGTGCGGGCGCC
>CALXDZ010000046.1 GCA_944387205.1 uncultured Oscillospiraceae bacterium
ACCAGCGCCAGGGCCAGGCATACCGCTGTGGCAGCCAGCATCTTGGGACGCTGGGCAATGAGGCGCACCCGCTCCCGCAGGCTGCGTTTGCCGCTTTGCATGGTAGTGGCGGTCTGGAGCAGTCCGGTGGCGGAGGCCCCCACGGCCACCAAATCCACCAGGGTCCGGCCGTAGGAAAGCCGTTCCTCCTCGCCCAGGCGGCGGATGGCCCCCTCATCGCAGGCCAGCTCACAGTCCCGGCGGGAGAGCACCGCCGCCCACCACACCAGAGGATCGAACCAGTACAGGCACAGACACGCGCACCGGATGAGGGACCACCAGGTGTCTTTGTGCCGGTGGTGGGTCAGCTCATGGGCCAGCACATGGCGCAGCCGCACCGGGTCCTGCAGGCAGCTGGGGGTCAGGTAGATGGCTGGATGCAGAAGCCCAAAGAGGCAGGGGGAGGGAAGTCCCTCCACCACAAAGACAGGCAGGGGGCAGCCGGGAACGGAGGCCGCTTCCGCCCTGCGCCGCAGCATCCGGCGAAAGCGGGCATTTGCGGCCAGGAACCAGGCCGCTACCACCAGGACTCCAGCCAGATAGACCCAGCGGCCAACGGTGGAGAGAAGCTGGGAGAGGGTGGGGCCGGCCATGCGGCTCTGGGCCTCATAGTCCAGGGCCTCCCGGTCTGAGCCTGTGAGAGAACCTACATCGATGCCCTGGGATTCATATTCCTCCACCACTTGGGCGTAGGCGTCCTCAAAGGACTGGGCGGGCAGAGACAATTCCCCCACAGTCTCAATGGCCTGAACGGCGGGGGTTTCCCGGGCCTGGTTGGCCAGAGAGAGGATGCTGAAGGCGCTTTGTCCCAGCTCAAAGGGCACCAGCAGCCGCACCGCCACCAGCAGCCACAACGCGTACTGAAGCCGCAGGCTGATGTGGCCACGCAGCAGCGTCCGCAGCAGAACCAATGCCAGGATGAGGACGCTGGAAGTCAGCAGGATCGCTCTCATTTCGTTCCCTCCTCTGCTTTACGCAAAATAGCGTACAGTTCCTCAATGTCCGAGCGGGAGAGCTGCTGCTGTTCCGCCAGGGCATTCACCAGCAGGCCAACGCTGCCGTGATAGGCCCGGCTCAGCAGCGACTCTGTCTCCGCCGCCACCACGTCCTCCCGCCGCACCGCGGCCCGGAAGAGCTTGGCCCGGCCCTGGAGCTCGTAGGAGAGGAGCCCCTTTTCCTCCATCCGGCGGACCATGGTGGTGACGGTGCTTTTAGCCCAGCCGGCAGAGGCGCCCAGCTCCCGCACCAGTTCCATCAGCGTCTTGGGTCCGGTCCACAGGGCCTCCATCACCCGCCACTCGCTCTGGGACAGTGTTACAGAGTTGTGTTCCATGCCTTCACCTCCTGTTGGTTTACTTTTGTAAGCCAAACATATCATAAAGGATTACACTTGTCAACCAAAAAAGAATGACAATGCGGTAACAGGGACAATATGTCCAGGGAAAAGCAAAAACCCCGCCAGCCCAAAAAGGCTGACGGGGCAAATAAAACACAAAGGTTACAGCAGCATGATGCCGGCTTTTTCGCAGGTATCCATAGTTTCCTGATCCCACAGGCTGGCCTGGACCTCGCCGATATGGCAGGTACCGATCATCAGCATGCAAAGGCGGGACTGGCCGATGCCGCCGCCCATGGTCAGAGGCAGCTGGCCACTGAGGAGCATCTTGTGGAAGGGCAGCTCACGACGCTCTTCGCAGCCGGCAAGAACCAGCTGGCGCTCCAGAGCTTCCTCGTCCACCCGGATACCCATGGAGGAGATTTCAAAGGCCCGCTCCAGAACCGGGTTCCACATGAGAATGTCGCCATTGAGGGTCCAGTCGTCATAGTCAGGAGCCCGGCCATCGTGGGGCTTACCGGAACGGAGCTTACCGCCGATCTGCATCAGGAACACAGTATGATGCTCCTGGCAGATGGCCTTTTCCCGCTCATTGGGAGTTAGATCAGGGTACATATTCTCCAGCTCCTGGGTGGTCAGGAAGAATACGTCCCGGTCCAGCTTGATCCGCAGGCTGGGGAATGCCACATTCAGCGCCTCGGAGGTCTCACACACGGCGCCCACGATGGCCCGCACGGTGGAGCGCAGGAAGGCCTCGTTTCGGTCCTCCCGGGAGATGATCCGCTCCCAGTCCCACTGGTCCACGTAGATGGAGTGGATGTTGTCCACCTCTTCATCCCGGCGGATGGCGTTCATATCGGTGTAAAGGCCTTTTCCTTCACGAAAACCGTAGCGCTTGAGAGCCAGCCGCTTCCACTTGGCAAGAGAGTGGACCACCTGGCCGGTGACACCCACGTCGGGGATGTCGAAGCTGACAGGCCGCTCATAACCATTGAGGTTATCGTTGAGGCCGGAGCTTTCGTCCACGAACAAAGGAGCAGAGACCCGGCGCAGATTCAACGCGTTGCTCAGATTGGTCTGGAAGGAGGATTTGATAAAGGAAATGGCACGCTGCAGTTCATAGTCAGGCAGGGGGGGATGGTATCCTTCCGGGATATAGAGCTTACTCATAATGCAGTTCCTCGATTTCAAAATGGATTTTGTGTCCGGGCTGCAGCTCAGACGGAGAACAGGATCTCACTGTAGGTGGGATAGGGCCAGCACTCCTTGCTGGTCAGGCTCTCCAGCTCATTGATGGAGGTTCGGAGCTTTTCCATAGAGCCCATTACCTTGTCATGATAGAAGGAAGCCAGCTCATAGCTGGGCTCCTTGTCCTCACATTGGGTCAGGAGCTTTTCCAGTTTTTCACTCTCGCTGTAGAGGGCGGAACTGCCCCGGGAGAGCTTGGTAAGGAGCCCCTCCTCCGCACGGCAGGAGGCGGTGGCGCAGGCGGAGCGCTTGTGGAGGATGGTCTGGGAGAGCTGGTCGCAGTAGGTGGACACGCCGGGGATGATGTTGCGCCGGATCATATCCAGCAGCGTCAACGCTTCGATGCGGATGACCTTACAGTAGCTCTCCGTGTGGATCTCGTTTCTGGCCCGCATCTCCTCCTCGGTAAAGATGCCGTGGCGGGTGAAGAGGCGGATATTCTTCTCAGACACATAGGCCGGCAGGCAGTCGGCTGTGGAGGCCAGATTGGAAAGGCCGCGCTTCTTGGCCTCGGTCTGCCAGGACTCATCATAGCCGTTGCCGTTGAAGATGATGCGCTTGTGTTCCTTGAAGGTCTTGCGCAGCAGCTCCTCCAGGGCGCTCTGGAAGTCCTCGGCCTGCTCCAGCTCGTCGGCAAACTGGCACAGCTCGTCGGCCACCATGGTGTTGAGGACGATGGTGGGACCGGCGATGGACAAAGAGGAGCCCAGCATACGGAACTCGAACTTATTGCCGGTAAAGGCCAGAGGGGAGGTGCGGTTGCGGTCAGTGGTGTCCTGGGGAATGGGAGGCAGCACGTCCACGCCGATGCGCAGGGACTGCTTCTTCTTGTCCACATAAGCGGTTCCCTCAATAATGGAGTCCAGGATCTCGGTCAGCTCATCGCCCAGGAAGATGGACACCACAGCGGGAGGCGCCTCGGCGCCGCCCAGACGCTGGTCGTTTCCGGCGGTGGCCACGGTGCAGCGCAGCATCTCCTGGTATTCGTCAGCGCCCTTGATAAAGGCGGCCAGGAACAGCAAAAACTGGGCGTTCTGGCTGGGGGTCTTGCCGGGCTTGAAGAGGTTTTCACCGGCGTCGGTATTCAAAGACCAGTTGTCATGCTTGCCGGAGCCATTGACGCCGGCAAAGGGCTTTTCGTGGAGCAGGCATACCAGACCGTGGCGCTCGGCCACGGTCTTCATCAGCTCCATGGTCAGCTGGTTGTGGTCGCAGGCGGTATTGGCATCGGTATACACAGGAGCCAGCTCATGCTGAGCCGGAGCCACCTCGTTGTGCTTGGTCTTGGCAAGCACGCCCAGCTTCCACAGCTCCCGGTCCAGATCCTGCATGTAGGCAGAGACCCGGGGGCGGATGGAGCCGTAGTAGTGATCGTCCAGCTCCTGTCCCTTAGGGGGCTTGGCGCCGAACAGCGTCCGGCCGCACAGCTTCAGGTCCTCCCGGCTCTGGTAGACGGACTTGTCCACCAGGAAATACTCCTGCTCCGGGCCTACCTGAGCGGTGACCTGCTTGACAGTGGTGTTGCCGAAGAGGCGCAGGATGCGCACTGCCTGACGGCTGACCTCCTCCATAGACCGCAGCAGAGGCGTCTTTTTGTCCAGCGCCTGGCCGGACCAGGAACAGAACACCGTGGGAATGTAAAGTGTGCCGTCTTTGATGAAGGCGAAGGAGGTGGGGTCCCAGGCGGTGTAGCCCCGGGCTTCAAAGGTGGCCCGCAGGCCGCCGGAGGGGAAGGAGGAGGCGTCAGACTCGCCCCGGACCAGCTCCTTGCCGGAGAACTCCATGATGACCCGGCCCTGCTCCACCGGCGTGATGAAGCTGTCGTGCTTTTCCGCGGTGTAGCCGGTCATGGGCTGGAACCAGTGGGTGAAGTGGGTGGCGCCCCGCTCGATGGCCCAGTCCTTCATGGCGTTGGCAATGCTGTGGGCGATGGTGGGGTCCAGCGGGGTGCCGTCGGCGATGCACTGCTTCCAGGCGGCATAGACAGTGGGAGAGAGGCGCTGCTGCATGGTGCTTTCGTTAAAGACCATGCAGCCGAAGAGCTCAGGGATATTGCAGGGAGAACCGGTAGTATTCATATGATGCAAGACTCCTTTTTCCGCCCGATAGGCGGATGGGATTGAGAAATCAGAATCAGAGGAAACGCTCCAGAAGCGCCGGAGTCAAATAGGCTTCGGCGAAAGCGGCCAGGATCAAAAGGGGCACAACGCCCAGAGAGAAAAACTGGCCGCAGCGCCAGAGGGTCTTCAATAAGGGCTCATGAGGCCTTTTGCGGCAAAGGGCGGTGATCTCCCGGCACAGTGTAAGACCAATGGCAAAGGACAGCCACATGGCGGGCAGCTCAAAGATGCCGTGGGGCAGGATCGCCAGAAGATACAGCCCGAGAGAGGTGCCGCCGGCCTGGGCCAGAGCAGCCAGTCCACCCAGAAGGAGTGCATTGAGCCCCAGGGGAAAAGCCGGGAGACAGACAAAGGGGATGAGCCCCAAAAGACACGAGAAAAGACAGGCCCAGAGATTATTGCCCAGCACGCCCGCGGCAGAGAGCTCACCTGTCTCAGTGACAAGCCCCTCCTGGCTCATCAGCTGCTGCATCAGCTC
>CALXDZ010000047.1 GCA_944387205.1 uncultured Oscillospiraceae bacterium
TGGGCCTTGTTCATGTTGGCCTGGATCTTGAAGACAAAGGCGGAGAAATCCGGGGAGAACACGTCCACCTCGCCCTGGTCGGATACCCGGGGCAAGGGAGCGGTGGTCATGCGCAAAAACTCCTCCAGGAAGGGCTCCACGCCGAAGTTGGTGAGGGCGGAGCCGAAGAACACCGGGGACAGGGTGCCGTTTCGGACGGCCTCCATGTCAAACTCCCGGCCGGCGCCCAGCAGCTCTACCTCCTCCTGGAGAGCGGCGGCCCGTTTTTCGCCGATGAGCTCTGCCACCGCCGGGTCATAGAGATCCACTTCGGTGGCCTGGGCCTTTTTCCCGTGGCCCTCGCCGGAGAAGAAGAGGATGCGGCGCTTTTCCCGGTCATAGACGCCCTGGAACTCCTTGCCGGAGCCGATGGGCCAGTTGACGGCATAGGTGTCGATGCCAAGCTCCCGCTCCACCTCCTCGCACAGCTCCAGAGGGTCCCGGGTCTCCCGGTCCATCTTATTGATGAAGGTGAAGATGGGGATGTGGCGCAGGGCGCAAACCTTGAACAGCTTCCGGGTCTGGGGCTCCACGCCCTTGGCACCGTCGATGACCATGACGGCGCTGTCGGCGGCCATCAGCGTCCGGTAGGTGTCCTCGGAGAAGTCCTGGTGTCCGGGGGTGTCCAGGATGTTGATGCAGAAGCCGTCGTGCTGGAACTGCATGACGGAGGAGGTGACGGAGATACCGCGCTGGCGCTCGATCTCCATCCAGTCGGAGGTGGCGGCCCGGGCCTTTTTGCCCTTGACCTCGCCGGCCTGGGCGATGGCGCCGCCGTAGAGCAGGAATTTTTCCGTCAGTGTGGTCTTGCCGGCGTCCGGGTGGGAGATGATGGCAAACGTGCGCCGGCGGTTGATTTCAGCGTGAAGATCGGACATAGAAGCCTCCAATGAGAGAAAAGTGATGGGTCGGGCCCCGGGCCGGGCGGCCCGTGCAAGCATTTTTGCAAAGCAAAAATCTTGCCGCAGGGGCAATTCACTTGCCCCGAGGAAGAGAAATGAGAAAGGGCTCCCGCAAAAGCCCGGAGGGCTTTTACGGGAAAACGCGCCGGCGGTTGATTTCAGCGTGAAGATCGGACATAGAAGCCTCCAATGAGAGAAGTGGTGGAACAAATGCGGCAGCCAAAGCCACATACAGCAGTCATAACCTTTACATTTTATCATATTTTTTCCTGCTTGACAAGAGATTCTCCCAAGGACAAAAAGGGAGGAACGGAGAAAATCCCATCTGTTTTCCACCCTGGTTTTGGCAGAGATGGAGCTTTTATTTTCTTCGATGGGAAAAGCTGTTTGCCGCTCTTGCGGGATGCGGCAGGATCTGATAAGATGGTGCCCAGTGAATTTTGAGGAGGGAAAACCATGGAGCTGCGGCGCTGCCGCGCGGAGGATCTTGAGGAGATCAGAGCGCTGTTCACCGCCACCATTCTCACCGTCAACCGCCGGGACTATACCGACGTTCAGGTCCGGGCCTGGGCCGGTGCGGCCGGGGAGTTTCCCCGGCGCCGGAGCTTTTTCCTGGACCTGTACACCCTGGTGGCTCTGGAGGGAACACAGCTGGTGGGCTATGGGAACATCCATGAGAGCGGCTATCTGGACCATCTGTTTGTTCACCGGGATCATCAGGGCCAGGGGATCGCCACGGCCCTGTGCGATGCTCTGGAGGCCCATGCCGCTGCCGGCGGTGTGGAGCGGGTGACGGTCCACGCCTCCCTGACTGCCCGGCCCTTTTTCCTGGGACGGGGCTACCGGCTCCTGCGGGAGCAAAGGGTGGAGGTAGGCGGCGTCTTTTTGAAAAACTGCGCTATGGAAAAGCCCCTGGTGCCAGACCTGGAAAGTCCCGTGTCCCATAAGTAAAAGCTGAAAGATAAAAGAGAGGAACCGCTATGCGCTGCGACTACGCCCCCATGGAGGGGATCACCAACTACCTCTGCCGCAATGCCCACCGCCGGTACTTCGGTGGGGTGGACCGGTATTTCATGCCTTTTGTCTCCCCCTGTAAGGACCGGGTGTTCACCAAGCGGGAGCTGCGGGACATCGTTCCGGAGCACAATGAGGGGGTGCCGGTGGTGCCCCAGCTGCTGACCCGGGTGCCGGAGGACTTCCTCTGGGCCGCAGGGGAACTGAAAGCCATGGGTTACCGGGAGGTGAATCTCAATCTGGGCTGCCCCTCCGGCACGGTGGTGGCCAAGGGGAAGGGCTCCGGGCTCCTTGCCTCGGCGGAGGAGCTGGACCGCTTTCTGGATGCCATCTTTTCCGGCACGGATCTGACCCTGTCCATCAAGACCCGGCTGGGGCTGCGGCAGGAAGAGGAATTCGGACCGCTGCTGGAGGTCTACAACCGCTATCCCATCGCCTGCCTCACCATCCATCCCCGGGTGCAGAAGGACTTCTACCGGGGCGCTGTCCGGATGGAGGCCTTTCGGGCGGCTCTGGCCATGAGCCGCAATCCCGTGTGCTACAACGGGGATCTGGTGACGGCAGAGGAGTGCCGGACGCTGGAGGCGGCGTTTCCCGGCCTGGACGGGGTGATGCTGGGCCGGGGCCTGGTGGGAGACCCGGCTTTGGGCCGGAAGCTCCGGGGTGGAGAGGCGGCGGACAAGGAGACCCTGCGGGCCTTCCACGATACCCTCTATGCTGGATACTGTGAGGCCTTCGGCAGCGCCCACAGCGCCATGTCCCGGATGAAGGAGATGTGGTTTTACCTCATGGGCCTCTTTGCCGACAGCGGCCGCCAGGCCAAGGCATTGCGGAAGGCGGATACGCCCCAAAAGTACGAGCGGCAGGTGGCGGAGATCTTCCGGGATCTGCCGCTGCGGCAGGACAATCCGGGCCTCTGGCGGGATGTGCCCGGCTGGCCGCCGGAGAAGTAGGCGCGGCATGGATGCCATCTGGATGAAAGGGAACGTCTTTTTGGGGAAAAGCGGTAAATTTCTTGACAAGCGGCGGCGGAATGCCGTATACTACACTCCGCAAGGGAGTCCTCGTAAGAGGGCTGAGAGGAGGGTGTGTTCCCTCGACCTCACCTGATTTGGGTCATGCCAACGTAGGGATGCGTGCCAGAGGCTCAGAGTCCGGGCTCACCGCTTGTGCGGTTGAGGCCGGAGCGGCGCTTTTGGAAAGATTGGTGAGCGCGGGATACCTCCGGGGGAGGTGTCCCGTTTTTTCATATTTTGATACAGAGGTACGGGAGACGGATCTGCGTGTTTCGCCGCCTCTGTCAAACTGCTCTGTCCGGCAAAGACGCCGGGGAGAGAGAAGGAGGAAGGACCATGGAGGAGCTGGAACTTGCCCAGGCGCTCCGGGCGGTGCGGGAGAGAGGACCGCTGGTGCAGTGCATCACCAATATCGTTACCGTCAACGACTGTGCCAACATCATTCTGGCTGCCGGGGGCTCGGCCACTATGGCTCACCACGTTTTGGAGGTGGAGGAGGCTGTGGCAGCCGTTCAGGCCCTGGTGCTGAATCTGGGCGCTCCGGACTGCGGAGAGGCCATGATCCTGGCGGGCCGGCGGGCCAATGTCCTGGGTATCCCTGTGGTGCTGGACCCGGTGGCCGTGGGCGTTACCACACTGCGCCGGCAGCTGGCGGCCCGTTTGCTGGACGAGGTGCGCCTGACGGTGATCCGGGGCAACGCCTCGGAGATCAAGGCCCTGGCCCGGGGCGGCAGCAGCGGCAGCGGCGTGGACGTGGCGGCTGGGGATGCGGTCAGCGAGACCTCTCTGGCTGGGGCCGCGGCGCTGGCGGAGAACCTGTCCCGGCGCACCGGCGCGGTAACGGTGCTCTCCGGACCGATCGACATCGTCAGCAACGGGACACGGACCGCCGCTTTGCGCAACGGTTCGCCCACCATGGCCCGCATCACCGGCAGCGGCTGTATGCTTACCGCACTCACCGGTGCTTTCTGCGGCGCGCTGCCTCAGGAGCCTTTCCTGGCTGCCTGCGCCGCGGTGGCGGCCATGGGTGTGTGCGGCGAGCTGGCGGAGGAGCGGCGGCTGGAAAACGGCACCGGCAACGCCACCTTCCGCAATGATCTCATCGATGCTGTATTCAATCTCACCGAAACGCAACTGATAAAAGGAGTTCGCTATGAAATTTACGAAAGCTGATATCCGCCGTTCCATGCTGCTCTATGCGGTCACCGACCGCACCTGGCTGCGGCAGGGCCAGACCCTCACCCAGGTCACCGAGGAGGTGCTGCAGGGCGGCGCCACTTTCCTGCAGATCCGGGAAAAGGAGCTGGACCGGGCGGACTTCCTGGCCGAGTGCCGGGAGCTGCGGGCCCTGGCGCAGCGCTATCAGGTGCCCTTCGTGGTCAACGATGACGTGGACCTGGCTCTGACGTGTGACGCCGACGGCGTCCATGTGGGCCAGTCCGATATCCAGGGCCGGGACATCCGGGCCCTCATCGGGCCGGAGAAGATCCTGGGCATCACCGCCAACACGGTGGAGCGGGCTCTGGCAGCCCAGCGGGCCGGGGCGGACTACATCGGCGTGGGCGCTGTGTTCGGCACCACCACCAAGAAGGACGCCAAGCCCCTGAGCGTTCCCGCTCTGCGGGAGATCTGCGACGCGGTGGACATCCCCGTGGTGGCCATCGGCGGCATCAATAAGGATAATCTGCCCCGCTTGGCAGGCAGTGGCGTGGACGGTGTGGCCGTGGTGTCCGCCCTCTTTGCCCAGCCCGACCCCAAGGCAGCGGCGGAGCAGCTGCGGACACTGGCAGAGGAGATGGTGAGAAGTCATGGATAAGAAGTACGCGATTTTTGATATGGACGGCACGCTGGTGGACTCCATGGGCTATTGGAAGCAGCTGGGCGTGGAGTATCTCACCAGCCGGGGCATCTCCCGGGAGGCGGCCGAGGGCGTGCAGGAGCGGGTGAAGGCCATGACCATGACCGAATGTGCGGAGCTGTTCCGATCGATGTTCCACCTACCCCAGACCTCGGAGGAGATCGCCGGGGAGATCAACGGCATGATGGACCGCCACTATCAGGAGGACGTGCCCCTGAAGCCCGGCGTGGCGGCGTATCTGGCTGGTCTGAAAGCCCAGGGCGTGCGGATGTGCGTGGCCACTGCCACGGCGGAGCCCCTGGCCCGAGCCTGCCTGGAGCGGCTGGGCGTGGCGCAGTATTTTGACTTCCTCCTCAGCTGTGAGGAGGTGGGCACGGGAAAGGATTCTCCCACTGTATTTTTGGAGGCGGCCCGTCGGCTGGGAGCGGACCCCAGGGAAGTGGCTGTGTTCGAGGATGCTCCCTATGCCCTTGATACCGCGGCAAAGGCGGGCTTTTGGACCGTGGCGGTTTATGATATCGGCTGCGGCGACCGCTGGCCGGCCCTGGCCGCCCGGGCCGATGAGACCATTTTGGATTGGAGGACGCCTATGAGACCCTCTGAGAGATTTTATCAGGCCGCCCGGCCCGTGTGGGACCAGTGTCTGAGCCACCCCTTTGTCACCGGCATCGGCGATGGCACGCTGCCGGTGGAGAAGTTCCAGTACTTTATGCTCCAGGACTACCTCTATCTCTTTGACTACGCCCGGGTATTTGCCATCGGCGTGGTGAAGGCCCGGCAGCCGGAGCTCATGCGCATCTTCTCCAAGAATGTGGACGCCATCCTCCACGGGGAGATGAAGATCCACCGGGGCTACATGGCCCGGCTGGGCATCACCGAGGAGCAGGTCTTTGCGGTGCAGCCGGCCCTGGACAACCTCTCCTATACCAATTACATGCTCTCCGTGTCCCATGCCGGAGGCCCCCGGGAGATCGTGGCGGCCATCCTGGCCTGCTCCTGGAGCTATGCCGAGATCGGTCAGACACTGGCCGCCATCCCCGGCGCGGCGGAGCATCCCTTCTACGGCGAGTGGATCCAGGGCTACGCCTCGGAGGAGTACGCCGCTACCAACCGATCTCTCATCGAGCTGATGGATCGTTTGGCGGAGGGGAGCAGTGAGGAGGAGCTGGCCCACCTAACGGACATCTTCGTCAACTGCAGCCGCTATGAAAAGGGCTTCTGGGATATGGCCTGGGAGATGCGGCCATGAGCATCCTGGAATTTTCCCATGTCTCCTACCAGTACCCCAGCGAGGACTTCGACATCATCGACGATCTGAGCTTTTCCGTGGAGCGGGGATCCTTTCACTGCATCATCGGCGTCAGCGGCTGCGGCAAAAGCACCATCTTCCGCATGACCAACGGTCTGCTCCGGCCCAAGAGCGGCACTATCCAGGTAGACGGCGCTCCCATCGAAGGGCAAAAGCGCTACTGCGGCTATATGCCTCAGAAGGACCTGCTGTTTCCCTGGCGGACGGTGGGGGAGAATGTGGCGCTGCCCCTGGAGATCATGGGCGGCTATTCCCGGGCCCAGATCCGGGAGCAGGTGGAGGCGGCCCTGGCGGACGTGGGCCTGGCGGGCTGCGCCGGCAAGCGGCCGGAGGAGCTCTCCGGCGGCATGCGGCAGCGGGCGGCCTTTGCCCGGACCATGCTCACGGGCTCGGAGCTCTTGCTGCTGGACGAGCCCTTTTCGGCTTTGGACTTTCTCACCCGCATCTCCATGCAGGAGTGGCTGCTGGAGCAGTGGCAAAAGCATAAAAAGACCATCCTCTTCATCACCCACGACGTGGAGGAGGCCATCTTCCTCTCCGGCAGCGTCCTGGCGGTGACCCATACCCCTATCCACACCCTGACGGAGATCCCTGTGCCCGCCGGATATCCCCGGACCCGGGAATGTTTGGCCCGGTCGGAGATGGTGGCTCTGCGGGAGGATCTGATCGGCGTTTTGAGAAAGCAGGTGCAGCCATGAAACGAGCCAACCGGGGCAATCTGCCCGCACTGATCTTTCTCTTTGCCCTTTTGATGCTCTGGCAGCTGGGGGCTATGGAGGTGAACGCGGCCTATATCCTGCCCACACCTTTGCAGATCCTGCAAAAACTCTGGGAGCTCAGGGTCATTCTCTTCACCGTGCATCTGCCCGCCACCATGACCGTCACGGCTATCGGACTGCTCATCTCGGTGGTTCTGGGGCTGGGGCTGGCAGTCGTCATGGACGGCAGTCCACTGGTGCAAAAGTGCCTCTATCCGGTGGTGGTGGCCTCCCAGACCATCCCCACCACCGCCATCGCCCCGCTGTTCGTGCTGTGGTTCGGCTACGGCATCTGGAGCAAGGTGCTGGTGACGGTGCTGATGACCTTTTTCCCCATCACCATCACTGTCTATGATGGCCTCCGGTCCGCCAAGACGGAGATGAGCGAGCTGCTGGAGACCTACGGGGCCACCCGCCGGGACATCTTCTGCAAGATCAAGGTGCCCTGCGCCCTGCCCTATTTCTTCTCCGCCATCAAGATGGCCGTGCCCTTGAGCATCATCGGCGCCGCCATCGGCGAGTGGCTGGGGGCTCAGAGCGGCCTGGGCTATTTCTCCCGCCGCATGATGACCCAGCTGGACGGAGCGGGGGTCTTTGCCCCCATCGTGCTGCTGAGCGCGGTGGCTATGCTGGCGGTGGCGCTGGTGGAGCTGCTGGAGCGCCGGGTGGTGCGCTGGCGGGGCGAGTCCTGACCGGCCCGGCAGAAAAATCCCTTCCATATCTGTATCAAGAGAAAAGGAGAGACAAGACTATGAAAAGAATCCCTGCTGCGCTTTTGAGCGCTTCTCTGTGCCTGAGCCTGCTGGCCGGCTGCGGCGCCAGCTCCTCTTCCACTTCCGGTTCCTCCAATGACCAGGGAGAGCTGGAGACGGTGGACGTGGTGCTGGACTGGTATCCCAACGCAGTCCACGCCTTCCTCTATGAGGCGGAGGCGAAGGGCTACTTTGCGGAGGAGGGGCTGCAGGTGAACATCCTCTTCCCCTCCAACGCCAGCGACCCCCTCACCATGACGGCAGCGGGCCGGGCGGACATCGGTTTTTACTATCAGGAGGATACCATCATCGCCAAGGCCAACGAGGACGTGCCGGTGAAGGTGCTGGGCGCCGTGGTCCAGCAGCCCATCAGCATCGTCTGTGCCCTGGCGGAGAAAAATATCAAGACCCCGGAGGACCTGGTAGGCAAGACCATCGGATACTCCGGCACCCGCTTCGGCGAAGTGGCTGTGAACCAGATGCTGGAGACTGTGGGAGCGGACCTTTCCGATGTGGAGCTCATCGACGTAGGCTTTGATCTGATGAGCGCCATGACCACCGGCAGCGTGGACGCCACCTATGGCTGCTTCATCAACCACGAGATCCCCGCTCTGGAGGAGCAGGGCTTTCAGATGGACTACATGGAGGTCATGGACTACGGCGTGCCCAACTACTACGCTCTGATGCTGGTGACCGGCGAGCAGCAGCTGGAGCAAAATCAGGATAAGTACACCCGCTTCCTCCGGGCCTGCCAGAAGGGCTTTGCCGATATGCAGGCGGATCCGGAGGAGGCTCTGGAGCTGCTGCTGGCCAATCAGGACGAGGAGAACTTCCCCCTGACCGAGTCCGTGGAGCGGCGGAGCTTTGAGGTGCTGCTGCCCCTGATGGAAACGGAGAATGCGGCGTTCCTGTCCCAGGATGCGGCGGTGTGGCAGGAGAACATCGACTGGCTCCGGGAAGTGGGCATGATCGAGAGCGGATTTGATCCTGCGGAGGTCATGGTGGACCTGCTGGGGGAGTAAGTCATGGAGACACTGCGGGAATTGGCCCGGAAGGGCGCAGAGGGGGCGCTGCCTGAGATGCTGCGTCTGCTGGAGGCCATGTGCTCCGTGGACTGCGGCACCGGCTGTGAGGAGGGCAACCGCCGTGTGCGGGAGCTGCTGCGGCCGGTGCTGGAGGAGCTGGAAGCCCAGGTGGAGGAGGTACCGGCTCCGGGACTGGGCGCCCATCTGGTGGCCCGGGTACGGCCTGCGGGCGTTGCGCCCAAGGGCAAGGTTCTGCTGGTGGCCCATTTGGACACTGTGTTCGGTCCGGGCTTTGCCGCGGCCCATCCCTTCCATGTGGAGGGAGACTGGGCCTGGGGTCTGGGGGCCGGAGACTGCAAAAGCGGCGTGCTGGCGGCGCTGTTCGGGGCGTTGATCCTGAAGCGGGCCGGCCAGCTGCCGCCCTGGGAGCTGACCTTCCTCTTCACCTGTGACGAGGAGATCGGCTCCGAGTCCGGGCGGCAGGTCTATGCCCGGGAGGCCCCCGGGGCTGCCTGCGCCCTGGTGTTCGAGGGCGGACGGGAAAAGGATGGACAGCCCGCCTTTGTCACCGCCCGCCGGGGTGTCATCCTGGGTGACATCCAGGTCATGGGCCGGGAGGCCCATGCCGGCAAGGCCTACCGGGAGGGCCGCAGCGCCGTGGTGGAGCTGGCCCACCAGATCCTGCGCCTGGACTCCTTCAATGATTTTGATCGGGGGATCTATTTCAATGTGGCCCCCATTTCCGGCGGCCGGCCCAACGGCATCGTGGCCGGAGAGGCCCAGGGGCAGTTCTGCGTGGCGGGATTGCCTACCAACGAGGATTTTAGACGGGTGGAGGAGCTGCTGGCCTCTTTGGAACAGCACGTCACCGTGGAGGGCTGTCAGGTGAAGGTCACCTGGCGCACCCTCTTTCCGGCCATGGAGCGGACGGAGCGCTCCGGCGCGTTCTGCGCCCGGGTGATGGAGGCGGCCCGGCAGCTGGGCTGGGAGCCGGCGGAGATCGCCGATCCCACCGCCACCGACGGCACCTGGCTGTCCACAATGGGCGTACCGGTGGTGGACGCTATGTCCGCCATGGCACAGGAGATCCACACCACGCAGGAGCACGTATCCCTGTCCTCTCTTTGCCAGCGCACGGCCTTGTGTGCCCTGGCGCTCAGGCAGATCTGCCTCTGAGAGAAAAAGCAACCATGAAGCAGGAGGAATGAACCATGGCAGTTTTGGAACATTTGGAACCCAAACGGGTGATGCATTTTTTTGAAGAGATGTGTGCCATCCCCCACGGCAGCGGCAACACCAAGGCCATCAGCGACTGGTGTGTGGCCTTTGCCAAGGAGCGGGGCCTGGAGTATCATCAGGACGAGCACGACAATGTGATCCTGGTCAAGGAGGCCACCCCCGGCTATGAGGGAGCGGTGCCGGTGATCCTCCAGGGTCACCTGGATATGGTCTGCCAGAAGGAGGCGGACTGCGATAAGGATATGGCTACCCAGGGCCTGGACCTGGAGGCCGATGGAGAATATGTCTGGGCCAAGGGCACCACCCTGGGCAGCGACGACGGCATCGCCGTGGCCATGGCCCTGGCGCTGCTGGATGCCTCAGATATTCCCCATCCCCGGTTGGAGGCAGTATTCACTGCTGGTGAGGAGATCGGCATGGTGGGCGCTATGGCCATTGACGTCTCCCCGCTGCAGGGCCGGCGGCTCATCAACATTGACTCCGACACCGAGGGTATCTTCACCGTCAGCTGTGCCGGCGGCAATCTGACCCACTGCCGGCTGCCCTTGACCAGGGCGCCCTTTGATGGGCAAGGCCTGTGCGTCACCGTGCGGGGCCTGCGGGGCGGTCACTCCGGCGTGGAGATCCACAAGGGACGGGGCAATGCCAATATGCTGCTGGGCCGGGTGCTGCGGTCCGTGGCCGCTGCTGCGGATCTGCGCCTCTATGCGGCCAACGGCGGATTGAAGGACAACGCCATCCCTGTGGAGGCCTCTGCCTGGGTGGCTGTCAGCGATGCCGCAGCAGCTCAGGCCGCAGCGGAAGAGATGGCCGCGGTGCTGAAAAATGAGCTGCGGGCCACGGACCCGGATGTGGAGGTCCGGACGGAGCCCTGGACGCCCCAGGGCCAGCCGGCGGATCAGGTGTCCACCCGGCGGGCTATGTGCCTGCTCAGCTGCGCTCCCAATGGGGTGCAGGTCATGAGTGCCGACATCGAGGGCCTGGTGCAGACCTCTTTGAACCTGGGAATTTTGAAGACAGAGGGAGACGTGCTGAAGGCCTCCTTCTGCATCCGCAGCTCTGTGGAAAGTCAGAAGGAGATGCTGGTAGATCGCCTTACTGCCCTGATGGAGCAGCTGGGCGGTACAGCGGAGGCCACCGGGGACTATCCCGGATGGGCCTATGATCCTGATTCCGCCCTGCGTAAGCTGATGGTGGAGGTGTTCCGGGAGCAGTACGGCCGGGAGCCCAAGGTGGAGGCCATCCACGCCGGTGTGGAGTGCGGTCTGTTTGCCGGGAAAATGCCGGGACTGGACTGCGTGTCCATTGGGCCGGACCTTTTAGAGATCCACACACCCCGGGAGCGGATGAGCATTTCCTCCGTCCAGCGGATGTGGGCATTTCTGATGGAGGTTTTGCGCCGTTCCAACGAATAAAAAACACCGGCTGGGACCGATGGGAAAAGGAGAGAGATATGAAGACCAAATTCCGTTCCGTGCTCTATGACACGGCAGCTATTGTGGGAGGAAGCTTTCTGCTGGCTGCGGGCCTGATCATGTTTACAGTGCCCAGCAACATTGCGCCGGGAGGCGTATCAGGCCTTGCCACGGCCCTGGCCCATCTCATCCCTTTGGGTGTGGGTGTGTGGTCACTGCTGCTGAATGTGCCCTTGATGCTGGTGGGCTGGTGGGTGATCGGCTGGAAGCCCCTGATGAAGACCATTGCTGCCACCGTGCTGCTGTCGGTGTTCACCGATGTGCTGCCGCTGCCGGCGTATACAGGCAATGTGCTGCTCTCGGCAGTGCTGGGCGGTGTACTCACTGGTGCGGGGATCGGAATTTTGTTCCTGCGGGGCAGCAGTTCCGGCGGCACAGAGCTTTTGAGCTTGCTGCTGCTGAAGGTGTTCCCCAATATGCCTGTGGGTACCATGCTCATGTGCATCGATGCCGCCGTGGTGGCGGTGGCTGTGGTGGTGTTCCGGGACCTGGAAGTGGCGCTGTACTCCATCGTCACCATCTTCGTCTGCTCCAAGGTCATTGACGGCATCATGGCGGGCATGAACTACGCCAAGGTCATCTATATCATTACCGAGCACGGCCAGGCGGTGACGGATGCTATCAACACCCACACCGAGCGAGGTGTGACGCTTTTGGAGGCTCAGGGCGGCTATACCGGGAAAGAGAAGACGGTGCTCATGACCGTCACCCGGCAAAACGCCATGGCCCAGACTTTGCATCTCATCAAACAGACGGACCCGGATGCCTTCTTGTTCGTGGTCAATGCCACGGAGGTCCACGGGGAGGGCTTCCACAAATATGACGCTGTCATCAACTCCTGACAGCGGTATCTTAGCCGGACATCTTGCGTTTGCGGGGTGTCCGGCTTTTTCCGTGACTGAAAAAAGAAAAATAAAAAAATGACGCCCGGGTGAAGAAAACCCGGACACTGCGTCGTATGATAAGCAGAGGACACAACAAGGAGGTGACGGCGGCGCGTGAGGGAGCAGACAAACGCATGGTTCTCGGAGCTGGTGGGGCAGTATGAGCGGCTGGTTTATACGGTCTGCTTTCAGCTGGTACGCAACCCCCACGCCGCCGAGGACCTGACCCAGGAGGCCTTTCTGGCGGCCTACACCCACCGCCAGTCCTGTCCGGCAGGATATGAGCGGCAGTGGCTGACCCGCATTGCCGCCAACAAGGCCAAGGACTACCTGCAAAGCGCCTATGTGCGGCATACGGTTCTGGCGGCAGGGGAGGAACTGCCGCTTCTGTCTCCATCGCCGCCGCCGGAAGAACTGGCCCTGGTCCGCAGCGGTGTGTCAGAGATCCGGCGGCGGATCGAGACCCTGCGGGAGCCCTATCGGCAGGTGTGCCGCCTGTATTTTCTGGAGGAGAAAAAACCGGAGGAGATCGCCCTGGCTCTGGGCCGGCCGGTGAAAACGGTCCACACCCAGATCGCCCGAGCCCGGCAGATCCTGCGCAGTCAACTGGAAAGGAGAGAGGACGATGGAACTGTTTCGTGAGGACGGCCACCTGACCGACCGGGCCCTGGAGGCCCTGGT
>CALXDZ010000048.1 GCA_944387205.1 uncultured Oscillospiraceae bacterium
CATTGGTGCCCCACATCGAACACCAGCCGGTCCTCTTGGGTGTCAAACACCCGGTGGATGGCCACAGTCAGCTCCACAGCTCCCAGATTGGAGGCCAGATGCCCTCCGGTCCGGGAGACCTGCTCCAGCAAAAAGTGGCGCAGTTCCTGACAGAGGATTGGGATCTGCTGCTTATCCAGGGCTTTGATATCGGCGGGAGAATGAATGGTCTCTAAAATCACAATGCTTCCCCCTCCTCTTAGCGGGCGCGATGGAATACAGCCAGAAAACGACCGGCGGCAAAAACCACGTCGGTACAATTGTTCATGGCAAAACTCTTACCCAGAGCCTTGCCGCCGATGGTCAAGCCGGAGATCAGTGCTGTTACACTCACAGACAGAATGATGCTGCCCGTGCCGGCAGCACGCTGGAGCAGCGTCACCAGAACGGCGCCGGTGGCGCCGCTGACGATACCGCAGATATCGCCCACCACGTCGTTGCAGACACTGCTGACCCGGCTGGCATTGCGCAGCAAAAACAGTGCCTCCTTGGCGCCCTTCTCCCGATGGGCAGCCATGGAGTGAAAGGGGCGAGGATCAGCGGCAGTAACTGCCACGCCAATAATGTCAAACACAATGCCCAATCCGATAAATACAGCCAAAACCCCCAGCGCCACTGCATAGCCGGCCCCGTCCAGCGCGGTCTCGGACAGCAGGCTCAGCACAGCGGATAAGGAAACTGACAGACAGAACACCACTGCCACCCACTGGTATTGGGGATTGGTCCGATTCTTTTTCTTTGCTTTCTCTTCCCGTTCCAAAGAGTACCTCCCGGCGGAACAGCCGCCTTACAAAATAAAAACCCGCCGGGCCGCCTGTTACGGTCACGGCGGGGAATTCGCCAAATGCTAAGTCAGCGGCGGTAAGCAGAGGTAAATCTTACGGCTTAGGTACGGGTTGGATTTCCCCACGGCGCGCCTCTCGTTGCCGATCAGGTGGTTTCCCCTTCGGCGCCGTGCCGCGGCGTTGCCCGTCCGCGGTACCCGACTGCCACTTAGTCCGCACTGCAATCCCTCTGCGACCCGGTTAAGACAGCCTAGGTGATTTCCACGGCGTTCCCAACCGTTTCTTAGCCTCTTTTGCAGGAAAGGTTTCAGGGAGCGATAACGCATTCCGCTCTGGCCGGAGCAGAGTTGGTCTGATCTCCCATCCGCCAGACCCACTCAAGGCAGGCTACTCTGCACACAGCACTTTGGCGCAAAACGCGCCGCTGCACCGCATTGCAGGTTCAAATCTGCTTCGTACACAGGCCGAAATACCACCAGGGGAGTACGTCTGCGCACAAGAACAGGTCTCCACGGAGGCAGGGTCGGGTTCTCCATGCCATTGGAGAGCGCCCTACCACCGCAAGCACGGCAAGCCGCGCTTCCCCCCAGCACCCACCCAAGACTGGGCGTCTCAAGCAGGCACCAAGGACTTCATCGATGTGCCCTTCAAAGGATTTTTAGGCCCTTCCTGGAAAACGGCGGGAACGACTAGAATACTGCGCCGCTGCTTAGCGGTTTCTAGTATAACACGTTCCGCATGAATATACAACATATTCCGTATATGCAAAATGTGAATTTTTTGCGACGACCTATCTCCTCTTTTTCTAACAAAAAAGCGCGCGCCTTTGCGGCGCGCGCAGTTGGGTTCTCTTTCAGACCTTCCGGGTGGACAGGGTATCGGCCAACTGTTCCAGGAAGTCCGTCTCCCCCAACGGTGCCAGGGCGGCTTTGGCCTGAGCGGTGTACTTGAGCACCTCCGCCTCGCATCCCTCCAGACCCAGCAGGTCCACAAAGGTCACCTTTCCCTCCTCCCGGTCGGAGCCGATGGGTTTTCCGAAGGTGGCCTCGTCTCCCATCACATCCAGCATATCGTCCCGGATCTGGAAAGCAAGGCCCAGAGCGTAGCCGTACTCCCGGGCAGCCTGGCGCACAGTCTCCCCCGCTCCAGCGGCGGCTGCGCCCAGCTCGCAGGCGCCGGCGATCATGGCACCAGTCTTGAGCCGGTGCATCCCGGCGATCTCCTCCCGGCCGGTCAGGTGGTGCAGGGTATCCAGCACCTGCCCCGCCACCATGCCGTCGGCTCCGGCGGCCCGGGCCAAGATCAGGGCGCACTCTGCCCGCTGCTGGGCGGAAAGCTCCGGGGCGGTGAGCATCAGCCGGAAGGCCTCCGGCTGCAGCGCGTCTCCAGCCAGGACGGCCAGGGTCTCACCGTAGACCTTGTGGTTGGTGGGCTTGCCCCGGCGAAGGTCGTCATTATCCATGCAGGGCAGGTCATCGTGGATGAGAGAATAGGTATGGACCAGCTCCAAAGCGCAGCCCACAGGCAGCGCCAGATGCCAGTCCAGCCCGCACAGCCGGGCAAACTCCAGCGTCAGCACCGGACGGATCCGCTTGCCGCCGGCAAGCAAACTGTAGCGCATGGCCCCATAGAGGTCTTTCCAGGGATTCTGGTCGGTAAACAGTCCCTCCAGATAGGTCTCCACCGCCCGGCGGTAGGTTTCATACTGTTCCTGATAGCTCATCGACTTGCCTCCTCATCTGTAAAAGGCGTCTCCATCGGGGCGCCGTCGGGGCCTTTCATCAGCGCCACCACCTTCTGCTCCGCCTCGTCCAGCATGGCGGTGCAGGAGGCGGCCAGCTTGGTGCCCTCCTCAAAAAGAGCCAGAGAATCCGCCAGCTGGGCGTCCCCCTTCTCCAATGCCGCCACGATCTCCTCCAGCCGGGTGATCTGCTCCTCAAAGGACATCTTTTTCTTGCCTGCCATCTCAATTCATCCTTTCCACGGTCTCATCCACGGTGCAGCGCAGCGCACCTTCCCCCAGGGATACGGTCACCTGTTCTCCCGGGGATACCTGGTCATAGCGTCGGACCACCTCTCCTCCCGGAGAGCGGACCATGGCGTAGCCGCGGCCCAAAACCTTCAGAGGGCTCATGGCGTCCAATCCGGCTGACAGGGCCGTCAGACGCTGGCGGTGCCGGGAGAGCTCTCCCCGCATCACATCGCCCAGCCGCTGCTGATCGTGGGCCAGCACCATCCGCCGGTCCTGCACATAAGCGGTCTGGTCCTGGAGCACCCGCTTGTCCCGCAGGGCCTCCAGCTTCTGACGCAGAGTCTCCAGCCGTTTTCCTTCCGACCGGGCCATGGCCGTGCTGGCACCCTGGAGCCAGCGCAGCAGCTCCCCCTGGTCTGGCACGGCGATCTCCGCCGCATTGGAGGGGGTGGACGCTCTGGCATCGGCCACAAAGTCCGCAATGGTCACATCCGGCTCATGGCCTACAGCGGAGATCACCGGCAGCTCCGAGTCATAGATGGCCCGGGCTACCCGCTCGTCGTTGAAGGCCCACAGGTCCTCCATGGAGCCGCCGCCCCGGCCGGTGATGATGAGATCCCCCACGTGCCAGCGGTTGGCATAGCGGATAGCGCCGGCGATCTCCGGCGGCGCCTCCACGCCCTGCACCCGCACCGGCAGCAGCACCACTTTGGCAATGGGAAATCGGCGGCGCAGAATGCGGATCATATCGTGGACCGCCGCGCCAGCGGAGGAGGTGACCACCGCAATGGTCTCGGGATACCGGGGCAGAGGCTTTTTATGCCTGGGATCAAAGAGCCCCTCGGCATAGAGCTTGGCCTTGAGCTGCTCAAAGGCCACATACAGGTCCCCCACTCCGTCAGGAGACAGAGCGTCACAGTAGAGCTGATAGGCGCCGTCCCGTGGAAAGACGCTGATACGCCCCTGGGCAATGACTTTCATGCCGTTCTCCGGCCGGAACCGCAGCCGGGAGGCCTGTCCCCGGAACATGACGCACCGCAGTGCCCCCTCCGGGTCCTTGAGGGTAAAGTAGTGGTGCCCCGAGGGATACACCTTATAGTTGGACAGTTCTCCCCGCACCAGGAGGCTGCGAAGCAGCGGTTCTCCATCCAGCAGCTGTTTGACCAGCTGATTCACCTCGGCCACGCCGAAGATGTGCTGTTCCATAGGTCCTCCTTTATTGCTCCCACAGGAAATACCGCGGGCGCTCAGACAAAAAAAGAGCCGGGCAGCGGCGGTCCGCCGCCGCGCCCCGCTCTGTGCGCCTTTGCTTATGCCATTTCCTGCCGCACGAAAGTGCCCAGGATCCCGTTGATGAACTTCACGGTCTCCGGGGTCTCGTACTTCTTGGCGATCTCCACCGCCTCGTTGATGGCCGCGCTGTTGGGAATGTCCGGCATGTAGAGGATCTCATACATGGCCACCCGCATGATGGCAGAGGCCACCAGCGGAATCCGGGAGAAATTCCATCCCTTTGCGTATTTGGAAATATAGCCGTCCAGCTCGGCGGCGTGCTCATCCACGCCGCGCACCAGGGCGCGGATATAGGCTGCCTGCTTGGCGTTGGGCGCCTCCCGGTACAGCGGGTCCTCATCGGCCAGGGTGGAGAAGGTCTCCGGGGTCAGCCGACGGTCCAGCAGCTCTTCCGCGGTCAGGTCCGTGAAGCTCAGCTCATAGGACAGGTGTACGGCGATCTCTCTGGCAGTATTGCGAACCATAATTCTCTCTTCCTCTTTCCTCCGCACCCTTCCCTACGGGAAAGGCGCAGATACTTCCTCTCTCCGGGAACGAAAAACGCTCCTCTTTCCGCCGGATGCCGGCCACGCAAAGCCGCATCAGACGGATCTCTTTCTTACGAGATGCTGATGCCGCCCACATGGACGTTGACGGCACTGACGGTAAAGCCAGTGGAATCCGCCACAGCGGTGGCCACGGCCTGCTGCACATTCTGGGCCATCTCAGGGATAGGATGGCCATACTGCACGGTCACGAACAAATCGAGGGTGATGGACTCGCCGTTGCAGCTGAGCTTCACGCCTCGGGCAGGGTTTTTCTTCATCAGGTCGGAGACATTGCCGCCGCCGGACATCATACCGGAGACGCCCTCCACCTCACAGGCGGCGCCAGCCGCGATGGCGGCCACCACATCCTCGGATATGTTGATGCTCCCATTTTCCTCGGGATGCGTCAAGTACTCTTTGTTGTCGCCCATAGTATCGTACTCTCCTCTATTGCAAGTGTGTCTTTTGTGGGTCCTGCACAACCTTGGAATCGATTATATTATTTTAGCATGGAAGTGCAGAAAATACAACTATCAATTTGCTTTTATCACTTTGATCTGGTTTGCTTTGTACCCGGTTTCGTTGACAGCGATGTCGGTGATCTTGGCCACGTCCTCCGCTGAGAGCTCTGCATCCTCCGGCGTGGACACTACCACGCTGATGCTCTCTGCCCCCATGAAGGCCACGCAGTCGGGATATCCCTTGGCGGTGACCAGGTTCTCGATCTGGGCCTCGGTGGTGGTATAGGAGGCCAGCACCTGAATGCCGGCGGAAGCCTCATTGCGCACGTCCTGGTCGGCACTCTCCTGGGCCGCAGCCTCCTCCAGCAGCGCCTTGGCGTTGTCTCTGGCCTGCTGGCGGGTCAGCCGGGCGGTGGCAAAGTAGTCATCCCCCGTGTACACCGCGTCCTCATCCACATCGCCGGAGACCTCCACCTCGTCGCTGGAGGTCTCCCCGGACACCAGCGTGGACTGCCCCAGGACCTTTCCCGCCTGAGCTGCGCCGTCGGTATAGCGCCAGTTGAGATAGACTGCCGCGCACACCAGCAAAAGTACCGCTGCTACCACTGTGTTTCTCTTCCAGATTTTTCTCATGCTGCCTCTCCTCCAAAGTTTCTTTCCCTGTTTCCATATGATTATTCTTGCCATGTTGCCACCGTGATCCGATCCGAGCTCAGCCCCGTCAGGGCGGCTACCGCCGCCGTGACCGCCAACCTCACCTCTGCGTTTCCTCCCCCTTCACAGACCACCAGTGCCCCGCGATAGATGGGGTACACGCTCTCCTCCAGCACCAGTCCCTCCTGTCCGCTCCCCTGGGAGAGGACCACCGTCTCCGAACTGCGCTGGTACTCCTCCGGCGCCTGCGTCTGACCGCTGTACGTCAGCTCCGTATCCTGCACATATTGACTGGCGGCGCTTTTATCCAGCGTCAGCATCAGCTCCAGCTGCCCTACACCGTGGATGTGGGATAGGATCGCCTCCATCCGCTTCTCGGTGTCCTGCAGGGACGTCTCGTCGGTCTCCGCAGCCGCAGCAGTGCCGGACGTCTGGTCCGTTTTCTCTGCCGAAGAGGGCCAGAGCAGCAGCACGATGCCCGCTGCCGCCACCAGCACCACGAATTTATATTTGTCCCAAATGGGCTTCCATCGCTGTACCTGCTTTTTTTCCATCCCGTTACGGTCCTTTCCAGAGCTGGCGGTCCCGCGGGATCCCCAGCTCC
>CALXDZ010000049.1 GCA_944387205.1 uncultured Oscillospiraceae bacterium
CTTTGCGGTGCGTGCCGGAGTCCGGCCCGACGATGACTGCGACCTGGCGGTGCGGCTGTACGCCGCGGCGGCCCAGATCCAGGCGCTGTCCATCCAGACGGACTGGGTGCTCAGCCAGAGCTTTCCCCAGACGGCCCGGGGGGAGTTTTTGGACAGCCACGCCCAGCTGCGGGGCCTGACCCGGACCGCCGCGGTGAAGGCGGTGGGGACGCTGCGCTTTGAGGTGGACAACGCCCCGGCGGCAGATCTGACCGTTCCGGCGGGCACGGTGTGCATGACGGCGGAAAACGTGCGCTACCAGACGCTGGAGGAGGCTATGCTGCCGGTGGGGGAACTGGCGGTGGAGACCGGCGCAGAGGCGGTGGAGGCCGGCGCCGCAGGCAACACCGCCGCCCATACGGTGGTGCTGATGGCGGCCATGCCCGGGGGCATCGTCCGGTGCACCAACCCCACGGCTTTTGTGGGCGGCCGGGAGGCGGAGAGCGACGAGAGCCTCCGGAGCCGGGTGCTGGAGAGCTACCATCGGCTGCCCAACGGAGCCAACGCCGCCTTCTATGAGCAGGTGGCCATGGGCCACGAGGGCGTGGCGGCGGCGGTGGCCGTGGGCCGGGCCAGGGGCATCGGCACTGTGGATGTCTATGTGTCCACCCCGGCGGGACTGCCCTCGGCGGAGCTGCTGGAGGAGATCAGAGTGGACCTGCAGGCCAAACGGGAGATCGCCGTGGACGTACAGGTGCTCTCCCCCGCGGCGGAGGAAGTGGCGGTGACGGCGGAGCTTCTCCCCAAGGAGGGCGTGGCCTTTGAGACGGTGGAGACCGCCGCCCGGGAGGCACTGGAGAACTGGTTCACGGGAGAAAAGCTGGGCCAGCCGGTGCACATGGCGGAGCTCAGCCGCCTGCTCTATGAGGTGGAGGACGTGGAGAACTGCCACCTGCTCCTGCCTGAGGCGGACCTGGCCGGGGACGCCACGGTGCTGCCCCGGCTGGGCACGGTGACACTGACGGAGATGGAGGGGTAACATGAGCTATGCGGCCTATTTGCGGGACCTGCTGCGCCCCATCGGCATCTACGCGCTGGAAGAGGGCACTCTCAGCGGCGCGGAAGTCGAAGCCCTGGGCGATGCCTTTGACCAGGTGGAGGCCCAGGCGGAGACGGCCCAGCGGGAGAGCATCCTCGCCACTGCGGAGGACCAGGGCTTGAGCCGGCGTGAGGCCCTCTTTGCCCGCCGGCCCGCCGCACCCACCACGGAGCTGCGCCGGGCGGCCATTGCCGCCCTCATGCAGATCGGCGCCGACAGCTTTTCCCCGGAGGCCATCAACAGCGCCATCACCGGCTGCGGCATCCGGGCCCAGGCTCTGGAGATGGGCCAGGGCCACATCCGGATCATTTTTCCCGACGTGGCCGGTGTGCCGGAGGACTTTGAACAGATCCGGAAGATCATTCTGGACATCATCCCCTGTCACTTGGAGACGGAGTTTTACTTCCGCTACCTCACCTGGGCGGAGTGCGAGGCGGCGGGCTGGACCTGGGAACAGGTGGAGAGCGCCGGACACACCTGGCACTCCTTTGAGCTGGCGGTGTGACTATGGAAGAGCACATGGGCGTAAAGCTGGCGGAGGTGGAGCAGCGGGCCCGGTCCAATACCCGGCGTATCGAAGCTCTGGAACGGGGACAGGAGACGCTGAGCCGGCTGACCACCTCGGTAGAGGTGATGGTCCAGGAGCAGCGCCACATCCGGGAGAATGTGTCGGAGCTGAGCGAAAAGCTGGACACCATAGAGCAAAAGCCCCTGCGCCGCTGCGAGGCGGTGGCGGAGAAGGTGCTTTTGGTGGTGGTCTCCGCGCTCATCACCTGGGTGCTGGCCCGTCTGGGGCTGGGCTGAGAGAAAACAAGGGAGGCGGACGCCCAAAGGGCGTCCGCCTCCCTTATTTTTCATATTCAGAACAATCGGGCCAGGTTGGCTGTCAAAGCGCATAGAACCATGCCCGCTGCGGTGGGCAGCGCCAGGGCCAAAAGGGTCCAGCGCAGGCTCCCGGCTTCCCGGCGGATGGTCAGCAGCGTGGTGGAGCAGGGCCAGTGGAACAGACAAAAGAGCAAAAAGCACACCACGGTCACCGGGGTCCACCCCTGGGCCTCCAGCACCGGCCACAGCGCGGCGGCGCTGCCCACCTCCGCCAGGGTGCCCGAGGAGGTGTAGAGCATCAGCAAAATGGGAAGGACGATCTCGTTGGCGGGAAAGCCCAGGGCAAAGGCCAGGAGGATGGAACCGTCCAGGCCCAGAAAATGCCCCAGAGGGTCCAGCCAGCCGGAGAGCCAGGCAAGCACCGGGATGCCGCCCGGCGCCCAGTGGGCCAGCAGCCACAGCACCGCCCCGGCTGGGGCGGCCACCGCCGCCGCCCGGCCCAGGACGAAGAGAGTCCGGTCCAGGACGGAGCGCACCAGCACCTTGCCCACCTGGGGAAGGCGGTAGGGCGGCAGCTCCAGGGTAAAGGAGGAGGACACGCCCCGCAGCACCGTCCGGGACAGCAGCCAGGACACCGCCATGGTCATCCCCACTCCCAGCAGCACCAGAGCCGTCAGACCCAGGGCTGGCAGCAGTGCCCCGGAGAGCTCCGCCGCGGGCAGGAGCAGCACCAGCAGCGTCACCAGGGTGGGGAAGCGGCCGTTGCAGGGGACGAAGCTGTTGGTCAGCAGGGCCATGAGCCGCTCCCGTGGGCTGTCGATGATGCGGCAGCCCACCACCCCCGCAGCGTTGCAGCCAAAGCCCATGGCCATAGTCAAAGCCTGCTTGCCACAGGCCTGGCAGCGCTGAAAGGCGTGGTCCAGATTGAAGGCCACCCGGGGCAGATACCCCAGGTCCTCCAGCAGGGTGAAGAGGGGAAAGAAAATGGCCATGGGCGGCAGCATCACCGACACCACCCAGGACAGCACCAGAAATACGCCGTCCATCAAAAGGCTCTGCACCGCCTCCGGCGCGCCCAAGTGCACCAGCCCCTGGTTCAGGAGCTCTCCCAGCCGGGCAAAGGCGGCGCTGAGGAGTTGGGAAGGGACATTGGCCCCGGAGATGGTCAGCCAGAACACCCCGGCGAGCAACAGCAGCATCAGCGGGATACCGGCCCACCGGGAGGTCAGGATGCGGTCCAGACGGCGCTCCCGTCGGACGGCGGCGGTTTCCTCCACGGTGACGCACTGGGCGGCGATCTCCTCCGCCCGCCGCACCAGAGCGGCGGCCACGGCGTCGGGCGGGGAGGCAATGCCCTGGCGGGCCAGGTGGTCCCTTGCCTGTTCCAGGGCAGCAGCCACTGGCGGCGACGCGGCCAGGGAAAATCCCAGGGCCCGGTCCAGGGAGGAGAGCAACGAGGCGTCGGTGTCCAGCAGCCGCAGCGCCGCCCAGCGGGCGGGCACCAGAGGACCGCAGGCCTCCGCCACCACCGGCTCCAGCAGAGCCAGCGCCTCCTCCACCGCCGCCGGATAGGTCACCGGAGCGCTTCCGCCTCTGGGCTCCCGGGCCTGACGGTCCACGGTGCGCAGCAGTTCCTCCAGCCCCTGACCCTGCCGGGCGGCGGCGGGGACCACCGGCACGCCCAAAAGCCGGGAGAGGCGGCTTAGGTCCACGGTCACGCCCCGGCGCCGCGCCTCGTCCATCAGGTTGACACACACCACCGTCCGCCCTGTGATCTCCAGGGTCTGAAGCACCAGGTTCAGATTGCGCTCCAGACAGGCGGAGTCACAGACCACGATGGCCGCGTCCGCGTCGGAAAAGCAGAGGAAGTCCCGGGCCACCTCCTCCTCGGCAGAGTGGGCCAGCAGGGAATAGCACCCCGGCAGGTCCGTCAAAAGGTAAGTACGGCCGTCCCGGGTGCACAGCCCCTGGGCGGTGGCCACGGTCTTTCCCGGCCAGTTGCCCGTGTGCTGGTGCAGCCCGGTGAGGGCGTTGAACACCGTGGATTTACCCACATTGGGATTGCCTGCCAGCGCCACCGACAGGTCCCCTGCCCGGAGCTTTGCAGCCACGGCGCTGTTTGCCGCACCGTGGCCGGTGGAGGTGAGGGTCAGGCCCATGTGCCGTCACCTCGCTTTTCCCCGGATGGGGGATCTTCGGCGTTCTCGGGACTGATTTGGATCTGACGGGCGTCCCGGGCCCGCAGGGCGATGAGCGCGCCCCGTATCTTGTAAGCCGCAGGGTCTCCGGCGGGACTTTGGAGCACACACTGCACCGTGGTGCCCTCCACCAGACCCAGATCCTGAAGCCTGCGGCGCATGGTCCCATGGGAGAAAAGGGCCGTCACCCGGCCCCGCTGTCCCTCGGACAGCTGATCCAATCCCACATACAATGGCATCGCCTCCTGATCGCATTTGGGGTCTGCCACAGGATATGCGCCGATCCGGCGGATGGTCCCGGCGGGGCGGGAAGCAAACAGCAGGCGGTCCCCATTGGGGACCGCCTGCTGTGTATGGTATGGGAGAAGATTATCGCACCTGTCCGTTGCCCTGGACCACGTATTTGTAGCTGGTCAGCTCCCGCAGGCCCATGGGGCCCCGAGCGTGCATCTTCTGCGTCGAAATGCCGATCTCTGCCCCGCAGCCGAACTCGCCGCCGTCGGTGAAGCGGGTGGAGGCGTTGACGTACACCGCTGCCGCGTCCACCTCCCGCAAAAACCGCTCCGCCGCCGCCTCGTCGGCGGTGACGATGGCCTCGCTGTGGTGGGTGGTGTAGCGGGCGATGTGAGAAAGAGCCTGGTCCAGGCTGCCCACCACCCGGGCCGCCAGGATGTAGTCGTTGAACTCCTGGGCGTAGTCCTCCTCGGTGGCGGCGGTGATGCCGGGCAGAATGGCCCGTGTCCGCTCACAGCCCCGCCACTCCACATGGCAGGCCTCCAGACGGGTATAGGCGGCGGGCAAAAACCGCTCCGCCACGGCCTCATGGACCAGCACCGTCTCCAGGGCGTTGCACACCGAGGGACGGGAGCACTTGCCGTTGAAGAGGATCTCCACCGCCATGTCCACATCGGCGCTCTCGTCCACATACAAATGGCAGTTGCCGGTGCCGGTCTCGATGGTGGGGATAGTGGCGGTCTCCAGCACCCGGCGGATGAGCCCGGCGCCGCCCCGGGGGATGAGCACATCGATGAAACCCCGCAGGCGCATCATGGCATCGGCGGTGGCGTGAGAGGTGTCGTCCAGGAAGGTGACGCAGTCGCTGTCCAGGCCTGCCTGGGTCAGGGCATCCTTCATGATGCCCGCCAGCACCAGATTGGTGCCGAAGGCCTCCTTTCCGCCCCGGAGGAAAGCGGCATTGCCGGACTTGAGGCACAGCACCGCCGCGTCCACAGTGACGTTGGGCCGGGCCTCATAGATGATGCCCACCACGCCCAGCGGCACCCGGACCTTCCGAATGTGCAGGCCGTTGGGCCGCGCCACCGTGTCCATGATCTCCCCCACGGGATCCGGCAGGGCCATAACCTCCCGGACGCCCTTGGCCATGCCGGCGATGCGCTCAGGCGTCAGGCGCAGCCGGTCCAGCATGGCCGGCCGCATCCCGCTTTGCTCCGCCTGGGCCATATCCCGGTCATTGGCCTCTAGAATCTCACCCTGGCGGGCCTCCAGGGCCATGGCGATGGCCTCCAGCCCCCGGTTCTTGGTGGCCGTGTCGTACAGTGCCAGCTTGCCCGCAGCCTCTTTGGCTTGGTGAGCCAGTTCGTGAAGATGATCCATATCAGGCGCTCTCCTTTCTCAGCAGTTTTTCTGGGCGGGCAGGAACAGGGTCCCCGGCCCTTTGCCCTCCAGCAGGTCGTATAGAAGCTCCGGCTCCGCGCCGTTGAGGATGGCCATGGCGATGCCGTGGCCCGTGGCGGTGCGGGCGGCCTGGATCTTGGTGGTCATGCCGCCGGTGCCCAGGTCTGAGGCAGAGCCGCCGGCCAGGGCCTCGATGCGGTCGTCGATGACCTCCACCACCGGGATCAGCCTGGCCTCCGGATTCTTTCTGGGATCGGAGTCAAAGAGCCCGTCGATGTCCGAGAGGATCACCAGCAGGTCCGCCTCCGTCAGCACTGCCACCTGGGCGGAAAGATTGTCGTTGTCGCCGAACTCCAGTTCCTCGGTGGCCACGGTGTCGTTTTCGTTGACGATGGGGACGGCGCCCAGCTCCAGAAGGCGGTTGAAGGTGTTTTTCATGTTCTGCCGCCGCTGGGGCACCTCAAAGCCGTCCCGGGTCAGCAGCACCTGGGCCACGGTGTGGTTGCGCTCCTGGAACTGCTCGTCATAGAGGTACATCAGCTCGCACTGGCCCACCGCGGCGGCGGCCTGCTTGCCGGGGGTGTCCTTGGGGCGGCGGTGGAGGCCCAGCTTGGCCACGCCGACGCCCACAGCGCCGGAGGAGACCAAAATCAGCTCCCGGCCGGAGTTGCACAGATCGCACAGCACCTTGCACAGGTGCTCGAAGCGGCGGATATTGATGCGGCCCGTCTCGTGGGTCAGGGTGCTGGTGCCGATTTTGATGACCACCCGCCGGGCCTCCCGGATATCTTTCATGGAGGATCGTTCCTTTCTGGGGCAGGCTGGAGCCCGCGCTTTCTTAATCCATCAGTATAGCAACTTCTCCCGTACCCGTCAATGGGGCGGACGGGAGGGAAATTTTCTTCACACAACAAAAGCGGCTGTCAGAAAAGGGAGAGGGACACACATTTCGTGTAGCCCTCTCCCTCTTTGTATGGCAGCATCAAAATAGACTATCCAAAAATGTAAGCAGCTTGGAAGAATCGCCGATGATGGACCAGCCTCCTTGCTGGGTATATAGCTTGCCTCGGTCGTCGATTTTGCACTCATAGAAGACCGGTTCCTCAGACTTTGCCTGGGTCCCCTCAAAGGAGAGCGTATATACATAGTGATCGTATGGGCCGATCTGGTCAGGGGAGGAGCCCCGGCGCACCATCTGCGTTTCTTCCAGTTTTTCCAGCAGATCCTCCTGCTGGGCTTTTGTCAGCGGGAAGTCTTCCGCCTTATCAGATGACATCCGTGTGACACGGCAGGAGGAAATCGAAAAGCCCTCAGGAAGCAGTACGGCGGCCTTTTGGGGAAACTGCTTTACAACGACGATCAAAACTAGTGCGCCCAAAACAAGGGCGATGATTGCTGTTTTGGCTGCTCTTTTGCGTTTTGCCGTTTGCTGGGACAGGTCATCTCCTTTCATGCGTTTTCTCTATGGAAGAAAGCAAAGAGGGATGTGGCGGTGGATCCGGCGCGCAAATATACAGCTTTTGTTACTTTGAGTTTTGAGTTATAGTCCGTTTTGAGTGTTATTGCAACGCGGAAATATAGAAAACAGGATGGGGCGGAAGGAACAGCAGCGCGGAAATTTCTCCTGCGGAGATTTGACAGGGGACCGGAGGGAATGGTACCATAAACCCACGATTTCAATTTTGACACAGGAGCGTGTTTTATGATTCTGCAAGACCGTGATACGGTGCTGTTCGACCTGGACGGCACCCTGCTGCCCTTCCGGCAGGAGGACTTTGTCCACGACTATTTCGGCCGCCTGGTGCGCAAGGCCATGCCCCTGGGCTTTGACAAGGACACCCTGGTCAAGGCCGTGTGGGCCGGCACCGGCGCCATGGTAGAAAACGACGGCAGCAAGAGCAACTGCCAGGCCTTCTGGGAGGTGTTCACTCACCTCACCGGCCGGGACCGAGAGGAGCTGGAGCCGGTGTTTCTGGAGTTTTATCAAAAGGAGTTTGACCAGGTGCGGGAGGTGCTGCAGGGACCTGTGGACCGCAGCGGCCTGATCAGAGAGCTGCGCCGCCGGGGCTGTGGGCTGATTCTGGCCACCAACCCCCTCTTTCCGCCGGAGGCGGTGGAGACCCGCCTGCGGTGGGCAGGACTCACCAGCGCCGACTTTGACCACATCACCACCTATGACAACAGCTGTCACTGCAAGCCCAACCCAGACTACTTCCGGGACATCCTGGCGGACACCAGACGCCGGGCGGAGCAGTGCGTCATGGTGGGCAACAACGCCCGGGAGGACATGGTGGCCGGAAACTTAGGCATGGCGGTCTATCTGGTCACCGATCACCCGGAGGACTGCACCGACGCCGATCTGGCCCGCTATCCCCACGGCAGCTTTGCAGAGATGGAAGCATGTCTCCTGGGATAAAGACCCTGGCGGTGGACGGGCTGCGGGTGGAAGTGGAGCGCAAGGCCATCCGGAACCTCTACCTGCGGATCGGACCTGACGGCGCCGTGCGGGTGACGGCGCCCCGGGCCGTCACCGACGGGCAGGTGGAGGCCTTTGTGCGCGGCAAGCGCCGCTGGCTGGACCAGCGGCTCCGGGCTGTGCCCACCTATCGTCCCCGGTATGTGGCCGGGGAGCGCTTCCCGCTGTGGGGGAAGTGGTACCCCCTGGCGGTGGAGGAGACCGCCGGCAGACCTGAGGCCCGCTGGGAAGAGGGACAAATCGTGCTCCGAATAGAGCACGGCGCAGAGGAGGCCTGGCGGAAGGGGGCGCTGGATGCCTTTTACCGCCGGGAGCTGGCCGCCACGCTGCCGGAGGTTGTGGAGCGGCAGGAGGCACGCACAGGCCTCCACGCCTCCTCCTGGCAGATCCGGGAGATGTCCACCCGCTGGGGCTCCTGCACGGTCCGCACCGGCGCCATCCGGGTGAATCTGCACCTGGCCAAGTTCCCGCCGGAGTGCCTTGCCTATCTGGTGACCCACGAGCTGACCCATCTGCTGGAGGCGGGGCACAACGCCCGGTTCTACGGCTTTTTGGACTGCTTTTACCCGGAATGGCGGCAGGCCCGGGCCTGCCTGCGGGCAGGGGCCCCGGTGCTCCCGCCGGAAGAATAGAGCGGGACCTGACAAGAGAAAAGGAGACGTTTCCCTATGGAATTTCAAGAGCTGCTGCACCGGCGGCAGAGCTGCCGGGCCTATGACCTGAACCGTCCAGTGGAGCGGGAAAAGCTGCTTTACTGTCTGGAGGCGGCACGCCTGTCCCCCAGTGCCTGTAACTCCCAGCCCTACCATTTGACGGCCTGCACGGGAGAGCTGGTCCGGCAGGTGGCGCCTCTGGTCCAGGGGGAGGGGCACAACGGCTTTGCCATCCAGGTGCCCTGCTTCGTGGTCATCAGTGAGGCGCCCTATAACTCCAGCGCCGCCATGCACGCCCGCCTCACCGGCCGGGACTATCGCAGCATGGACATCGGCATCGCCGCCGCCCATCTGACATTGGCCGCCGCGGACCAGGGACTGGGCAGCTGTCTGTTGGGCTGGTTCGACGAGGAAAAGCTTCGGACTCTGCTGGGTCTGGAGGGTGAGGTGCGGCTGGTGATGGCCCTGGGCTATGCCCGCCCCGGCGACCCCCTCCGGAAAAAGGTGCGGCCGTCACTGAGGCAGCTGGCGGACCTTATGGAGGACGACTAAGCGGGATTGCGTAGATTTTCCATTGCATTTTCAACCGGGATGAGGTATGATAAAACGGCAATTTCCATCAAATCCCATCACTTTTTTATAAAGGAGCCAATTCATGGATCAGACCTATCAGATTCTCACCGATGCCACCGTCGACCTCTCTGCGGAGATCGTGGAGGAGTTTGGCCTGAAGGTCATCCCCATGCCCATCACGCTGGGCGGAAAGACCTTCCACCACCACTATGACTATCGGGAGATGTCCTCCCGGGATTTTTATGATGCTATCCGGGCGGGTGCAGAGGTCAGCACCGCCCAGATCAACCTGCTGACCTATCTGCGGGCCTTCCTGCCTCCGCTACGGGCCGGGAAGGACATTGTCTATCTCTGCTTCTCCTCGGGCCTGTCCGGCACCATCCAGACGGCCCGCATGGTGATGGCGGAGCTGCAGGAGAAGTTCCCCCAGCGCAGGATCCTCTGTGTGGATACCCTCTGCGCCTCTGTGGGACAGGGCCTTCTGGTCTATGAGGCCCTGCGCCGCCAGCGGGACCAGGACTACACCCTGGATCAGCTGCTGGAGTGGGTGGAGCAGAACAAGACCCGGGTCTGCCACTGGTTCACGGTGGAGGACCTGAACCACCTTTATAAGGGCGGCCGGCTGTCCCGGGCCGCTGCGGTGGCGGGCACCATGCTGCAGATCAAGCCCATCCTCACGGTGGACGATTCCGGGCACCTGAGCGTTTGGGGCAAGGCCAGGGGCACCGCCAAGGCCTATCAGACCATTCTGGACCAGACCAAGGAAGTGGACCTGTCCGACCAGACTGTCATCGTGGGCCACAGCGACAATCCCCAGGGTGCGGAAAAACTCCGCGCCGCCCTGGAGGGCCGGGCACGGGAGGTGCTGGTGCTGCCGGTGGGACCGGTAATCGGCGCCCACACTGGCGCGGGCCTGGCGGCGGTGGTCTACTTCGGCACCGGGCGCTGAGCGCTGCCTCGGCGAAAGGAAGGCGGCGGCCGGAAGTGCGCCTGTTCCAATGCCTGTGCGGCGCCGTCTCCGAAGCCATCGGAGGCGGCGTCTGACATTTCAGATGCTCCGCTGGAACAGGCCCAGAACCGTTTTCGCGGGAGGGAGAAGCGGCCTCCTGAAAAATAAAGGAGGGGTATGGATGAGAAAGCGGCTGTATGAGATCATCGAGGTGGCGGACCGGGGAGACCGACTCAGCCGGATCTATGACTGGGTCATGATGGTGTGCATTGTGGTGAGTCTGATCCCATTGGCCTTCAAGGGATACCACCCTCGGCTGCTTTTGGTGGACAAGATTTGCGTGATCGTATTCATTGTGGACTACCTGCTGCGTCTGCTGACGGCAGATTACAAGTATCATCAGCTCCCGCCGGCGGTGGCCTTTGTCCGCTATCCCTTCTCGTTCCTGGCCCTCATTGACCTGCTGGCCATTTTGCCCTCCCTGACCATGCTCAACAACAGCTTCAAGCTCCTGCGCATCCTGCTCATGGCCCGGTCCCTGCGGGTGCTGCGAGCCTTCAAGGCCCTGCGCTACTCCAGGAGTGTCAGATTGCTTTTAAATGTGTTTCGCAGCTCCAAGGACCCGCTGATCACCGTGGGCACCCTGGCGGCGGCCTATGTGGTCATCTCCGCACTGGTGATCTTCAATGTGGAGCCGCAGTCCTTTGATACATTCTTTGATGCCATCTATTGGGCTGCTGTGACCCTGACCACCGTGGGCTACGGCGACATCTATCCGGTCACCGCTGTGGGACGGACCATTGCCGTGGTGTCCTCCGTCTTTGGGGTGGCCATTGTGGCACTGCCCGCCGGTATTCTCACCGCGGGATACATGAATGAACTGCGCAAGGAGCATCAGGATCAGGAGCGGGATTGACTGGTTTTGCTGCCGCCGGCTTTGAGGGAAAGACGGCAGTTTTCGCCCTGAAAACAAGGAGAGAAAATGTGGGTTTTGCATTGACATTTCCCTGACTGCCACCTATGATGGAGGCAAGAAATCATTTTGTCCCAGAGACAGCATATAAGGAGGAATCTCAGTTATGCACTGCGTCAAAAAGCTATCGGAGTCCCTGTATTGGGTGGGCGGCAGCGACCGCCGTTTGGCCCTGTTTGAAAATGTGTTTCCCATTCCCCGGGGCGTTTCTTACAACGCCTATCTGATGCTGGATGAAAAGACGGTTTTGATGGATACGGTAGACCGGTCTGTGGGGGATGTGTTTGAGGAAAATGTGGAGCATGTGCTGGCGGGCCGCCCCTTGGACTATGTGGTGGTCAACCATATGGAGCCGGACCACTGCGCCACGTTGGCCGAGTTGCTGCGCCGCCACCCGGAGACGGTCGTAGTGGGCAACGCCAAGACCTTCCAGATGATCGGTCAGTTCTTCCCCGGCCTGGATCTGACCGACCGCTCCGTCACCGTGGCGGAGGGTGATACTCTCTCCACCGGCGCTCACACCCTGCACTTTGTGATGATGCCAATGGTCCACTGGCCTGAGGCCATGGCCGCCTTTGACAGCACCGACGGTGTCCTATTCTCCGCCGATGCCTTTGGCGCCTTCGGCGCTTTGAGCGGCCACCTGTTTGCTGACGAGGTGAATTTTGAAAAAGACTGGCTGGATGATACCCGTCGGTACTATGCCAACATCGTGGGCAAGTACGGCCAGCAGGTCCAGACGGTCCTGAAGAAGGCCGCCGGTCTGGATATTCGCATGATCTGCCCGCTCCACGGATTGCTGTGGCGGGGTGAGTCCATGAGCCGTATCCTGGATCTGTATGAGAAGTGGAGCACCTTCACGCCGGAGGGGCCGGCGGTGCTCATCGCCTATGCTTCTGTCTACGGCCACACGGAGAACGCCGCCAACATCCTGGCCTGCCGTCTGGCGGACGCCGGGGTGAAGGACATCGCCGTCTACGACGTGTCCGCCGCCCATCCCTCCTATCTGGTGTCTGAGGCCTTCCGCTGCAGCCATCTGGTGTTCCCCTCCACCACCTATAACGGCGGCATCTTCTGCAATATGGAGACGCTGCTGCTGGACCTGAAGGCCCATGGCCTGCGGGATCGGACGGTGGCGCTGGTGCAGAACGGCAGTTGGGGTCCTGTGGCTGCTAAGCAGATGGGCGACATCTTGGGCGCCATGAAGGACATCCGCCTGCTGGAGGGCACCGTCACTCTCCGCTCTGCCCTCAAGCCCGGCCAGGAGGAGGAGCTGAACGCCCTGGTCCAGGCCATCGTGGAGGACATGAAGGCCCGGTTCCCTCAGACCTGAGTGTTATCCTGAAAAGAGAAGAAAAGCCGTCTGCGCCGAAACGGCGCAGGCGGCTTTTTGCTGTGTCTTAATAAGAGCTGATCTCCATGGTGTCGTCATCCTGCCCCTTTTCAATGGAGCGGATCACCAGACCGTAGTGCATCTCCGGACTGACGGCCACCTCCACCCGGTCTCCCACTTTGTGCCCCAGCAGGGCCTTGCCCACGGGGGACTCCTTGCTGATGCGGCCCTTGAGCACATCCTGGCGCAGTGTGGTGACGATGCACAGCACCATCTCCTTGTTCATCTTCTCGTGATAGACCGTCACCCGGTCGAAAAGCCCCACCGTGTCCTCTTGGGACTGGGTGGAAATGACCTTTGCCGTGCGGATCATCCTCTCCAGATAGCGGATGCGGCTGTCATTGCGGTTTTTGGCCTGCTTGGCGCACTTGTATTCGTAGTTCTCGCTCAGGTCGCCGAAGGCCCGGGCGGTCTGGACCTCCTCGATGAGCTTTGGCCGCAGCTCCCGGACCCGATAGTCGATCTCCTCCTGCATTTTCCGCAGGTCTACTTCGGTCAATTCATCATACATGGGTGGATTCCTCCTTCAACCGCCAAGCAATTTTGAAAATGAAAAACCCGCTGCAAGCGATGCAGCGCTTGCAGCGAGCGGAAACATCGCAGCAATTATAGATGCCGATGCTTTCCGGCATCCGTTCTCAAACCCAAATCACAACCCAGCGCAAGCGGTTGTGATTTGGAAAGGAGGAGCAGCGGCGTGAGCGCACTCTGACTTTTGAAAAAAGTCGGAGCAAGCGATACAAAGCTTGCTCCGACGTGGTGCCGGTGACCGGACTCGAACCGGTACGCTGTCGCCAGCGGTGGATTTTGAGTCCACTACGTCTACCAATTCCATCACACCGGCAGATTAACAGATTCATCATAGCACATGAATTTTGAAAATTCAAGCCTAAATTCCACTTCCGGGAGAGAAATACCTGCGAAAAAATTCACAGAAAGGATACACAAACCGGAGGAGATGTGTTATCATGTATCAGTAAAAGTGCGCCCTAAGGGAAAAGCGCCGGGAAAGGAGGGGGTTCGTTGACGATGCGTTGGAAGAAACTGCTGGGTTTGCCGCTGATTCTCTGCCTGTGTTTCCTACTGACAGGCTGTCTTTTCAACTCCCGGGTGGAGGACCTGTACTGTTTGCCACAGCTGCCGGAGGAATACACGGAGCTGAAAAATAAGATCGATGATATCCTCAGTGACGGCGCAGAATATGATGCCCCTCTGTCCGGCGGCAATGTCCAGCCGGTGCAGCTGGTGGATCTGGACGGGGACGGCACAGAGGAGGCTGTGGCTTTTTTCCGCAAGAGCACAGAGGAAAAGCCGCTGAAGATCTACATCTTCCGGGTCCAGGGGGAGAGCTATGAGCAGGCCGCGGTCATTGAGGGCAGCGGTACTGCCATTTACAGTATTTCCTATACCGATATGGACGGAGACGGCGTTATGGAGCTGGCGGTGGGCTGGCGGGTGAACAACACCGACCCGGACAATCTCCAGACCCTTCAGGCCCTGTCTATCTACAAACTCAAGGAGCTCCAGCCCAAGGAACTGCTGCAAAAGACCTATGCCAAATATATCATTGCCGATCTCAATGAGGATAAAAAGAAGGAACTGATTATCATCCGCTCCGATGAGGAGAGCAACTGCACTGCTGACTACTACCAATGGGAAAACCACGCTTTGGAGCTGACCTCCTCCGCCCGGGTGTCCACCTCGGTGGCGGAGCTGTCTCAGACTACCTCACGAGTGAGTGTGGGCACGCTGGAGGAGGGGAAGCCGGCGCTGTTTGTTACCGGGGTGGAGGAGTCCTCCATCGCTATTACCGATGTGCTTACCAGCCGGGACGGGGACCTGGTAAACATCACTCAGAGCAGCACCACCGGCGTTTCCACGGAGATCTTCCGGTATCTCTCCGTCTATCCCCAGGACATCAATAGCGACGGTGTCACGGAGGTGCCGGTGCCATCGCCTCTGCCTACCCAGGGGGAGGGCGGCGTCTGCTATCAGGTGGACTGGCGCAGCTACGATGCTGAGGGCAATATTGATACGGTGATGACCACCTGCCACGATGTGGACGACGGGTGGTATCTGGTGATTCCTGCCAACTGGAGCGAAAAGGTCCTGGCCACCAGAAAGGTGAGCATGTCCGGGGATGCCACGGTGACTTTTTCTGTGATCGGGGATACGGGAGAGCTGCCTCAGGAGTTTATGCGGATCTATACCCAACCCGATGATGAGGAAAACGATAAGAGCTCCCGCCTGACCCTCAGCCGGGGCTCTGGAAAACTCTATACCGCTGAAATTCTGGAAGATGGCAGCTGGAACGGCAGCTTTACCGAGGAAGAGCTGCACAGTGCCTTCTATGTCATTCAGCCGGAGTGGCTGACAGGTGATAACTGAGGAAGGGAAGGGAAAACGTGAAAAAGGTAATGGTACTGGAGGATGAATCCAGCATCCGTAGTTTTATTGTCATCAATCTGCGCCGGGCCGGTTATGAAGTGGTGGAGGCCGAGAGCGGGGAAGAGGCCCTGGAACGGCTGAAGGAGAATCCGGACACCAAGGTGGCCCTGCTGGATATCATGCTGCCGGGTATCGATGGCTTTGAGGTCTGCCGGCGGATCCGTGCCTCTAACTCCCAGATCGGCATCATCATGCTCACTGCCCGATCCCAGGAGATGGATAAGGTGACGGGGCTGATGACCGGTGCCGATGACTATGTGACCAAGCCCTTCTCTCCCGCGGAGTTGACCGCCCGGGTGGATGCCTTGTTCCGCCGGGCCGGCGGCGGAGTGGAGGAGTCCTCCGGCGAGATCCGTCAGGACCCCTTCCTGCTCAATACCCGGAACCGGACGCTGGAGAAAAACGGCCAGCGTATCAAGCTGACCCAGGTGGAGTATTCCATCATCAAGGTGTTCATGGAGAACCCTGGCAAGGCCCTGAGCCGGGAGGAGATCCTGGATATGGTCTGGGGCCGGGACTATTTCGGCGAGCTGAAAATCGTGGATGTGAACATCCGGCGGCTGCGGCTGAAAATCGAGGACAACGTGCAAAATCCCACCTATATCACTACCGTGTGGGGATATGGGTACAAGTGGGGCTTCTGAGGAAGCCTGGGGGCACGTTGTCCGGGGCCCCGCACGGCGGGGCGGGCCGGCAGGCCCGTACAAGAGATTTCGCCTGAGGCGAAATCCTTGGCGCAAGGCGGGATCCATTCCCGCCGCGCAGATGAAAAAGGGCTCCCGTCCCGCCTGCGGCGGGATGGGACACAACGTGCAGAATCCCACCTATATCACCACCGTGTGGGGATACGGGTACAAGTGGGGGTTTTGAAAGAGCCGCACGCTATATTTGATACGAGAGGAGGACGGTCATGGCGAAGAAAACCCTTCAAATCAAGGGCCTGCGGCAGAGGTGGATGCTCAACACCATCATGCCGGTGCTGGTCCTGGTGATTTTGGCCGTGTGCTTGTTCTCCGCCAGCATCACCAGCTACTACTATACCAGCATGGAGTCCACCCTGAAGGCTCAGGCCCGGTCCGACGCCGAGTCCTTCAACAGCTATTCCATGGACAGCTATGGCGAGTATTACCAGGCTGCTAACCTGCTGGTGGAGAATTTTGCGGACAAGGACGTGCTGGAGCTGCAGTTCATCAACACCTCCGGCCGTATCCAGCTGTCCTCCTATGGCCTGACCACCGGCAACTCTCCCGGCACCTCTGACATCACCGATGCCATGGAGACCGGCGAGGTCCAGTCCTTCCGGGGCAGCGACCCCCAGACCGGAGAAAATATCCTGGCCGTTTCCAGCCCGCTGATCTTCAACGGCAAGGTGGTGGGCGTTATGCGCTATGTCACCTCGTTGCAAGCAGTGAACCGTCAGATCTGGATCTCTGTGCTGGTGGTGTGTTTGCTGGCGGTGCTGTGCATCAGCCTGGTGTTCTTTGCCAATCTTCTGTTCATCAACAACGTGGTGGAGCCGGTGGCAGAGGTGTCCCAGGCGGCCAAGCGCATCTCTGCCGGAAGCTATGGCATCCAGGTGGAAAACAAGTACGACGACGAATTGGGGGAGTTGGTGGACAACATCAACGATATGTCGCTGAAGATCAGTCAAAGCGAAAAAATGAAGTCGGAATTTATCTCCTCCGTGTCCCATGAGCTGCGCACCCCCCTGACCGCCATCAATGGCTGGGGTGAGACTCTGTTGGAGGATGCGGGCAGCGAGGATCCGGAGCAGCTGCGCCGAGGCATCTCCATCATCCTCAAGGAGTCCCGCCGCCTGACCAACATGGTGGAGGAACTGCTGGAGTTCTCCAAAATGGAGGACGGCCGCTTTACCCTGCGGATGGAGCCGGCGGTGGAGCTCCAGGCCGAGTTTGAGGATGCCATCTATACCTACCGGGAGCTGTTCCGGCAGGAGGGCATCGAGCTTCACTATGCTGCTCCCGACGAGGATCTGCCCTCCATCCCCGGCGATCCGGAGCGTCTCAAGCAGGTGTTCTGCAACGTGCTGGACAACGCTGCCAAGCACGGCGGCTCCGGCAAGCGCATTGATACCGCCATCAGCCGGGAGGGGGATTTCCTGGTGCTGCGGATCCGGGACTACGGCCCTGGTATCCCCGAGGCGGAGCTGCCCTTCGTCAAGCAGAAGTTCTACAAGGGCTCGTCCAAGGCCCGGGGCAGCGGCATCGGCCTGGCGGTCTGTGACGAGATCGTCCGGCTTCACAACGGTATTTTCCAAATCGACAATGCCGAGGGCGGCGGTACGGTGGTCACCATCCGGCTGCCCCTGGCAGATTAGACCTGAGCATCCTCTCCGGCGGGTCTTTCTGCCCGCCGGGGGAAAAGAATATAGAACAAATGTTTGCATTTTATCACGCCTTGTGATATGCTCCCATTGGAAAGGAATAACAGATCAATGGCAAGTGAGAAACACTCAGGCAGCTGCTTCCGTACCAGCATCGGCGGACAAGCCCTCATCGAGGGTATCCTCATGCGGGGGCCGGAGCAGCAGGCCATCGTGGTCCGGGATAAGGACGGACAACTGGTGGAAAAGGTAGAAAAACTGCGGCTCATCAAGGACCGGTATCCCATTTTGGGCTGGCCCCTGATCCGGGGCACGGTGAATTTTCTCAGCTCTATGGTGGAGGGGGTGAAGGCGCTGATGTACTCGGCGGACTTCTACCCCGATGAGGAGCCTTCGGAGCCCTCCCGGCTGGAACAGTGGATGGAAAAACATATCAGCAGCAAAAAGCTGGAGAGTCTGCTCATCGGCTTTTCCGTGTTTTTGGGCGTGGGCCTTTCCTTGGTGCTCTTTTTGTTTTTGCCCACCTTCCTCACTGGTGGTCTGCTGCACTTCTTCCCGGATTTCCCCCTGTGGGGCCGGAATCTCCTGGAGGGTCTGCTGAAGATCGTCATCTTCCTGGCCTATTTGATCCTCTGTTCCAAGCAAAAGGATATCTACCGGGTGTTTCAGTACCACGGGGCGGAGCACAAGACCATCTTCTGCTACGAGAGGGGATTGCCTCTGACAGTGGAGAACGTGCGGGATATGCCTCGGCACCATCCCCGCTGCGGCACCAGCTTCCTCTTCGTGGTCATCTTCGTGTCCATCCTCTTTTCCTCCGTGGTGTTCGGTATCTGGCCCATCACCAATGTGTGGCTTCGTACCCTGGTCCATCTGGTGCTGCTGCCTCTGGTGGTGGGCGTCACCTATGAGTTCATCCGCTGGGTGGGCCGCCATGACAATGGCCTGAGCCGGCTGCTGACGGCACCGGGAATGTGGATGCAGAACTTCACCACCAACGAGCCGGAGGACGGTATGATCGAGTGCGCCATCCGCTCTCTGGAGCTGGTGCTGCCCTCCCAGAAGGGCAAGGACGCCTGGTAAATCCCCGGGATCGGGAGAAAACTAATTACGGAGCGTAATATGGCTATCACATACAACAATTTGTATTTAGATATTCGCCAGCAGCTCCGGGCTGCCGGCATCGAGGCCGCCACCTTGGAGGCCCGGGAGCTGGTGTGCTTTGCCACAGGCAAGAGCCGGGAGCAGCTCTATCGGGACGGGGCGCTGTACGCCTCGCCGGAGCTGGAGCGGCGGACCCGGGAGCTGGTGGCCCGGCACCTGGCAGGGGAGCCGGTGGCCTACCTCATCGGGGAGTGGGAGTTTTACGGCCTGCCCCTGGACATCTCGTCGGAGGTGCTGATCCCCCGACCGGACACGGAGGTGCTGGCGGAGCAGGCCATCGCCTATATAAAGACCCTGGGGGAGTGCCGTGTGCTGGACCTGTGCGCCGGAAGCGGCTGCATCGGCCTAGCGGTGGCGGCCAACGCACCCCAGGCCCGGGTGGTACTGGGGGAGTGGTCCGACGGGGCCTTGAAGATCTGCCGTCAGAACATCCGGCGCAACGGCCTCACGGGCCGGGTGGTGCCCATACAGGCGGACGCCCGGGAGAGGCCGGAGAAATCCCTGGGGGATTTTCAGTGCATCATCTCCAATCCCCCCTACATCCCTCATGGCGACATCTCCGGGCTGGACGCCTCGGTCCGGGACTATGAGCCCCACCTGGCTCTGGACGGCGGCGAGGACGGCCTGGATTTCTACCGGGCCATTGCCGAAAAGTGGAAGGAGGCCCTGAATGTGGGCGGCCGGCTCTACTTCGAGGTGGGCATCGGTCAGGCCGACAGCGTGCTGCGGATCATGCGGGCCCAGGGCTTCGGGGACATCCAGGTGGTCAAGGACCTCCACGAGATCCCCCGGGTGGTCTTCGGCACACTGTGCGCAGAGGTCTGAGAACAGCAAAAAATCACATCGTTTCATATAGGAGGAGAAGATATGGCAAGAGAAAAAGCGCCCATGCCCTCTGCGGCACCGGCTTCCGACAAGAAGAAGGCCATTGAGGCCGCTATGAGCCAGATCGAAAAGATGTATGGCAAGGGCTCCATCATGCGGCTGGGGGACAACGCCAATCTGAACGTGGAGGTCATCCCCACCGGCTCTCTGGCCCTGGATCTGGCCCTTGGCATCGGCGGACTGCCCCGGGGCCGGATCATCGAGATCTACGGACCGGAGTCCTCCGGTAAGACCACCCTGGCCCTCCATGTGGTGGCGGAGGCCCAGAAAAAGGGCGGCGATGTAGCCTTTGTGGACGCTGAGCACGCCTTGGACCCCACCTACGCCCGTGCCCTGGGCGTGAACATTGAGGAGATGCTCATTTCCCAGCCGGACACTGGTGAACAGGCCCTGGAGATCACCGAGGCCCTGGTCCGCTCCGGCGCCATCGACGTGATCGTGGTGGACTCTGTGGCGGCCCTGGTGCCCCGGGCGGAGATCGAGGGCGAGATGGGCGACAGCTATGTGGGCCTCCACGCCCGGCTTATGAGCCAGGCGCTCCGGAAGCTCACCGGCGCCATCGGCAAGACCAACTGCATCGTCATCTTCATCAACCAGCTGCGTGAAAAGGTTGGTGTCATGTACGGTAACCCGGAGGTGACCACCGGCGGCCGGGCGCTGAAGTTCTACTCCTCCGTGCGCATCGATGTGCGCCGCATCGAGGCCCTGAAAAACGGGTCCGAGGTCATCGGAAACCGCACCCGGGCCAAGGTGGTGAAGAACAAGATGGCGCCCCCCTTCCGGGAGGCGGAGTTCGACATCATGTACGGCGAAGGCATCGCCCATGAGGGTGAGCTGTTGGACCTGGGCGTGAAGCTGGATCTGGTGCAGAAGTCCGGCTCCTGGTTCTCCATGGGTGAGACCCGCATCGGCCAGGGCCGGGACGCCGCCAAGAAGTACCTCAAGGAGAACCCGGAGGTGGCCGCCAAGCTGGAGGCCGATGTCCGGGCGGGCTTTGACAAGCTCATGACCGGCCAGTCCCGTGCGGCGGCCAAGACCGCGGGCCGGGCCGTGGACGTGAGCGCCGACGACTTCGACGATGCGGATTGAGAAACTGGAGCGGTCCCGGCACAAGCGGGACCGCATCCTGGCTTTTTTGGAGGACGGCACACTGCTGCGCCTGACGGAGCAGGAGGTGCTGGACTTCCGCCTCCGCACCGGCGACGATCTGGATGAGGAGACCCTGGCTCGGCTCAAAGCCGCCGCCGGGGCCTCCGGCGTCAGGACCAAGGCGGCGGAGCTCATCGGCAAGCGGGCCATGTCCAGCCGGGACCTCCAGCGCAAGCTCCAGGACAAGGGTGCCTCGGAGGCGGAGGCCCGGTATGCCGCCCAGTGGCTGGAGGCCATCGGTGCTTTGGATGATGCGGGCTATGCCGCAGCCCTGGCTCGGCACTGTGCCTCTTTGGGCTACGGCCCCCAGCGGGTGCGGCAGAAGCTCTTTGAAAAGGGTGTGCCCCGGGAGCTGTGGGAGCAGGCCCTGGAGGAGCTGCCAGAGCCGGCGGAGCAGATCCGGCGCTTCCTGGAGGGAAAGCTCCGAGGCCGGACGCCGGATGAAAAGGAGAAAAAGCGTCTTTGCGGCGCCCTGCTGCGCCGGGGGTTTTCCTGGTCCGATGTGGGACCGGCCCTGCGGGAGCTGGGCGTGGAGACGGAGGAATGACGGCGGGTGCACGCCCGCCCTTTTGCCGCGCCGGTGGTCCGGCCTGCGGACGAATTTGAACAGGAGGGATCCTTTTGCCCTATACGGTATCATTTATCTCCCTGGGCTGTGCCAAGAACCAGGTCAACTGCGAGCAGATGATGGCCAGCGTGTCGGCGGCGGGACACACCGTGGCCGCCCAGCCCGAGGGGGCCGACGTGGTGGTGATCAATACCTGCGGCTTCCTGGCCTCCGCCAATGAGGAGGCCATCGACAACATCCTCCAGATGGCGGAGCTGAAACAGGCGGGCCAGGTGAAGAAGATCCTGGTCACCGGCTGCATGGCCCAGCGGTACAAGGAGGACGTGCTCACGGAGCTGCCGGAGGTGGACGGCATCCTGGGCACCGGCAGCTACGGCGACATCGTCCAGGCGGTGGAGGAGGTCATGGCGGACCACCGGCCCGCCCGCTTCGGCAACATCCACACCGCCCCCCAGGACGGCCCCCGCATCCTCTCCACGCCGCCCTGGTACGCCTATCTGCGCATTGCCGAGGGCTGCGACAACCACTGCGCCTACTGCGTCATCCCCTCCCTGCGGGGCAAGTACCGCAGCCGTCCCATGGATGAGCTGCTCAAGGAGGCCCGGGAGCTGGCGGACGCGGGCGTGAAGGAGCTGCTGGTCATTGCCCAGGACATCACCCGCTACGGCACGGACCTGAACGGGGAGCACCAGCTGGCAGCCCTTTTGCGGGAGCTGTGCAAGCTGGACTTCCACTGGATCCGGCTCCACTACCTCTATCCCGACGAGATCACCGATGAGCTCATCGACACCATCGCCTCTGAGCCCAAGATCCTCAAATATATCGATCTGCCCATCCAGCACTGCAACGACACCATTTTGAAGGCCATGAACCGCCGGGACACCAAGGCGGAGCTGACGGCGCTGCTGGCGAAGCTGCGCAGCCGCATTCCGGGGCTGGTGCTGCGGACCAGCATCATCACCGGCTTGCCCTACGAGGACGAGGCTGCCTTTGAGGAGCTGTGTGAGTTCCTCCGTGAGACCCGCATCGAGCGGGCGGGCGTGTTTCCCTTCTCCCCGGAGGAGGGTACCCGGGCGGCCCAGATGGACCATGTGCCCACGGAGGAGGCGGTCCGCCGGGCGGAGCTGCTGGTGGATGTCCAGTCCGAGATCATCGACGGCTTCAATGAATCCCGTCAGGGTCAGGTGCTGGAGGTGCTCTGCGAGGGCTTCGACGGCCAGGCCCAGATGTTCTTCGGCCGCAGCTATGCCGAGAGCCCGGACATCGATGGTCGCATTTACTTCACCGCCCAGGAGGACCCGGAGATCGGGACCTTCGTTTCCGTCCGTGTCACCGGCGTCATGGACGGGGAGCTGACCGGCGAGCGGGTCTGACCGAACCCTATCCAAAGCGCGCATCCCCCTTCCCGCCCTGGCGGCGTATCTCTTGCAGCAAAGGAGTATATCCATGAATCTACCCAATAAATTGACTGTTCTGCGCATTTTATTGATCCCTGTCTTTATGGTGGTGCTGTATTGGGGCTTTTCCGGCTCCACCTATGTGGCTCTGGCCATCTTCATCATCGCCAGCCTCACCGATATGCTGGACGGCAAGATCGCCCGGAAGTACCACCTGGTGACGGACTTCGGCAAGATTGCCGACCCCCTGGCCGACACGATGCTGGTGACGGCGGCCATGCTGTGGTTCGTGGAGATCGGCCAGATGCCCGCCTGGGCGCTGCTGATCGTCATCATCCGGGAGTTCGCCGTCAGCGGGCTGCGGATGGTGGCCTCGGACAAGGGCCGGGTCATCGCCGCCGGCTGGTCCGGCAAGGTCAAGACCGCCTCCACCATGGTGTGCATCGTGCTGATGTTCCTGCCCATCCCCGCCTGGCTGAACACCGCCTGCGTCTGGGTCATCGCCCTGACCACCCTCTACTCCGGCGTGGAGTACTTTATGAAGAACAAGGACGTGCTCAGCGATATGTGAGCAAAAAAAGGACAGCCCGAACAGGGCTGTCCTTTTTGCTTCACCAGGAGAAATCCCAGTAGGCGTCACTGGTGCGGGTGGCCAGGGTCTCCCCGGCGCTGTTTTGGGCATCCAGGCGGACGTCCCAGTGGGTCCCGGCTCCCACCTCCAGAGGCAGGAACTGAAGGAAATATCGCTCCCCGTCCCTGGTGGGAAAGGAGCCGTCGTCCACATCCACGGAGGTGTACTCCCCCTCCGTCCAAACGCCGTCCACCACGCCGGAGGCCTTGGCGGAGAAGCTGAGGACCGTGACCTCTGGGCTGCGGAGGCGGCCAAAGGAGGCCAAAAGGCTCCAGTTGGTTTCTCCATCTCCGTGGGCGCACTGGAGGAAGCCGGCGTCCAAAGCGTTGCCCGGCTGGGCCCGGCTGGCGCTCTCCAGCTGCCAGCCGCCTAAAAAAGCCCACTGGGACAGGACCAGCAAGGTGTCCTCTCCCACGGCGGACAGCTGCAGGGCCCGGAGAGTCCCGTCCTCCCAGAGGTACTGGGTCTCCAAGATCTCCACCCGGTCCTCCAGCATCCAGTCTTTGGCCTCCCGGCGGGAGACCTGTCCGGGGGTCAGGTGGTAAAAGGGCGTCAGCCAGAGGAGCAGCAGCAAAAGAAAAACCAGGGCCACCCGCCGCAGGGCCCGGCCCTTGCGGGTGATGCAGACAGTCTTTTTCATAGGACCTCCTCCCAATCCAGCGGAATGTCCAGACAGGTGGTTTCGTCAGCAGAGAGAGGCACTGTCAGGGTTACGGAGGGCTGCCCCGACTCCACCTGGGAGAAGTATGTGGTCACAGATTCGCTCTTCCCGCCGCTTCGGCTTATCCCCCGGAGCTCCTCCCCCAGGCAGATGCGCTCGGGCAGATGCCGGGGCAGGGGAGAGAAAGGGTTGCGGGAGTAAAGAACGGTGGCCACCGCCGCGTTCCAGGTGCCGTCCTCCTCCTGCCTCAAGGCGGAGGCGCACACCAGCAGTGTCCAGCCGTCGCCCTGGCAGCTCAGGTCCAGGGACTGCAAACCGATGTAGGAGCCCTTTTTCATACGCTGGACCACCATCTCCGGATTCGACCGGGTGGAGAGATTGCCCTGAACGCTGGCAAATGTGGCCACCGCCGGGGCGAACAGATGCAGCACCAGCACCGCCGCCAACACTAGGGCGCACCGGCTCACGATCAGCCAGCCCAGGGGATACTGCCGGTTCAGTTCCCTGCCGATGGCCTCCGGGTCCCCCATGGCCGCCACGGCCCGTTCCTCCGCTTCCTCTTCCGGCATACCTCGCTGCCGCAGGTCCTCCGCACGGTCCTCCAGGTGTCCGGTGAGCTCCGCCCGGATGGCCCGCCGCTCCCGGGGCGTGGCGTGGCGGACCTGGCGGCACACCGCCTGGCAAAAGGCGTCGAATCGCTCCATACCCGCCCTCCTTATGCCGTCCCCAGGGCGCTGGACAGCACCGCGTTCACCGCCCGGGAATAGGCCTGCCACTCCTCTTTTTCCGTTTGGAGCAGTCCCTTGCCCTGCTCCGTGAGATGGTAGTACTTCCGCTGCCGGCCGTTGGGGGCCTCCATCAGGTAGGCCCGCACCGCGCCCTCCTTTTCCAGACCGTGGAGGATGGGGTAGAGGGTGCCCTCCTTCATCTCGAAGGTATGGTCCGACTGCTCCTCCAGGCGGGCGATCATCTGATAGCCGTACATATCCTCCCGGGACAGCAGGGCCAGCACCAGCAGCGCCGTGTGCTCCACCGTTTTTTTCTGCCGCATGGATCGATCCCTCCTTTACCTCGAATTTCTAGGTATAATATACATCGAATTTCGAGGTATGTCAAGAGGGCAAAAGCCATCAGCCCCGGAACCGGCGGTCCCGGGGCTGATGGCTTTTGCGAGAAAGAAGAAAGAGAGATCAGAAAAAGGTGCGCAGGCATGCCTCCAGTCGAACAAAGCCTTCCTCCAGCGCCTCATAGGAGGGAGCGGAGAAGTTGACCCGGAAGCCCTGGATAGGGGAGTCGGGGTCCACGGTGAAGGTGGTGCCGGGCACCACGGCCACCTGATGGTCCCGGACGGCAGCGGTGCAGAAGTCCTTCATGGGGATGGAGTGGGGCAGGGTCAGCCACAAAAAGAGGCCGCCCTGAGCCGGGGCGCAGGTGACGCCATAAGGCGCCAGGTGCTTGGCAAAGCATTTCTTGGCAAAGGCGCAGCGCTGGGCATAGAGCCTGCGCAGTTCTCCCAGATGGGCCTCGAAGTCGTACTGGGTCAGATAGCGGTAGCACAGCATCTGGGACAGTGCGGCGGTGTGAACGTCGTCGCACAGCTTTATCTGGCCCATCATCTCAGCCAGAGCCTTGTCCGCCAGGGCGTAGCCCACCCGCAGGCCCGGGGCGATGACCTTGGAGAAGCTGCCGGCGTAGATCACCACGCCCTCGGTGTCGAAGGTCTTGATGGCGGGCAGGTCCTCTCCCTCGTAGCGCAGGTCGCCGTAAGGGTTGTCCTCCAGCACGGTGACGCCGTGGCGGCGGGCCAGCTCGTAGACCTTCCGCCGCTTTTCCAGGGACATGGTGATGCCGGTGGGATTTTGGAAGTTGGGGATGGTGTAGAGCAGCCGCACCCGGGGCTGGGTCTCCAAGGCCTGCTCCAGGGCATCAGTGTCGATGCCGTCGTCCTCCATGGGGATGCCCACCACGTTGGCGCCGGTGGCCCGGAAGGCGTTGATGGAGCCCACGAAGCTGGGGTCCTCACACAGCACCGTGTCCCCCTCGTCCACCAGGCAGGCGGCGGCCAGATGCATGACCTGCTGGGCGCCGGAGGTCAGCACCAGGGCATCCCCCTGGCCGCCCACGCCGTACTTCTCCTTCAGCCAGCCGGGCAGAAAGGCCCGCAGAGGGGGATAGCCCTCGGTGGGGTTATACTGGAGGGCGGTGACGGCCTCCTCCCGAAAGACGGCGGCGGCGATCTCCGCCAGCTCCTTGGTGGGAAAGGCCTCCTGAGAGGGGCTGCCGGCGGACAGGGGAATGACGCCGGGAACGGAGGCGTATTTGAGGATGTCCGCGGCACCCTTGGTCTCCAGCTTGTTCATCAGTCGGGAAAATGTGCGTTCCATATCAGTTTCTCTCCTTCCAGTCTGCATACAGATAGTCGATGGCCTCCACATAGCCCTGGAAGCCGTGGCCTGCGATGGTCTTGCGGCAGGCGGGGGACACAAAGGAGTGCTGCCGGAAGGCCTCCCGGGCGGAAATGTCGGACAGGTGGACCTCCACCGCCGGCAGCGCCACCGCTTTCAGGGCGTCCAGGATGGCCACGCTGGTGTGGGTATAGGCCGCCGGGTTGATGACGATGGCGTCCTGGGTGCCGTAGGCCTCCTGGATCTTGTCCACGATGGCCCCCTCGTGGTTGGACTGGAAGCACTCCACCTCAATGCCACGCTGGGCGCAGGTGCTTTCAATGAGTTCCAAAAGGGCCGCGTAATTCTCGCGGCCGTAGATGTCCGGCTCCCGCAGACCCAGCAGGTTCAGATTGGGGCCGTTGATGACCAGAAGATTCATGTGGCATTCCTCCTTGCGCCTCTTGATGAGGCGGGTATGATGACGGCTGGACTTAGGTTTTAGAGGAAGTCCCGCCAGATACGCTCTGCCGTGTCGGCCAGAGGGCCGTTGTTGTCCACGCTTACATCAGCGCAGGCAGTGTAGGATGGCAGCCGGGCCTCGTACATGGCTGCCAGGGAGTCGGCGGCCTGGGACAGGGGGCGGCCCTCTGTGGGCAGCTGTTCCAGCGCCCGCTGGAGGAAGTAGACCCGTCCGCTGCGGCGCAGGGCATGACGGTTCTCCTCTGAAAGAGGTGCGCCGCCGCCGGTGGAGAGGATCTTCCCCCCCTCCGAGGCGGCACGGGCGATGACCTCCGCCTCCCGCTTTCGGAAGCCTGTTTCACCCTCAGCGGCAAAGACTTGAGGGATGGAGCAGCCTGCCTGGCGGACGATCTCGCTGTCGATGTCCACCAGCTCCCGGCCAGAGCGCTCCGCCAGAGCCTGCCCTACGGAGGTCTTTCCGCTGCCGGGCATCCCGATGAGGACGATGTTGCTCTGCTGGCGCTCCACCAGACGGATGGCGGATTCGATCTCCTGGGGAGAGAAGGTGCGGCCGCAGAAGTGCCGGGCGGCGTACACCGCCTGGACCACCAGCATGGGCAATCCGCCGGTGACGGGCAGACCCAGCTCCTCCGCCTGGAGCACCAGCTCCGTCCGCAGGGGATTGTAGACCACATCTGCCACCGCCTCCAAATGGGGAAAGCGGCGCAGATCCACCGGGCGGCCCGTCACATTGGGCCACATGCCCACGGGGGTGGCGTTGATGATGACCTGGGGATCCGCCCGGTCGTAGACGTTTTCATAGTTCAGCTCGCCCGTGCGGGAGACCACGGCGATCTCCGATGCACCCCGGGCCCGGGCCACCGCCCGGACGGTTAGGGAGGTGGAGCCGCTGCCCAAAATCAGCAGCCGCTTGCCCTGGAGGGTGATGCCCGCCCGGTCCAGGCAGTAGGCCAGGCCGTCAAAGTCGGTGTTGTAGCCCACCAGGCGGCCGTCCCGGCATACCAGCGTGTTGACGCAGCCGATGGCCCGGGCCTTTTCATCGATGGCGTCGCAGTAGGGCATCACCGTGCGCTTGTAGGGAATGGTAACATTGACTCCGTCAAAGGAGCGCTGACGCAAAAAGCGATCCAACGCCTCCCGATCCATGGGCATCAGATCGTAGTGCTGCGCCCACAGGTGCTCGTGAATAGTTTTGGAAAAGCTGTGGCCCAGCTTCTCTCCGATCAGTCCGTACAAAGGCGTCCGCCTCCTCTCGTTGGTTTGCGTTACAGCTCCGAATAGCTGCCCAGGAACACGAAAGTCTCCGGGGAGGCGTCCAGCTCCGCCAGCAGGTTGCGGACACTCTCGTCATAGACGCTGGCCTCGATGTCGGCGTAGAAGGTGAACTCGAAATCCAGCCCGGGGATGGGGCGGCTCTCCAGCTTGGTCAGGTTCAGCCCGTGGGCCGCCAGACGAGACAACAGGGAGGCCAGGGAGCCGGGCCGGTGGGCCAGGCGGAAGAGGATGCTGATGCGGCTGGCACCGGGAAAGATCTGCATATTTTTGGCGATGCAGATGAAACGGGTGTAGTTGTTGTCGCTGTCCTGGATGCCGCTGGCCACCACATGGAGGCCGTACTGCTCGGCACAGCCGGAGGAGGCGATGGCCGCCAGATCATCCCGGTCGGATTCGGCCACCAGCTTGGCGGCGGCGGCAGTGTTTTCGCACACGGTGACCTTCACATTGGGGCCCAGGGTCTTGAGGAAGCCGGCGCACTGGCCTAGGGCCTGCTCATGGGAGATCACCTCCCGGATGGCGGAGAGGTCCGTCTTGCGCCGGGTCAGCAGGGAGTGGTGGACCTGGAGGCGCACGGTGCGGACGATGTAGAACCGGTTCTCCTCACCGATCAGGTCGTAGACCTCGTTGACGGAGCCGTGGAGGCTGTTTTCGATGGGCAGCACGCCGTACTGGCAAAGGCCCTTGTCCACGGCCCGGATCACGTCGGCGAAGGAGTTGAAGTACATGAGCCGGGGCATGGAGAAGAGCCGGTCGGCGGCGAACTGGGCGTAGGCACCCTCCCGACCCTGGCAGGCCACGGTGGCCTTGGCGGGAAAGAGCTGGGGGGTCTCCTGGAGGGCCTTTTCGATCTGGGCGGGCAGGGTGGACTGCCAGCGCATCTTGCCTGCCTGGTGGTCCCGGCTCAGGTCAAAGATCTGGTTGAACAGGCTCTTGACATAGCTCTGCATCTCCTCGGGACAGTTCTCCGTGACCCGGCTGACGATGTCCCGCTCCCGGCCCCGGTCCAGCAGGGGGAGGTTGTTTGCGATCTTGTAGTCGGCCATCTGGCCGCACAGCTCCATGCGCCGGACGAACAGCCCGGTGAGCTGGTCATCCAGGGTGTCGATCTCCTTGCGAATCTCCAATCTATCCATTACTGATGTGCTCCTTCCAAAAGATTCCAGATAGTCAATGCCGCAGCGGCTTCGACGACCACGACGGCCCGGGGCACGATGCAGGGGTCGTGCCGGCCCTTGATGGTGAGGGTGGTCTCCTCTCCCGTGCGGAAGTTGACGGTTGCCTGGGGCTGGGAGATGGAGGGGGTGGGTTTGATGGCGGCGGTGAAGACCACGGGCATCCCGTTGGAGATGCCGCCGTTGATGCCGCCGTTGTGGTTGGTGCGGGTGCAGACGGTGCCGCCGTCCATGCAGAAGGGGTCATTGGCCTGGCTGCCCCGCATTTGGGCCAGGGCGAAGCCTGCGCCGAAGGCCACGCCCTTGACGGCGGGTACGGCGAAGAGGGCCCGGGCCAGTTCCCCTTCCAGGTTCTCTCCGAAGTCGGGGCCGCCTACGCCGGCAGGCAGACCCAGTACGGCGCATTGGATCACGCCGCCGATGCTGTCGCATTCCTGCCGGGCGGCTAAGATGGCCGCCTCCATGGCAGGCCCCATGGCCTCGTTGAGGACGGGAACGGACCGCAGCGCCGCCTGATGCAGCAGCTCCGGCGTCACGTCCGGCAGGTCGAGAAGGTCCGTGTCCTCCAAGTCCGCGCCCAGGGACAGGATGTGGGCGCCTACACTGACGCCCTTTTGGGCCAGCAGCTGCTTGGCGATGGCTCCCGCCGCTACCAGCGGGGCGGTCAGGCGGCCGGAGAAGTGGCCGCCGCCCCGGTAGTCGCCGCAGCCCCGGGAGGCCACAAAGCCGGTGTAATCGGCGTGGCCCGGTCGGGCCAGATCCCGGGTGGCGGCATAGTCCGAGGAGTGCTGGTCCGTGTTGCGAATCACGGCGCACAAAGGAGCGCCGGTGGTCTTTCCCTGAAAGAGGCCCGAGAGGAACTCCACCTGGTCCGCCTCCTTCCGGGCAGTGGCCATGGGGCTCTTGCCAGGGGCCCGGCGGCCCAGGTCAAAGGCCATGGCCTCCAGGTCCACCGTGAGTCCCGGGGGCACGCCCTGCAGCACCACGCCGATGGCCGGTCCATGGGACTCCCCGAAAATCGTATAGCGCATACTTATACCTCCTTCCATTGGATGCGGCCTCCCAGGGCCTCATAGTCCGCCCAGAAGGAGGGATAGGATTTCCTGACGGCCTCTGCGCCGCGGATGACCACGGGCTTGGAGCAGGCGGTGGCGGCCACCGCCGCCGCCATGACGATGCGGTGGTCGTTGGCCCCGTCCACGGTGCCGCCGGTGAGGGAGCCGCCGGAGACGGTGAGGAAGTCCTCTCCGGTCACCACCCGGCCCCCCAGGGCGGTGAGCAGGGCGGCAGTGGTTTCCAGCCGGTCACTCTCCTTGAGCCGCAGCCGGGCCGCGCCGGTAAAGCGGGTGACGCCCTGCCGCACGGCGGCCATCACCGCCAGAGGCGGCAGCAGGTCAGGACAGCCCGACACGTCGATCTCGGTGTCTCCGGGGCGGGCAAGGGTCCAGTAGAGGGAAGCGATGACCCGGTCGCCCTGGGTAGAGGTGGGAGAGAGGCCCAAGGGGGTGACGGCGTTGTCCAGAAAGGCCGCTGCGTACCAGAAGGCCGCCTGGGACCAGTCTGCTTCCACCGTCCGGGCAAAGGGCTGGTAGACGCCGGGGGAGACGGAAAAACCGCCGCCGGGGAGGGCCTCCGCCATTATCCCGGCACTGGCCAGGGCATCCAGGGTCATGTTGATGTAGTCCCGGCTCTCCACGGCGGTGGTGGAGACGATGGTGCTCTTGCCGCTTAGCAAGGGCAGGGCAAAGAGCAATCCTGTGAAGAACTGGCTGGACACGTTGCCCGGCAGGCGGTACTCTCCGGGGGTCAGCTGGCCCTCCACGGTGAGGGTGTTGCCCTCCCGGGAAAAGGCGATGCCTTTTTCCTGAAAGAGGTCGAAATAGGGCCCCTGGGGCCGGTCCATCAGCCGTCCCTGACCGGTGAACACACCGCCGCCTGCCGTTGCCAGGGCCACGGGGATCAAAAAGCGCAGCGTGGAGCCGGACTCGCTGCAGTCCATGTGGGGCAGCTGCCCCAGCGGGGGCCGGCCGCCCATGCCGGTGATGCGGAGGGCGGAGCCCTCCTTGCTCCAGCAGGCCCCCAGGGCCTCCATGCACCGGAGGGTGGCCTCTATGTCCTGAGAGAGGGTGAAGTTGTCCACCGTGCTGATGCCCTGAGCCAGGGCGGCGGCGATCACCAGCCGGTGGGCCTGGGATTTGGAGGGTGGCGGGGTGACGGAGCCGGAGAGGCGGGAAGGAGTGATGCATATATCCATGCTCACACCTCCCGATTGTCGGAGAGGACCTTCAGGGTCCGGCCCTCCCGCAGCAGCCCTTCCAGGGTGTCCCAGTTGCCGTCCTCCAGGGCCTGGATGTAGTCACTCAGGTGCCCCTGGAGCTCCCGCAGCTCCCGCAGCAGATTCTCCCGGTTCTCCAAAAACAGTTCCGTCCACATGGGCTCGTTGAGGAAGGCCACCCGGGTCATGTCCTTGAAGCTGCCGGCGGAAAAGCCCACATAGTTCTGGGCCGTGGGGCTTTTGATATAGGCGGAGGACACCACGTGGGCCAGCTGGGAGGTGTAGGCGATGGTGCGGTCGTGCTCCTGGGCGGTGGTGTATTTGACGCCGCCGAAGCCGATCTCCCGGCACAGCTCTTCCACCATAGTCCGCACCCGGGGCGGGTAGTTTTCTCCGGGCACCACCAGCATGGAGGCCCCGTCAAAGAGATTGGGGCGGCTGGCGGCGTAGCCCATCTTCTCCGTGCCGGCCATGGGGTGGCCGCCTACGAAGGTGAAGCCCCACTGCCGGGCCAGGCCCTGGCCGGCGGCACAGACCTTGGCCTTGGTGCCGGCGCAGTCCAGCACCACCGTGCGGCAGCTCAGCTGGGGGGCGTGGTCGGTGAGCCACTGAATAATGGCCTGGGGCCGAAGGGCCAGAAGCAGGATGTCACAGCAGGAGAGATTCTCCTCTGTCAGGGCTTCAGCCAGCACACCCTCTGCCAGGGCACGGTCCAGTACCGCACGGTCCTGGTCGAAACCCAGCAGGTGGTGGTCAGTCTTTTGCCGCAGGGCCTTGGCCAGGGACCCGCCGATGAGGCCCAGACCCACGATTGCGATGTTCATGGTGTTTCCTCCTGTTTCGTGGGGTTACTCGTCCAAAAGACCCGGACGGATGGCTGCCAGGGAGGCAGTCAGATCATCGAAGGCGTCGGGGGTCAGGGACTGAGCGCCGTCACATTTGGCCCGAGGCGGGTCGTTGTGGACCTCCACCATCAGTCCGTCGGCCCCTACGGCTACGGCACCCAGAGCCATGGGCTTGACCATCCAGGCAATGCCGGTGGCGTGGCTGGGGTCCACGATGACAGGCAGGTGGCTCATGTGGTGGATCATGGGGATGGCAGACAGGTCCAGGGTGTTGCGGGTGGCGGTTTCAAAGGTGCGGATGCCCCGCTCGCAGAGAATGACCTGCTCATTGCCGCCGGCCAGCACATATTCGGCACTCATGAGCCACTCCTGGAGGGTGTTGGCCAGGCCGCGCTTGAGCAAAATGGGCTTGTTGGTGCGGCCCAGCTCCTTGAGGAGGGAGAAATTCTGCATGTTCCGGGCGCCCACCTGGATCACATCCACGTCGGCAAAGAGATCCAGCTGACTCAGCTCCATGATCTCAGTGACGATGGGCAGGCCGGTGTGGCGCTTGGCCTCAAGCAGCAGCCGGATGCCCTCATCCTCCAGACCCTGGAAGGAATAGGGAGAGGTGCGGGGCTTGAAGGCACCGCCCCGAAGCAGCTTGGCGCCGGCAGCCTTCACCCGCTCAGCCACCAGACAGATCTGCTCCTCGCTCTCCACGGAGCAGGGGCCGGCCATGATGGCGAAGTGGCCGCCGCCGATCTTGGTGCCGTTTTCCAGCTCCACCACAGTGTCCTGGGGGTGCATCTTCCGGTTGGCGAACTTATAGGGCTCCTGGACCCGGCGCACGTCCTCCACGATGTCCATGGCCCGGATCAGGTCGATGTCGATGACGGTGGTGTCGCCCACCAGACCCAGGATGGTGTGAGTGGAGCCCTGGGAGGTGTGAATGTCCAGGCCGAAGCCCTTGATCCATTCGATCAGATTTTCCGCTTGAACGGGATCGGGATTGGGTTTGAGAATGACGATCATAACACATGCTCCTTATAAGAAAATTTACAAAAGTCAAAAGAAAAATAAAAAAGCCGCAGTTTGCACTGCGGCTTTCCGATGGCGGACCGAAATTTTCCCTGTCAATGGTCCCTATCTGCTCATCTTGGCGCAGCGCGAATCAGCCTTACCCATAAAGTAATAGGTAAAGCTAAAGTAATAGGCGTATGCGCTTGTGCAGACGACAGAGTTCATAGCAGTCTCCTGTAATGTAGAATCTGACAAGAGAATAGACCTTTTTTTTCAAAAAGTCAATGTCATCCCATGAAAAACAGGCGTTCACAGGCAAAAGACCGGCAAAGTGTACAAGGATGGCAAAAAAATGGAAAGAGAACCTGTGCACAAGTGCAATATCTTTGCCCAAACTGTAAAATTCTTCTTGCGTCTTGCAGGGGATGTGATAACATGTGTATAAATAAGATCAGACATCACAAGAAAAAATGAACCACCCAACTGGGCAGAAAGGAGCATTCTTATGGCGCAAAGACGAGAAAAGCGGTCTGAGTGGGCCTCTAACCGGCTCTATGAGATGATCGTCTACGAAAAACAGTACGAGCCTGGCAGCAAGCTGCCCAATGAAAATGAGATGTCTGCTGCGCTGGAAGTCAGCCGCACCACTTTGCGGGAGGCGGTGTCCTTTCTGGTGGCCCAGGGGGTGCTGGAGATCCGCCGGGGAAAGGGAACCTTTGTTTCTCAGAATTTGCCGCAGAACACCATGGATTTCAGCGCCTTTCAGAATATGCGCTCCAAGATCCGGGTGAAGGACCTGTTTGAAATGCGGCTGATCTTCGAACCCTATACCGCCGCTCTGGCCTGCGAGCGGGCCACAGACGGGGAGTTGGAGCAGATCGGGCGTCAATTTGACCGAGTGGTTCAAGTGGCCCGGGAGGGCGGCAACTGGTCCTATGAGGATCTGGAGCTGCACCTGGCCATTACCAAGGCCTCCCACAATGAATACATGCGCAACCTTTATCATATCATCAACAGCGCTGTGGAGGAGATCCTTCAGATCTCGCCCAACCGCAAGGAACTGGAGAATATTGCACTGTCTGATAATGAAAGTGTCCGCTATTTTCTCATGCGCCGGGACGC
>CALXDZ010000050.1 GCA_944387205.1 uncultured Oscillospiraceae bacterium
GATCTTCAGGGCGGGGTGCGATTCCCCACCGGTGGTACAGCCCACGAGCCGCAAGGCATGATTCGGTGTGATTCCGAAGCCGACAGTACAGTCTGGATGGAAGAAGATCGTGTGGAAGCAGGGAGTGTTTCCTGCGCCCATGGTGTTGCTCTGGAATAGTCATATTCCAGGGCTTTTTGTTTTTCAAAGGAAAGCAGCAGACCAGGGGCGCAGGTCCCATGGCCTTTTCATGATGCCTTGAACGAGATCCGTTCAAGGCATTTTTTCTTTGGGAGGCGAAGGATGAAAGACGAATCGTATATGCGCCTGGCCCTGGACCTGGCCCGAAAGGGCATGGGCCGGACCAATCCCAACCCCATGGTGGGCGCCGTCATCGTCCGGGACGGGCAGGTCATCGCCCAGGGCTATCACGCCCGCTGCGGCGACCTCCATGCCGAGCGCAGCGCCTTGAAAAACTGTCACGAGGACCCCAGAGGGGCCACCATGTATGTGACCTTGGAGCCCTGCTGTCACCAGGGCCGCCAGCCACCCTGCACCGACGCCATTTTGGACGCGGGCATCGCCCGGGTGGTGGTGGGGTCTGACGACCCCAACCCTTTGGTGGCAGGCAAGGGATTGGACAAGCTGCGCCGGAGCGGCGTGGAGGTGGTCACCGGCGTGCTGCGGGAGGAGTGCGACGCCCTCAACCAGGTGTTTTTCCACTACATCCGCACCAAGCGGCCCTATGTGGTGATGAAATACGCCATGACCCTGGACGGCAAGATCGCCACCCACACCGGCGCTTCCCGGTGGATCACCGGTGAGGCGGCCCGGCACCGGGTCCACCAGGACCGCAGCCGATACGCCGCCATCATGGCCGGGGTGGGCACGGTGCTTGCTGACGACCCGCTGCTGACCTGCCGGATCGAGGGCGGCCGGGACCCGCTGCGGGTCCTCTGCGACACCCATCTGCGGACGCCTCTGGAGGCCCAGGTGGTGCGCACCGCCTCTCAGGTGCCCACGGTGCTGGCCACCTGCTGCGCCGATGAGGCGAAAAAGGCCCCCTACGAGGCCGCCGGATGCCGGGTGTGGACGCTGCCGGAGCGCGGCGGCCATGTGGACCTGACCGCCCTCATGGACCGTCTGGGGCAGGAGGAGATCGACAGCGTGCTCCTGGAGGGCGGCGCCACGCTGAACTGGTCGGCTCTGGAGGCTGGGCTTGTACAGCGGGTGCAGGCCTATGTGGCCCCCAAGCTCTTTGGCGGCAAAAGCGCGCCGGGTCCGGTGTCGGGCCTGGGCGTGGATGTGCCAGGCCAGGCCGCAGTCCTGCGCAACGTCACCGTCACCCCCCTGGGGGAGGATTTTTTGCTGGAAGGAGAGGTGGCAGACCATGTTCACAGGGATCGTTGAGGAGATCGGCACCATCCGCTCCATCCGCCGGGGCGCCCACTCCTCGGCGCTGACCATCGGCGCTGACGTGGTGCTGGGAGATCTGAAGGTGGGCGACAGCGTGGCAGTCAACGGCGTGTGCCTCACCGCCACTGCCCTTTTGGACGGTGCCTTCACCGCCGACGTGATGCACGAGACCCTGGACCGCTCCTCCCTGGGGGCCCTGTCCCCAGGCAGCCATGTGAACCTGGAGCGGGCCATGGCGGCAGATAGCCGCTTCGGCGGCCACATCGTCTCCGGCCACATCGACGGCACCGGCACCATCCTCTCCCTCCGGCGGGACGACAACGCCGTGTGGTACACGGTATCCGCCTCACTGTCGCTGCTGCGCTACATTGTGGAGAAAGGCTCCATCACCATCGACGGCATCAGTCTAACGGTGGCCCGGGTGGAGACGGACCGGTTTTCCATCTCCGCCATCCCCCACACCGTGGCCGTTACCATTCTCAGTGAAAAACAGCCTGGGGACACGGTGAACCTGGAGACCGACATCATCGGCAAATACGTGGAAAAGCTGCTGCGCCCCCAGGAAGCGGCCCAGCCCCAGAGCAAGCTCACCTGGGAGTTTCTGGCGGAAAACGGCTTTTAACACTCTTTTTCTACATCTTTTTACAAAATCCTTTGGACCCAACAAGAGGAGGACCACAACATGGAAAATCAGTTCTGCACCGTGGAGGAGGCTCTGGAAGAGCTGCGGGCGGGCCGCATCATCATCTCCATCGACGACCCGGACCGGGAAAACGAGGGCGACATGATCTGCGCCGCCCAGTTCGCCACCACGGAAAACGTCAACTTCATGGCCATGCACGCCAAGGGCCTGATCTGCACCCCCATGAGCGAGGAGGTGGCCGCCCGCCTGGGGCTGGAGCAGATGGTCAAGGTCAACACCGACAACCACTGCACCGCCTTTACCGTGTCCATCGACCATGTGGACACCACCACCGGCATCTCCGCCGAAGAGCGGGGCTACACCTGCCGCAAGTGCGTGGACCTCTCCACCCGGCCGGAGGACCTGCGCCGGCCCGGCCACGTCTTTCCGTTGGTGGCCCGGCGGGGCGGCGTGCTGACCCGCAACGGCCACACGGAGGCCACCGTGGACCTGTGCCGTCTGGCGGGGTTGAGCCAGTGCGGTCTCTGCTGCGAGATCATGCGGGACGACGGCACCATGATGCGCACCACGGAGCTGCTGGAAAAGGCCCGGGAGTGGGGCTTGAAGGTCATCACCATCAAGGCCCTCCAGGACTACTGCCGCCTCCACGACAAGCATGTGGTGCGGGAGGCCTGCGCCAAGATGCCCACCCGCTACGGCGACTTCCAGATCTACGGCTACGTCAACGACCTGACCGGTGAGCACCATGTGGCACTGGTCAAGGGCGACATCGGCGACGGGAAAGACATTTTGTGCCGGGTCCACTCCGAGTGCCTCACCGGCGACGTGTTCGGCTCCAAGCGCTGCGACTGCGGCCAGCAGCTTGCCGCCGCCATGCAGCAGATCGAAAAAGAGGGCCGGGGCATCGTGCTCTACATGCGCCAGGAGGGCCGGGGCATCGGCCTCATCAACAAGCTCAAGGCCTATGAGCTGCAGGAGAAGGGCTTCGACACCGTGGACGCCAACGTGAAGCTGGGCTTTGCCCCGGACCTGCGGGAGTACTGGACCGGGGCCCAGATTCTGCGGGATCTGGGGGCCAAGACGCTGCGGCTGCTGACCAACAACCCGGACAAGGTCTATCAGCTCTCCGACTTCGGCATGGAGATCGTGGAGCGGGTACCCATCCAGGTGGAGGCCACCAAGGACGACCTCTTTTACCTGCGGACCAAGCAGCGCCGCATGGGCCACATTCTCAACTACTGATCCCGGCCAGGGGATATTTTTGAAAAACGAACGGAGGAACATCACATGAAACGCTTTGAAGGAAAACTCGTCGCCCAGGAGATGCGCGTGGGCATTGTCTGCGCCCGGTTCAACGAATTCATCGTCTCCAAGCTCCTGAGCGGCTGCCAGGACACGCTGCTGCGCCACGGGGTGCGGGATGAGGACATGGACGTGGCCTGGGTGCCCGGTGCCTTTGAGATCCCCCTCATCGCCTCCAAGATGGCCAAGAGCGGCCGCTATGACGCCGTCATCGCCCTGGGCGCAGTGATCCGGGGCTCCACCAGCCACTATGACTACGTGTGCAGCGAGGTCTCCAAGGGCGTGGCCACTGTGGCGCTGCAAAGCGACATCCCCGTGCTCTTCGGCGTGCTGACCACCGACACCATCGAGCAGGCCGTGGAGCGGGCCGGCACCAAGGCCGGCAACAAGGGCTCCGACTGCGCCGAGAGCGCCATCGAGATGGTGAACCTGATCCGGGCCCTGGAGGCCTGAGCGCGCTTCTCTCCCCAAACAGTCAAAGACCGCGCCCCTTGTGGGGCGCGGCCTTTTTGCGGTGCGGCGGCTGCCGCACACAGCTTGGAAATGCAGGGAAAACGGCTTGGCACACCGGGCGTTCAGCTCCGGCTCAGCAGCCGGCAGAGCATCACCGCCGCCTCCGCCCGGGTGGCGGTGCGGCTGCCGGCGTAATTCCCCTGGACCAGCTTCAGGCCCTGGGCCAGGGCTGCATAGCCCAGCTGATCGGCGGGGATGGTGCTCCGGTCGCCGTAGGAGCAAGTGTAGATGCCCTGGAGATGGGCCGCCGGGCCGTAGCCGGAGGCATCCAGCAGCATCTGCACCACCTGGCCCCGGGTCAGCAGCTTCTCCTCGTCCCGGTCAGCGCGGCTCATGGCGCCCATACGGCAAACGATGTCATAGGCGGCGTCTTTTTCCTCCTCCGTGGCTTCGGCGGGATCCAGGCGCAAGCCCTCCAGACTGGCCAGCAGGCACACCAGATCCCACTGGGTCAGCTGCTTGCCGGCCTGGAACGTCCCGGAGGCATAGCCCACGCCATAGCGGGACAACGTCTCGATGTCCGCTTTGGCCCAGCTGCCGGCCAGGTCGGTATAGGCCGGGGCCTGAGGCGCAGCGATCTCCCGCTCCACCAGCTGTCCACTCCTGGCGTCCACGCCCAGGTAATAGGTCTCCCGCTCCTGGGCATAGGTCAGGCGCAGGCCGTAGTAGTACTTGAGGCCCTGCTGCATCAGCTTGGCCTGGGCAGGGTCGGAGGCGCTCAGGGGCTGTGGCACCAGCCGGTAGCCCAAGGTCACGTCGTAGCTGTCCACCCAGGTCTTGAGGGCCGCCTGGGCGGTGACCAGCCCCTCAGGGGCCTGGAAGGTCAGCGTCTCATCATAGGTATAGCTGAGGCTGTAAACGGAGCCGTCGGACCCGTCGATGGCCACGCGGTAGCCGTTGTCCGGGAAGAAGATGTCATTTTCCCGGCGGGCAAAGGTGAAGTAGTAGCAGGGATCGCCTTCACCCTCCACGGCATTCACCTCATAGAGGGCCAGGTGGGCAAAGCGGTCGCCGGCAAAGTCCTTCAAAAACGCCTCCGCTGCCGTCAGGGCGGCTTCCCGGCTCACCTTGGGCTGCCGGTCCTTGTCCCAGGGGACCCGGGAGTACACCGACAGCACCTCACCGGTGCGGGCGTCCACCTGCACCGTCCGGCCATAGGTCCCGCTGCCGTCGGAGCGGCTGAAGCGCAGGGTGCACAGGACTTGGTCCTCCTCTCCGTCGGTGCCCTTTTCCAGCGCATAGGCGGCGGAAGCAAGGGTGTAGCGGTCCAGGCCGTAGGCCTTCTCCGCCCGCACCAGGGCCTCCAGCTTGTCACTGGGCAGCACGCCCTCCAGCTTCTGGATGCCCTCCTGCTCCGCCTGGGACAGCCCATTCTCCCCCTCGGCGGCGCTGTCCTCGCTGGGTGCCTCTGCGCCGCCGCTGCCCTTCCACAGGTTCTCCTCCAGTTCCGTCAGGTCCAGCAGCTCTCCTGTGCGGGCGTCCACATAGAAGATGTGAACGCTCTGGGGCAGATAGCGCAGCACCGCCTGGGTGCTGTCCGCCTCCGGAAGGACATACTCCAGCCGCAGCCCCAGCTTGTCCCCCAGCATCTCGGCCGCCTTGGCCTGGGTGACAGAGGCCTGGGCGGCAGGGATGGTGCCCAGGAAGGCGGTCTCCGGCACGTCCCGGCGGAACCAGGTCACCTGGTTGTCGCTGCTGCGGACGGTCATGGAATAGGTCAGGGCCGAGGGCAGGCCGTTGAGCAGGATCTGGCCGGAAAAGCTCAGTTCCGTGCTGCCCAGCCGGTCCTCCCCCTCGGGCTCACCCAACTTCACCGACTCCGTGGCTTTGTCCAGCACCCGATCCAAAAACGCCTGGGCCGCCTGGGTGGCCTTTTTGGTGTCTCCGCTGGGAAAGGCAGGAAATCCGCCGGAGGAGCTTGTCTCATCATCCAGGCGGAGGCTGACAATGGTGCCGTCCTCCAGGGCCTCCACCGTCAGCGAGCCGCCGGCGCCGGCCCACTGGAGGCTCCACATCCGGGCCAGGGAATCCTCATAGCTGTCGCCCCAGAATTCGTCGTATGCCTCCGTATCCAGGTCCAGCGTCTTTTTCACCGCCGCCGTCACCTGGCTCAGGCGGTCGTCGGCACTGCTTTCCGCCCCGGCTGTGACCGTTAAACCGGCCAGCAGCACGGCGCACAGGAGCAGGGAAACCAGTCTTTTCATGTGTATCCCTCCGTCTCTTCAGTTTGGGGTCGTCCCCTTATATAAAATAGACGAACTTTCCCCGCATTTCGTTCCTTGTTTTTGTGGAATTTTTTCTCCCCGTATCCTGGGGATGCGCTCCCGCTCCGCCGCCCTTTCCACCCCGCTGCGCCGCTCTTTTCAGAATGGACAGGGATTTCCCTTGACACCAGGCGGTTTATGGCCTATTCTTGATAGAGCAACCGCCGTCTGCTCTCCGCTTTCCGGGGGGCAGACCTTTGTCATCTTTTGTCATCTCTGGAATGGGGGTATCATGAAAAGACATACAGCCCGGTCTGTGGACCTGATCAACGGGCCCATCATCCCCGGCATTCTCCGCTTTGCCTTGCCCATCTTCCTGGGGCAGCTGCTGCAGCAGCTGTACAATTTAGCGGACGCCTGGGTGGTGGGTAATTTTGCGGACAACAACGCCTTTGCCGCCGTCAGCTCCGCCACCAACCTGACCCTTTTGATCATCGGCTTTTTCAATGGCATCGCTCTGGGCGGCGGCGTGGTCATCTCCCGCTACTTCGGTGCCGGCGACCAGGAGAACGTAGAAAAGGCCATCCACACCAACTTCCTTTTAGGCCTCATCGCCTCGGTGCTCTCCACCGTGGTAGGACTTCTCCTGGTGCCCCACATTTTGGTGTGGATGAAGGTACCGGAAAGCGTGCTCCCCGACTCCCTGTGCTACTTCAATTTCTACTTTGCCGGGGTTTCCACCATCATCATGTTCAACATCTGCATGGCCATCATGCAGGCCCTGGGGGATAGCCTCCGGCCGCTGTATTATCTGGCCATCGCCTCCATCACCAATGTGATTATGGATCTGGTGCTGGTGGCCGGATTTCATCTGGGGGTGGGCGGCGCTGCTTTTGCCACCGTTCTGGCCCAAGGCCTGAGCGCAGCGCTGTGCATCCTGCGGATGCTCCGGGGCAAGGACCTGGCCAAGCTTGAGCTGCGTAAGCTGCGCCTTTACCCCGGCATATTGTCCCAGGTGCTGCTCCAGGGCCTGCCCGCCGGCATCCAGGGCTCCGTGGTCAGCATCGGCAACCTGGTGATTCAAACCAACATCAACACCTTCGGTGCCTACGCCATGTCCGGCCACGGGGCCTACAGCAAGATCGAGGGACTGGCCTTTTTGCCCATCATGAGCATGTCTTTATCCCTGCCCACCTTCGTCAGCCAGAACCTGGGAGCCGGCCGCTATGACCGGGCCCGGAAGGGCGGCATCGCCGGCATCCTCATCGGCATGGCCCTGGCGGAGGGCATCGGCGTCCTCCTCTATTTCCAGATCGACCACGCCCTGTCTATCTTTGTGGACACGCCTCAGGCCATCTCCTACGGCTCCATTCACGCCCATATCGTGGCCTTGTTCTTCTTCCTTCTTGCCTTCTCTCACTGCGCGGCCGGTGTGCTGCGGGGCTGCGGAAAATCCGTGGTACCCATGATCGCCATGCTCTCCTCCTGGTGCGTCATCCGCATCATCTATGTGACGCTGACCCTGCGTGTCTTCCCCGTGTTCCAGACCATCTCCTGGGCCTATCCCCTGACCTGGCTGTGCAGCTCCATCGTGCTTCTGGTGGCCCTGCTGCGGCTGGATTGGTCCCATATCTTCCAGCCAAAGCAGCCCCATGCCGATTTCTGATCCTCTCCTTCGCTTCCCGCAGCGCCCTCCGCTGGACTAAGCTCCGGCAGAGGGCGTTTTTTCTGCAGAAAACCAGTGTCTGATCTGTGAAAAAGATCACTTTTTACAAGCATCCATATCTTTCATTTTCCGCTCCATTTGCCCAATTTTTTGCCTTTTAAGTTGTTAGATGTCTTTCATCTTTTAATTTTAGCATCCAAAAAAAGGAAATATTTCCGCTGTTTTTATCTGAATTGACGGAAAGTAAAAGTCCATTCGCCCGAAAAGTTGAGCTCTTCTACAAAGTTGTTTTGGCGAGGACAAAAGTCGTTGACTCAAGGACTTTATCTGTGTTACGATTTGAAGCATTAAACTAAAAAAGCGGTAAACGCCGCTGAAAGTCAACAGGTTTGGAGGAAAGGCATATGCAGATTCAACACGCGTATCTCAACGATTTGATGGAACGGGTCATTCAGCGCAATCCGGCGGAGCCGGAGTTCCACCAGGCGGTACGGGAGGTCCTTTCCTCCCTGGTTCCCGTGGTGGAAGCCCGCCCGGAGTTCATCACCGAAGGCGTCATGGACTGCCTGGTGGAGCCGGAACGAATCATCAAGTTCCGGGTCCCCTGGGAGGACGACCAGGGCCGCGTCCATGTCAACCGGGGCTTCCGGGTCCAGTTCAACAGCGCCATCGGCCCCTACAAGGGCGGTCTGCGGTTCCACCCCTCCGTCTACGAGGGCATCATCAAGTTCCTGGGCTTTGAGCAGATCTTCAAAAACTCCCTCACCGGCCTGCCCATCGGCGGCGGCAAGGGTGGCGCTGACTTCGACCCCAAGGGCAAATCCGACTCCGAGGTCATGCGCTTTTGCCAGAGCTTCATGACGGAGCTGTGCAAATACATCGGTCCCGACACTGACGTGCCTGCCGGCGACATCGGCGTGGGCAGCCGGGAGATCGGCTACCTCTTCGGCCAGTGCAAGCGCCTACGCAACGAGTTCACCGGCGTCCTCACCGGCAAGGGCCTGAGTTATGGCGGAAGTCTTGCCCGCACCGAGGCCACCGGCTACGGCCTGTGCTACTTTGCCGACAGCATGCTCAAAGATGCCGGCCGCAGCTTTGAGGGAGCCACGGTGGTCATCTCCGGCTCCGGCAACGTGGCCATCTACGCCTGCGAGAAAGCCACGGCCTTCGGCGCCAAGGTGGTGGCCATGTCCGACTCCGGCGGCTATATCTACGACAAAAACGGCATCGACCTGCCCCTTGTCAAGCAGCTTAAGGAGGTGGAGCGCAAGCGCATCCGGGAGTACACCCTCACCCATCCTCAGGCGGAGTATCACGAGGGCTGCCAGGACATCTGGCAGATCCCCTGTGACATTGCCCTGCCCTGTGCCACCCAGAACGAGTTGGATCTCAATTCCGCCAGGGCCTTGATCCAAAACGGCTGCTTTGCCGTGGCCGAGGGCGCCAATATGCCCTGCACTCCCGAGGCGGTGGAGGCCTTCCAGGCCGCCAAAGTCCTCTTCGCCCCCGCCAAGGCGGCCAACGCCGGCGGTGTGGCCACCTCCGCCCTGGAGATGAGCCAGAACTCCATGCGCTTTTACTGGACCTTTGAGGAGGTGGACGAGCACCTCAAGGAGATCATGACCAATCTCTACCACAACGCCTCTTCCGCCGCTGCCCAGTACGGCAGGCCCGGCGACCTGGTGGCAGGTGCCAACATCGCAGGCTTTTTGAAGGTGGGTGACTCCATGCTGGCCTACGGCCTGGTGTAAGGAGGGGAAAACATGAGCGACTATATTTTCCGCGTTCGGGAGTCCCTCTCCCAGCGCTATGAAAATCAGCCGGAGTATCTCCAGTCCGTGCTGACCTGGCTGGACATGATCGCTCCGGCCCTGGAGGACAGCGACATCTACGAGCGGCTGGACCTCCTGACCCGCATGGTGGAACCGGAGCGGATGCTCTCCTTCACAGTGCCCTGGGTGGACGATGCGGGCTATGCCCACACCTGCCACGGCTACCGGGCCCAGTTCAACAGCGCCATTGGTCCCTACAAGGGCGGTCTGCGGTTCCACCCCTCGGTGAACCCCTCCATCGTCAAGTTCCTGGGCTTTGAGCAGACCTACAAAAATGCCCTGACGGGTCTGCCCATCGGCGGCGCCGCCGGCGGCGCGGACTTCGACCCCCGGGGCAAGAGCAAGAGGGAGGTCATGCGCTTTTGCCAGAGTTTTATGATGGCCCTCTACCGCCACATCGGCGCCGACACCGACATTCCCGCCGGCGACATCGGCGTGGGCAGCCGGGAGATCGGCTTCCTCTTCGGCGAGTACAAGCGCCTCACCGGCCGGTCTGAGAGCAGCGCCCTCACCGGCAAGGGCCTGACCTACGGCGGCAGCAAGATCCGCCAGGAGGCCGCAGGCTTCGGCACAGTGTACTTCACCGCCCGGATGCTGGAGCATCAAGGCGAAACTATGGAAGGCAAGCGCCTGGCGGTCTCGGGCTTCGGCAACATGGCCTGGGGCGTGTGCCGCAAGAGCACCGAGCTGGGGGGCAAGGTGGTCACCCTCTCGGGCCCCGACGGCTACATCTACGACCCCGACGGCGTGGCCACCCAGGAGAAGTTCGACTTTCTGCTGCAGATGCGCGCCAGCGGCCAGGACAAGGTGGAGGCCTATGCCGAGCGCTTCGGCGTGGAGTTCTACGCCGGCAAGAAGCCCTGGGAGGTGCCGGTGGACATCGTCATCCCCTGCGCCACCCAGAACGAGCTGGACGTGGAGGACGCGGTGCGCATCGTGGCCAACAGCGTCCGCTACTATGTGGAGGGTGCCAACATGCCCTCCACCACCGACGCCCTCAATCTGCTGCGCCTGAGCCCCCAGGTCCTCACCGCCGGGTCCAAGGCCGCCGGCACCGGCGGTGTGGTGGTCTCCGCCCTGGAGATGGTCCAGAACAGCCTGCGCTACAGCTGGAGCCGCCAGGAGGTGGACAGCCGCCTGCGCAAGATCATGGGCGACATCTACGACGCTTCCGCGGCAGCGGCGGAGGAATACGGCCTGGGCTACGATCTGATCGCCGGCAACGACATTGCCGCCTTCAAGAAGATCGCCTCCGCTATGATCGCCCAGGGACTATAAAGGCACTTCCCTTCCCAGTCAAAGTCAAAACCGCCCCGCAGGCCAGAATGGTCTGCGGGGCGGTTTTATGTAGGAAGCTTGCCGAGCGTCTCTTACAGGCCCGGGCCCTTGCTGTTGGTCAGGGCCTCCAGCACCTGATAGCGGTCCATCTCGAAGGTCTTGGTCATGGCCAGGGCCTCCTCCATATCCAGATCCACGATGCGGCCGTCCTGGGTGGCGATGATCCGGTTGCCCTTGTCCTGTTCCAGGGCCATCACCGCGGCGTAGCCCATACGGCTGGCGGTCTCCCGGTCCCGGGCAGAGGGGCTGCCGCCCCGCTGGATGTGGCCCAGCACGGTGACCCGGGGGTCGATGCCCACCTCCTGGTGGATGCGCTTGCCGATCTCCACGGCGCTGCCGGCGCCCTCGGCCACCACCACCATATAGTGGGTGGAGCCGTTGAGCCGGGCCCGGCGGATCTTCTCCACGATGTCCTGCTCAAAATCCACCTCCCGCTCGGGGATCAGCACGGCAGTGGCACCTACAGCGATACCCACATACAGCGCCAGATACCCGGCGTGGCGGCCCATGACCTCCACCACGGAGCAGCGCTCGTGGGACTGCATGGTGTCCCGGAGCTTATCGATGCACTCGATGGTGGTGTTGCAGGCGGTGTCAAAGCCGATGGTGTAGTGGGAACAGCCGATATCGTTGTCGATGGTGGCGGGGATGCCCACCACACTCAGGCTCTCGCCGCTCTCCGCAGCCTGACGGCTCAGGGCCAGAGCGCCCCGGAAGGTGCCGTCGCCGCCGATGGCCACGATGCCGTCCAGGCCCAGCAGCTTGCAGGTGCCCAGAGCCTTGGCCCGGCCAGCAGGGCCCATGAACTCCTCGCTGCGGGCGGTGTAGAGCATGGTGCCGCCCTTGTCGATGATGTGGCTGACGCTGGAGGCGTCCATGCGGATAAAGTCGCTGTTGATCAGGCCGTTCCAGCCCCGGCGGATGCCCACGCAGTCGATGCCCCGGCCCACCGCCGTCCGCACCACGGCCCGCACCGCCGCATTCATGCCCGGCGCGTCGCCGCCGCTGGTGAGTACGCCGATCCGTTTTACCTGTCTGTCCATACGCGATTCCTCCCTGTCGTTAGGGTATGTCTGCTTTGAGAGTCCCTCTTCCCTTCCTGAGGCATCATACTGCCCGCCTCCCCCTTTTGTCAAGATTTTCACGAAAATTCTGACACTGCCTCCGGGCATTTTCTCCTTTTTTTGCTTGGAAATGGGCAAAAAAAGAAGGGCTTTTCTTAAGATTGGGAAAGGCTCCCCTCTTTTTTGTCCGACAGGGTTTCGCCCTTTCCAAAAGTCTGATACAATGGCCTTACCATTCATATATTAAAAAGGAGGACGGAGCTGTGACGCCTTTGATTCTCATTGCCGAGGACGACGCCGACATCCGCGGCCTGCTCAAGCTCTATCTGGAGGGAGAGGGCCTGCGGGTCCTGGAGGCGGCGGACGGCACCGACGCCTTGGCCCTGGTCCGGGAGCACACCCCGGACATGGCTATTCTGGACATCATGATGCCGGGGATGAACGGCTTTGAGCTGACCCGGGCCCTGCGCAAATACAGCGACATCCCCATTTTGATCCTCTCGGCCAAAAGTCAGGACAACGACAAGATCCTGGGCCTGAACCTGGGAGCCGACGACTACATTGCCAAGCCCTTCAACCCGGTGGAAATCGTAGCCCGGGTGAAAGCTCAGCTGCGCCGGGCCTCCCGGACCAGCGCCGACGTGCTGACCGTGGGGGAGCTGACACTGAACACCGGCTCCTTCCAGCTGACCAAGGGGGACGAGGTGATCCCCCTGACCCCCATGGAGTACAAGATCCTGGCCATGCTCATGCGCTCCCCTGGCCGCATCTTCACCAAGATCCAGCTCTACGAGGGGGCCGTGGGCAGCTATTTTGAGGGCGACGACAACACGATGATGGTGCACATCTCCAAGCTGCGGGAAAAGATCGAGGACGATCCCAAGGCCCCCCGCTACATCATCACGGTGAGAGGATTGGGGTATAAGATTGAAAAATAAGACGCTGCGCGGCAGCCTCTTCGGCCTGCTGACCCGGAGCTATCTGCTCTTTACCCTGGTGCTGCTGCTCATCACCGGCGTGGTATTCTCCCTGTGGAACGCCTGGCTGGGAGGGCTGTACCGCTCCGTGGACTGGTCCGCCCTGCTCTCAGACCCGGCGCTGGCCTCCGGGGACTACGCCGCTCTGGGCCGTTATATGGGCACTCAGGGCAACACCTTTGCCGTCTATGACCAGGCGGGCGAGCTGGTCTATGCCTCCGCCCAGGATTTCGACGGCCATCTGACCAGCGGTGAGCTGTCCTGCGTGCCCTTCCACAACGATCCCGTGGTCATCTCCGCCTACGACACGGTGGACAAAAGCGGCAGCCCCCGCCGTCTGCTGGTCCAAAGCACCTATACCAACGACGGCACCGACCCCCAGGTGGAACTTATGGTGCTGGATGAGGCCGGTATGGTGGTCTTCGGCGGCTTCGGGGAGCAAGACAGCTATACCCAGCGGGAATACGACTACCTCTCCGGCAGCCGCTTCCCCGACGCCTTTCTCTCCCGGGGCACCTTTACGGCGGCGAACGGACAAACCATGACGGTGCTGCTGCGGGAGGAATCCATCACCGACGCGGACTACTACCGGCGCTATGCCCAGTCCTGGCGGATCTGGCTGCTGTTCCTGCCCCTGTACCTCCTCAGCGCCGGGGCCTTCATCTGGTGGCTGGGGCGAAAGATCGGACGGCCCCTGCGGCGGCTCAACGACGCGGTGGAGGCCCAGGCCGAGGGCCGGCTGAGCCGGGTGGGCAACTGCGGCGGCACCCGGGAGATCCGCCGCATCGGCGAGAGCTTCGACCGCTTCTCCGACCGTCTGGCGGAAAGCGAGGCGGAGCGGCGGCGGCTGGATGAGGGGCGGCAAAAGCTCATTGCCGACATCTCCCACGATCTCAAGACCCCCATCACCGTCATCAACGGCTACATCGACGCCATCTGCGACGGCAAGGTGCCGCCTCAGGAGACCGAGCGCTATCTCAAGGCCATCCAGACCAAGGCCGAGACCCTGACGGAGCTCATCAACGCCTTCCACGAGTACAGCAAGGTGGAACACCCCAAGTTCGTGCTCCATCCGGCGCGCACGGACCTGGGGGAGTTCCTCCGGGTGTATCTGGCGGGCAAGTATGAGGAGATTGACCTGGCGGGCTTCACCCTGGAGGTGTCCATCCCCGACCGGCCCGTGTGGTGCTCTCTGGACGAGCTGCAGTTCCGGCGGGTGCTGGATAACCTCCTGTCCAACGCCCTGCGCCACAATCGTCTGGGCACCGTGCTCTTTTTCGACCTGACCGCCGGAGGGGGCTGGGCCACCCTCCGGGTGGCCGACAACGGGGCGGGCATCCCGCCTGAGCGGACCCGGGACATCTTCGAGCCCTTCGTGGTGGGCAGCGACGCCCGCTCCGGTCGGGGCAGCGGTCTGGGTCTTTCCATCACCCGACGCATCGTGGAAAAGCACGGGGGCACCATTGCCCTGTCCTCCTCCCCCGCCCCGGGGCGCAGCACGGAGTTCGTGCTGCGGCTGCCTTTGGACCGGCAGGGCAAGTAAGTGGCTTTCCACATTTCCTTCCAATATATAAGAAAAGGTACCGCCGCGCTCAGAGCACGGCGGTACCTTTTTGTCTTTCTTTGCAGATCTTAAGCTTTGCCACAGGGGAAATGAAGCTTGGGGGACTATGATAGGCTCCAGAAAGGGGGCACGAGCCATGCAAGCATCCGACCTGCGCAGCCGTCCCATCATCGAAGTGAAAAATGTCCGGAAGGAATACCCCGTGGGAGACGAGACGGTGGTGGCCCTCAAGCGCATCAACCTGGAGGTGATGCGGGGGGAGATCTGCTGCATCTTCGGCACCTCCGGCTCCGGCAAGAGCACGCTGCTCAACCAGCTGGCCGGCATGGAAAAGCCCACCCGGGGCGAGGTGTGCATCGGCGGCGTGCCCATCTCCCGCCTGACAGAGAATCAGCTGGCCTCCTTCCGGCAAAAGCATCTGGGCTTTGTGTTCCAGTCCTACAACCTGCTGCCCAACCTGACCGCCACAGAGAATGTGGCCATGCCCCTCCTCTTCCGGGGCGTGCCCCGGCAGCAGCGGGAGGCAGCGGCCCGGAAGCTGTTGACCCGGGTGGGCCTGAGCCACCGGCTGGACCACTTCCCCAAGCAGATGTCCGGCGGCCAGCAGCAGCGGGCCGGCATCGCCCGGGCCTTTATCGCCCGGCCCGATGTGGTCTTTGCCGATGAGCCCACCGGTAATCTGGACTCCAAGACCACCGTGGAGATCATGGAGATGATCTGTTCCTTCGCCCGGGATTACCACCAGACCATCATCCTGGTCACCCATGACCCGGAGATGGCCTCCTACGCAGACCGCATCGTCACGCTGATCGACGGCGAGATCGTCAGCAACCAAGTCAACAACAAGGAGAGAACCCACCATGAAATCTAATGCCATGAAACGCGTCTTTTCCGCGCTGCTTTTGCTGGTTCTGCTGGCGTCGGCGCTCCCCATCACCGCCCGCGCCGCCGGCGGCAGCCTGTACGTCACCGGCTACACCGTCACCGACTCCTCCGGCAAGCCTGTGGGCAGTATCACCAAGGGCGCCACCGTGAACCTGACTGTCTCCATCAAGGACATCGGCTCCGACTCCGGCGACCCTCTGACCCTGGACGTGACCAAGCTGGACGACAGCTTCACCGGCGGCTCCGTTCGGGTGGAGTCCGCCTCTGAGCCGGGACAGCCGCTCGCCTACCGGGTGGTGCTCACCGGCGTGCAGTACAAGGGCGTAGGCCAGAACCTGCGGGTCCAGATCGGCACCGCCGGTCAGCCGGAGTCCTACCAGACCATGGAGGTCACTGTCACTGAGGCGGTGGTCTATGAAGCGCCCCAGTTCACCCCGGAGCCTCCCTCCTCCCCGGAGGCGGCACCGGCGCCCATAGTACTGATCTCCCGCAGCGACATTGCCAAGCCTCTGGAGGCAGGCCAGGAGGTGGAGCTGACCGTCTCCTTCCGCAACCTCAGCCCCATCCAGCTCAAGTCTCCGGTGGCCACCTTCACCCCCTCCGAGGGTCTGAGCCTCTCCGGCGGCAACTCTTCGTTCCTGCTGGACGACATCGGCGGCAAAAAGACCGTCAGTGTGAAGGTGCGCGTCAAGGCCGGCTCCACCATCCCCTCCCCCAACCAGTCTCTGGGGGTGGATCTGAAGTTCAACTATAACAACAACATCTCCTTCACCCAGGGCACCATCACCGACAAGATCGCCATCCCTGCCCTGGCCCGGGAGAGCGTGCCCCAGCCCGTGGTGGTGGTCACCCGCTCCCCCATCGCCAAGCCCATCTCCGCAGGGGAAACGGTGAACGTGGCGGTCTCCTTCAAAAATGCCGGCGCCACCAAGCTCATCTCCCCGGTGGTGACCATGACCACCTCTGATGCCCTGATGATCCAGAACGATACCTCCACCTTCCTGCTGAGCGACATCGAACCCGGCACCAGCGCCAGCGTCACCGTTCAGGTCAAGGCATCCAAGGAGATCTCCTCCCCCAACCAGTCCCTGAGCACCGAGCTCAAATATAGCTACGACAACGGCGGCACCATCACCCAGGCCACCGCTTCCGACCGGGTGAACCTGACGGCAAACACCACCGCCGAGGGCACCAAGCCCGACTCCCCTGTGCCCAATCTGGTCATCCGCAAGTTCACCTATGGTCCCAGCTCCGTGGCCGCCGGCAGCAAGTTCCCCCTGAGCATCACCTTTGAAAACACCGGCATACTGCGGGTGGAGAATATCGTCGTCACTGTGGACGGCGGCGAGAGCTTCGCCATGGACGGCAGTACCAACACCTACTTCTACAAGTCCCTCGCCGGCGGCGGCAGAGAGACCCTGGAGGTGCCCATGCAGTCGGTACCCACGGGCAAGAGCGGCGCCCAGAGTGTGAATGTGGGCTTCAAGTACGAGTTCGTGGACAAGGAAAAGCGCAGCCAGGCCAGCGCCGACATCAAGATCTCCGTTCCCGTCTACCAGCCTGACCGCTTCCAGATCAACGCCCCCACTGTCCCTGAGACGGTGAGCGTAGGCGAGGAGGCCGAGATCTCTCTGGCCTATGTGAACAAGGGCAAGGACGACATCGCCAACGTGGAGGCCACGGTGGTGGGCGACAGCGTGGACACCCCCGCCCGGACCCAGTACCTGGGCAACATCACCGCCGGCTCCAGCGGCAACATCGGTTTCGCCCTGACTCCCACCCAGGAGGGCGAGGTGGATCTGGTGCTGAAGATCAGCTATGAAAACGCAAACCAGGAGCTTCAGACCCGGGAGTTCCCCCTGACCCTCCAGGTCCAGGAGCCCGTCATCGACGACCTGGGCGAGGACATCCCCATGGAAGAGCCCGCCTCCTTCCCCTGGCTGTGGGTCTGCCTGGGCGGCGGCGCGGCAGCGGCCGCAGCCGCAGTGGTCCTGATGCAGGTGCACAAGCGCAAAAAGGCAGCTGCCCTGGACAGTACCCAGGACTGGGACAACTGGGAAGAGACCGATACCGACACCCCTCAGAAGGAGGAATAAGCCTTGAAGCGAAATGACCTGATGCATATGTGCCTGCAAAACCTCCTGCGGCGGAAATCCCGGACTATCCTGACGGTGCTGGGCGTATTCATCGGCTGCTGCTCCATCGTCATCATGGTGTCCCTGGGAATCGGTATGAAGGAGTCCCAGGACAAGATGCTCTCGGAAATGGGCGATCTGACCATCATCACCGTCAACGCCCCCCAGGGCGGCCGGGGCAAGGCCAAGCTGGACGAGGCTCTGGTGCGGCGGCTCAAGACCATCTCCGGTGTGGAAGCCGTCACCCCCAAGCAGTCCCTGGAGGTGGACTCCGTCCGTCTGATGGTGGGCACCGGCAACCGCTATCTGGCGGAGTGGAGCTCCGTGGTGGGGCTGGACACCCAGGCCATGGAGCAGATGGGCTATCAGTTCCTCAGCGGCGCTCCCGCCGCCAAGAGCGGCGACGTAGTGGTGGGCCAGTACCTGGCCTACAACTTCAAGGACACCCTGCGCCCGGAGGGCATGAACATGGTGGACCGCTGGACCAATGCCTGGAGCGAGGACGGCAGTGAAAAGGAGCTGCCGCCTCCCTATTTCGACCCCATGCAGGAAAAGCTGACCCTGGAGATCTCCAGTGAAAGCGGCAAATTCACCGTGCCGTTGCGGGTGAGCGGCGTCGTCAAGGAGGACTACTCCAAGGGTTCAGAGACTTCCGAGGGCATCATGATGAGCCTTGGGGACCTGCGCAAGCTGCTGGACAAGGCCCAGGGCAACAAGAAGAAAGCTGTGCCCTATGACTCTGTTCTGGTAAAGGTGGGAAATATCTCCCAGGTAGCCCAGGTGGAGGAGGAGATCAAGGCCATGGGCTACTCCACCGAATCCATGGAGAGCATCCGCAAGCCCATGGAGAAGGAGGCCCGGCAAAAGCAGATGATGCTGGGAGGCCTAGGTGCCATCTCGCTGTTCGTGGCGGCCCTGGGCATCACCAACACCATGATCATGTCCATCTCCGAGCGGACCCGGGAGATCGGCATTATGAAAGCCCTGGGCTGCTACGTCACCGATATCCGGGTGATGTTCCTCTCCGAGGCCGGCGCCATCGGCCTCATCGGCGGCGTCATCGGCTGTATCGTCAGCTTCATCGCATCGGTTGTCATCAATCTGGTGTCCCTGGGGCCATCGGTGGAGAACCTGCTGCCCGCCATTTTGGGCGGTGAGGGCGTGAGCCGGGTGTCGGTGATCCCGCCGTGGCTGCTGCTCTTTGCGGTGGTGTTCTCCGTGTTCATCGGACTGGGGTCCGGTTACTATCCCGCCAACAAGGCGGTGCAGATCCCCGCGCTGGAGGCCATCAAAAGCGAATAAGGCCCATGCCGCAGGCAGTGGGGCCGCCCTATCGGCCCTTCGGTCCCCTGCACCCTTTGTTTTTGGAGAGTCCGGGAATTTTTCCCGGGCTCTCTTTGCGCCCCTTTCCGCCTCCCACAGCGCTTGCACAGGTGCATATATCAAAAAACACCTTCGCCTCTTCTCAACCATCTATTGCACCATTGCAAGCGTTGTCTGGCCGTGATATAATAAATTGGTTACATATCTCCCGCGCGGCCAGTCTCGGCAGTGCGGGCCGCCCCCTGAGCGGGGGACCCATACAGACATATTAGGGGAGGAACATTCATGGAACAGAACAAACGACCTGAAACCATGGAGCGGATCACCACCGCCGCTCTGGCTGAGGCCTTCATCTCCCAGCAGGTGGAGGAGATCCGTGCCCAGGTGGGCCAGAAAAAGGTGCTGCTGGCTCTCAGCGGCGGCGTGGACTCCTCTGTGGTGGCCGCACTGCTCATCCGCGCCATCGGCAAGCAGCTGGTGTGCGTTCACGTCAACCATGGTTTGCTGCGCAAGGGCGAGCCGGAGCAGGTAGTGCAGGTATTCCGGGATGAAATGGACGCAAACCTTGTCTATGTGGACGCGGTGGATCGCTTCCTGGACAAGCTTGCCGGCGTGACTGATCCGGAGCAAAAGCGTAAGATCATCGGCGGGGAGTTTATTCGCGTCTTTGAAGAGGAGGCCCGGAAGCTGGAGGGCATCGAGTTCCTGGCCCAGGGCACTATTTACCCCGACATTCTGGAGAGCGACGGCGTTAAGGCCCATCACAATGTGGGCGGCCTGCCGGAGGATCTGAAGTTCGAACTGGTGGAACCTTTGAAGTTCCTCTTCAAGGATGAGGTCCGTGTGGTGGGCAAGGCCCTGGGCCTGCCTGACGGCATGGTCTATCGTCAGCCCTTCCCCGGTCCCGGTCTGGGCGTGCGGTGCCTGGGTGCCATTACCAGGGACCGTCTGGAAGCCGTTCGGGAGTCCGACGCCATTTTGCGGGAGGAGTTCGCCAAGAACGGTCTGGAGGGAAAGGTGTGGCAGTACTTCACCGTTATCCCTGACTTCAAGTCCGTAGGTGTCCGGGAAGGCAAGCGCACCGATGCCTGGCCTGTCATCATTCGTGCCGTAAATACCAAGGACGCTATGACCGCCACGGTGGAGGATGTACCCTTCGCTTTGCTCCAGCACATTACCGCCCGCATCACCGCCCAGGTGGCCGGTGTCAACCGGGTGCTGTACGACCTGACGCCAAAGCCCACAGGGACCATCGAGTGGGAATGACCGTCAAAACGGCGCAAACCCGCATGAATACAGGCTTTTTTGCCCGTCGCTGTGGCTCTTGATACTGGATTGATACTATTCGTGTCCGCCCGGTATTCCCAAGAGAATA
>CALXDZ010000051.1 GCA_944387205.1 uncultured Oscillospiraceae bacterium
GTGGCCCAGAGCAAGGCGGACCTGGAGACTTATCTGAACACCCACCCCATCACCTGGACGGACGGCCAGCAGTACTCCATCACCCGGGACAAACAGCAGCAGCTGACCTCAAAAATTCTCTCCGCCACCATCGCCCAGCAAACCTCCACGCCTTACACCCTGACCTGGAACTCCACCGGTGCAGAGTGCACTGCCTGGGAGCTGTCTGACCTGATGGCTTTGGCCTTTGCCATTGATGCCCGTGTGACAGCCCTGGTGAGCTATCAGCAGGCCCAGGAAATCGCCATCAACGCCGCACAGACACAAGAGGATCTGGATGCTATCGTGGTGGACTATGACACTGTGGAGGCCAGCCTATGAGCCGGGCGGGGAAATGGGTCCTCTCCATGCTGCTGTGGACCTGGGGAGGCGCGGCTTACTTCCTTTTGGAGGTGGCCTATAAGACCGCTACGGGCCACCCGGAACATATCAGCTGGACCATGCTGGTGCTGGCCATGGTGCTCTGCATCCCCATCGAGCGGTGCGGTGCGGAGCTCCCATGGGAGGTCCCGCTGCCGCTCCAGGCGTTTATCTGTGCCGCTTTGGTGACGCTGACAGAGCTCATCGCGGGCCTTCTACTCAATGTCTGGCTGGGCCTGGGCGTGTGGGACTACTCCCACCTGTGGGGCAATATCTGGGGCCAGATCTGTCCCCAGTTTGCCGTCCTCTGGTGGGGGCTGTGCCTTGGGATCATCCCTGCGTTTGATTGGCTGCGCTATGCCGTGGAGGGCGGGGAGAGGCCGCATTATACATTTTGGTGGAAAGGGGTGTGACACCGTTGCCCGAAAAGTGCATCATTGACCCGCAGAGGGAATGCATGGGGCTTGCCCAAGCGGCCATCCTCGAAAAGCGCATCGAAGCGCTGGAGGAGTGGCAGAAGGATTCAAAAAAGTTCCATAACACCTTTTACGACTGGCAGCGGGAGCAAATCGCCCGGGAGGCCCGGCTGGATGTTCAGCTGGGCAGCATGGAGGCCAATATCAGAAAAATGGTAGAGTGGCAGGAGGCCCAGCAGAATAAGCCCCAACGCTTCATCGACGATATCAAAGGCAAAATCATCTGGGCCGTCCTGGCGGCCGCCATCACGTTTATGCTGGCCCGTGTGGGGCTGTAAATACGAAAGGAGAAAACAACATGAAAACCAATGACATCATCCGCGCGTACACCAAGGGCGAGCTGACCATGGAGGAGGCCAACGCCAAGCTCAAGGAACTCGGCGTCAACACCCGCCTGGTCGAAAACAGAAACCAGCTGACCGCCCGGGAGATTGCCGAGACCCATGTGGGCGATACCCCCAAGGAGGCCAACGGCTGGGGCCTGCTGGACGTGGGCATCGGCGGCTTTGAGAAGGTCCATGTGGTGGACGGCGTCACCGTGGACTACGATAACGGCGCCGACACCAACTACGCCTTGGTGCTCATCGGCGGCAAGATGTACAAAATCGTGGACCACAACAAGCTGGCCGACCTGTAAGGAGGGCGCGCCATGGATATCACCTCTCTCGGCATCACCGGCGTGGCGGCCATCACCGTCATCTGCCTGCTCATCGGGCAGGGCGTCAAGTGCACGTCCCTGGACAACAAGTACATCCCCGTGATCTGCGGCGCCGCCGGCGGGATCCTGGGCGTAGCGGCCCTGTTCCTTATGCCGGACTACCCGGCCACGGATTACATCACGGCGGCCGCTGTGGGCATCGTGTCCGGCTTCGCCGCCACCGGAGTCAACCAGGCGGTCAAGCAAATGGGGGGCGGGCGCAATGGCTGACCACTGCGCCGTCACCATCCCCCTGGAGGATATCGACCGCATCCGGATCTACATCAACGCCGCCCGAAAGTCTCTGTCCGCCATCCGGGCAGAGACCGGGGCGGACTACCTCCTCAACGGCACTCTGTTCAATATGAGCACGTTTGAGCCCAACTGCCACCTGAAGGCGGAGGGGGAGGTGCTGTGCCGGCCGCCCTATGCGGTGGCCGGCTACGCCTGGCAGACCGGCCCGGACATCTCTATGGATACCCTGCCGGACGACGGACAGCGCAACTATATCGCCTGTACGCCCCTGATTGTGTCAGGGGCTCCGCTGAATCCTCTGACATATGATGTAGGGCAGGGAGGGAAGCGGGGCCGCTCCGCCATCGGCATCAAGGACGGCCGTCTGGCCCTCTATTGTACCCGGGACGGCGGCAGCATGGCCCGGACGCCGGAGCAGCTGCGGGACGACCTGGCGGCCGCCGGGTGGGACAGCGCCGTCATGCTGGACGGCGGTGGCTCCTCTCAGTGCGATTTTGCCGGGCAGATGGTGAGCAGCTCCCGGGCTGTGCATGACCTGATCCTGGTGTATCTCAAAGACAAAAAGGAGGAGGACCCTGTGAGCGGGAAAAAGACGGTGTGCCTGGACGCGGGCCACGACGCCGGGAACCTGGCCAACCGCAGCCCCGACGGTACCTATTATGAGCACGAGTTTGCCCTGGACATGGCCAAGCGCATCCGCTCCCATCTGGAGCGCTGCAGCGTGGCCGTCACCGAGACCCGGCCCGACGGCCAGGCGGTGAGCCTCCAGGAGCGCTGCAAGATCGCCAACGCCATCCAGGACCTGGATCTCTTCGTGTCCCTCCATTCCAACGCAGCGGGGGACAGCGGCTGGAGCAGCGCCAGGGGCTGGAGCTGCTACCTCTACGGCGCCGGCGGGGAGCGGGAGAAGGCGGCCCAGTCCATCCTGGAGCAGGTAAAGGCCGCCGGCGTCACCGTGCGGACCACGGCTCTGGTCTATGATTCGGCGCTCTATGTGCTGAAGCACACGGTGGCTCCGGCGGTGCTCATCGAGCACGCCTTCCACACCAACCGGGAGGACACGGAAAACCTCAAGAGCGAGGCATGGCGGGCCAAGGTGGCCCAGGCAGAGGCCAAGGGCATCGCAGAGTATCTGGGCGTACCTTGGGTGGCTGAGGAGCCTCAGGCACCGCAGGAAGGGGAGGACCCGGAGCTCAGCGCCGCAGTGGCCAAACTGGCAGCAGCGGGCATCATCGACAGCCCGGAGTACTGGGCGGCAGGGAAGTACAGCGCCGCCACCGTGCGGCTGCTGCTCATCAAGATGGCGGCGGCCATCTGATTGCACACAAAATTGCACACGAGATATGTGTGATACTAGAGCCGCAGTGGGTTTAAGGCTTTTATGCGTGGGTTCAAATCCCGCCACTCGGACCAGTCGGAGTGTCAAAAGACGCTCCGACTTTTCTTTTTACATACTGCAAAATTAGTACGAAAAAATCCGGGGGACATTTTCCCCCGGATTTTTTATCAGAAGTTATGCGTTCAAAAGACCGATGCTGGTCAGGAACTCATGGGCTACATCGTCCACTGAACGGCCCTGTACATCCACCTCATAGGTCAGCTCTGCCATCTGTTCTGTGGAAATTTGATCGGTGAGCTGCCCCAGGATGTCCTCCAACTCGGGGTATTCCTCCAGGATGTCCTCTCGGACCACAAACATGCCATAGTAGTCGGGGAAGAAGCCTTTATCATCTTCCAGAACTTTCAGGCCCACTTTGCGATTGAGGCCATCGGTGGTATAGACCACCGCTACGTCAAAGCTGCCGTTTTCAATGGAGGCATACTTCAAGCCCATATCCACAGGAATGTAATCCTTGAACTGGAGGCCGTAGAATTCCACAAAGGGATTGTACTTCATGCTGCCTTCCAGAGTGAAAAACTCCTGTTCGGCGCCGAAGGTCAGCTGATTGGCAATAGGAATCAGATCGCTGATGGTCTCCAGACCATATTCCTCTGCCAATGCTTTAGGTACGCCGATGGCGTAGGTGTTCTCGAAGCCCAGCTTGCCCATAACCTTCAGGTCATAGTCCTCTAGGGCTTTTTCCTTCACATAGTCATAAATAGTCATACCTTCCGGTACATCGGGAGTATCCTGATGGAAGAAGGTGGTCAACAGTGTACCGTCATAGGAGATCATCAGATCACAGGTGTGCCCATCATCCTTGAGGGCATTCCAGTTGTTCACCTGGGACATCTGGTCCTGGATGGTGACGGTCAGGTCTGTCTGGTCCTCCACCAGCATCTTCACCATGTGGTGCATCAGCTGGGTCTCAGAGTAGTCGCCGTCATAGAGCATGATGTCGCCGGTGCTGCCTCTGCCATAGGGCAGAAGCAGGCAGAAGGCCACCAGGATGGCTGCCACCGGGATCCACATGGTCTTGGACCCGCCCCGGCTCTTGCGCATCTGGTTTTCGAACCAGCCCATCACCAGATCCAGCACCACAGCGATGACCATCAATACGCCGGTGGCGCCCAGGATCAGCTTCATATCGCTGATGCGGATGGCCTGGGTAATGACGCCGCCCAAACCGCCGCCGCCCACAAAGGCCGCGAACACGGCGGTGCCGATGGCGTTGACCACGGCGATGCGGATGCCGGTAAACACGGTGGGGAAGGCCAGGGGGAACTCCACCATCAGCACCCGGTAGGGCTTGCTCATGCCCATGCCCCGTGCCGCCTCTTTGACACCTGGGTCTACCTCTTGAAGTCCCAGACAGGTGTTGCGGACGATGGGGAGCAGAGAATAGAGGGTGATACCGATGATGACCGTCAGCTTGCCCGGGTCCATCAACACCATGATGATGCCAAGCAAGGCCAGGGAGGGGATGGTCTGCAGCAGATCCACCAGCCGCAGGATGATGGGACGCATCCGCTTGGACACATAGGCCCAGATGCCAAGAGGGAGACCTACAGCAATGGATAGGATACTGGCAGCTAGTACGATGAACAGGTGCTCCAGAACGATAGAAACACTCATCTGCCTGCCTCCTTCCGAAGACCTCTGGGTGTGACCTTCTTTTGCAGCAGATCAATGAGCGCACCAAAGAGAATGGCCAGCAGCGCTGCCGGAATGGCGCCCAGAAGGATCAGAGTATTGTTATTAGAGGAGGTGCCCTGGTAGACGAATTCGCCCAGGCCGCCTTTGCCAATCATGGCTGCCAGCACCGCCCAGGAGACGGTATAGATGGTGGCCATCCGCAGTCCTGCGATGATGGTGGGCATGGCCAGAGGCAGTTCCACTTTCACCAGGGCCTGGAAGGAGGACATACCGCAGCCCTTGGCTGCTTCAATATATTTTCCCTCCACGCCCAGAATACCGGTATAGGTATTTTTCAATACAGGGAACATGGCGTAGACGCTCAGAGCCACGATGACGGTGGCATAAGTGTTGCCCCAGCAGATGTACAGCACGCCAATAAAGACCAGACCGGGGATGGTTTGGAAGATGGACAAAATTGGGATGATAACATTGGAGAGTTTAGGGACCCGGGAGAGCAGAATGCCCAGCACCAGTCCTACAGAAAAACCGATGGCCACAGACACCACTACAAAGAGAGTGTGATAGCCGATGGCCTGCAGAAGCTTTGCGCCGTAATCGGCAAACAGAGACTGCAATGTATCAAAGAATCCCGTCATTTGGCATCCCCCCACAGGTTCTCCGCCACGCTGCGAGCCACGCTGGTCTTGGTGACGATGCCGGCGATGGTGTCATCGGCATTCAGCACCACCACGTAGTTGGCGCCGGAGTCCAGCAGGTAGTCGAAGCTCTCCTTGGCCTCGTCCCCCACCCGGACGGTCCGGGCAGTCTGGCGGATCAGGGGCTCGATGCTGGTGAGCTCCCGGCCCCAGTGGCGGATGTCGCCGATGGAGACGGTGCCTAAGTACCGGTTCTGCTCGTCCGTCACCAGCAGGGTGTCCACGCTGGCCCGGG
>CALXDZ010000052.1 GCA_944387205.1 uncultured Oscillospiraceae bacterium
ACTCCATCAAGATCATCGGCGACCACACCGACAAGTACATCCAGGCCTACTTCCAGTACGACTCCAAGAAGACCGGCGGCGTGACCATCAGCCACCTGCGCTTCGGCGACAAGCCCATCAAGAGCCCGTACTACATCAACAAGGCCGACTTCGTGGCCTGCCACACCCCCGCCTACATCGCCAAGGGCTTCCCCATCGTCCGCGATGTCAAGCCCGGCGGTACCTTCCTGATCAACTGCCAGTGGAGCGACGCCGAGCTGGGCGAGAAGCTGGATGCCGCTTCCAAGCGCTACATCGCTGAGAACAACATCCAGGTCTACACCATCGACGCCATCGACCTGGCTGCCAAGATCGGCATGGGCAAGCGCACCAACACCATCCTGCAGTCCGCCTTCTTCGCTCTGGCCAAGGTCATGCCCGAGGCAGAGGCCATCCAGTACATGAAGGACGCTGCCACCCACTCCTACCTGAAGAAGGGCCAGGACGTGGTGGATATGAACCACAAGGCCATCGACATGGGCGCCACCGCCTACAAGAAGTTCGAGGTCCCCGCCGACTGGGCCACCGCTCAGGACGAGCCCAAGGACGTCAAGCTGGAGGGCAAGCCCGAGCTGGTCAAGATGGTCCAGGAGATCCTGGAGCCCGTGTCCAAGATGGACGGCGATTCCCTGCCCGTGTCCGCCTTCGTGCCTCACGTGGACGGCCAGTTCGAGCTGGGCGCCAGCGCCTATGAGAAGCGCGGCGTAGCCGTGTCTGTCCCCACCTGGGATTCCACCAAGTGCATCCAGTGCAACCAGTGCGCCTATGTCTGCCCCCACGCCACCATCCGTCCCTACGCTCTCACCGAAGCCGAGGCCGCTGGCGCTCCCGCCGCTGCCAAGATCGTGGACATCAAGGCCGGCAAGGGCAAGGGCGTGTACAAGTACACCATGGCCGTGTCTCCTCTGGACTGCATGGGCTGCGGCGTGTGCGTGGGTCAGTGCCCCGCCGGTGCTCTGACCATGGTGCCTCAGGAGCAGGAAGCCGCTCAGCAGGAAGTCTGGGGCTACTGCGTCTCCAAGGTCTCCGAGAAGAAGGATATGCAGGACGAGACCGTCAAGGGCAGCCAGTTCAAGCAGCCCATGCTGGAGTTCTCCGGCTCCTGCGCCGGCTGCGCCGAGACCAGCTATGCTCGTCTCATCACCCAGCTCTTCGGCGATCATATGTACATCTCCAACGCCACCGGCTGCTCCTCCATCTGGGGCGGTCCCGCTGCCACTTCCCCCTACTGCACCAACAAGGCCGGCCACGGTCCCGCCTGGTCCAACTCCCTGTTTGAGGACAACGCTGAGCACGGTCTGGGCATGCTGCTGGGCCAGAACGCCATCCGCAGCAGCCTCATCGGCAAGCTGACCGAGATCGCCGCTGCCGACCAGACCCCCGCTGAGACCAAGGCTGCCATTCAGGCCTTCATGGATACCAAGGACGACGGCAAGGCCAACGGCGCTGCCACGCTGGCCCTGGTGGCTGAGCTGGAGAAGGGTGCTGCCGCCGGCTGCGCCAACTGCAAGGCTGTCCTGGCCGAGAAGGAATATCTGGCCAAGAAGTCCATCTGGATCTTCGGCGGCGACGGCTGGGCTTACGACATCGGCTTCGGCGGCGTGGACCATGTCCTGGCCTCCGGCAACGATGTGAACGTCTTCGTCTTCGATACCGAGGTCTATTCCAACACCGGCGGTCAGGCCTCCAAGGCCTCCAACATCGGCCAGGTGGCTCAGTTCGCCGCTGCCGGTAAGGAAGTCAAGAAGAAGAGCCTGGCGGAGATCGCCATGAGCTACGGCTATGTGTATGTGGCTCAGGTGGCCATGGGCGCCAATCCCGCTCAGACCATCAAGGCCATTACCGAGGCCGAGGCCTATCAGGGTCCCTCTCTGGTCATCGGCTATGCCCCCTGCGAGATGCACTCCATCAAGGGCGGCATGATGAACTGCCAGAAGGAAATGAAGAAGGCCGTGGAGTGCGGTTACTGGAACCTGTTCCGGTTCAATCCCGCTGCCGAGGGTGCCAAGTTCACTCTGGATTCCAAGGAGCCCGCTGGCGGCTATCAGGACTTCCTGATGAACGAGGCCCGTTACAGCCGTCTGACCCGCGAGTTCCCCGAGCGCGCCGGCGAGCTGTTCGCCCGCAGCGAGCAGGCTGCCAAGGAGCGTTACGAGCACCTGCTCAAGCTCAAGGCCATGTATCAGGACTGATCGCCTGAAGCCTGCCTGGTCAAATAAAAGGACCCCGGTCTGCGGAAATCCGCAGACCGGGGTTTTTTCTCCCCCCTCGTTTTCCTCCCAGATCCGGCAGGATTTTTTCAAAATGTGGCAATTCCCACTGTTTCTTTTGCCTTTGTTCGGGTATACTAAGGGCAACTAAGAAGTCCACCTTCCCTAGAGGGAAGAATCAGCGGTCCGCCCCAAGAGGGACGCCGCCCAAAATAGGAGGTAGTACTATGAAGTTCTATGTCTGCGCCCACTGCGGCAACATCATCACCTTTGTCAAGGATTCCGGCGTTCCCGTCATGTGCTGCGGCGAGAAGATGCAGGAGATCATCCCCGGCACTGTGGATGCCGCTGTGGAGAAGCATCTGCCCGTTGTCAGCGTGGAGGGTTCCCAGGTCACCGTCCAGGTGGGCTCCGTGGAGCATCCCATGCTTCCCGAGCACTTCATCGAGTGGATCGTGCTGGAGACCAGCACCGGCAGCCAGATGAAGGCCCTGACCCCCGGCGAGAAGCCCCAGGCTGTCTTTGCCCTGGCCGACGGCGAGAAGGCCGTTGCCGCCTATGCCTACTGCAACCTCCACGGCCTGTGGAAGACCGAGGCCTGATTCCTTTCAGGAAGCAAAAAAGGACGCCGCACATGCGGCGTCCTTCTTTTTTTACCTGGCGGCAGGGCTGAAAAATTTCAGCCTGCGGGACTGCCTCCGGCTCCGCTCTCCGAAGCCCGGATGGGGTCCATCTATGTCAAAGCCCCGGGCCAGAAGCCCAGGGACCCCTAAAAACAAAAACGCCACGCTCAAAAGCGTGGTGGTTTCTCGCGTCGGCATTTTTATCTTTCGCTGGGTCTGAGGCCACGCTCGCCATAGATCATGTCATCCAGGTCGCCGCCGGTTACATAGATACGCACCATACTTCTTCACTTCCTTTCTCTCTTAGGATCGATTTTAGTATACCATGGTATTTTTCAAACTGCAAGACGTTTTTCAGCTTTTTATACAATTTAAATGTTAAATATTTGTAAAATTTGTCGAAATGAATCCTGAACTTGCTTTTTATAGAAGGCAGCGTTATACTTTGCAGTAGAAACTATTTTTAGTGTGAACTGTTTGCAGTGTGAATTATTTGGGAGGAGGCGACGGCCATGAAAGCCGAAGCCGTGCGCAACGAGCTTTTGGACTCGCTGTATCACATTTTGGATTTGGAGGCTTTCTCCACCCTGGACGACTTTTTGCAGGGGGAAACGCTGCTGCTGCGGGAGCTGGCTCTGCGCCGGGAGCCGGTGTGTCCCTCGGACCTGAGCGACCAGGTGCACCTGTCCCGGCCCCGGATCACGGCGGCTCTGGCCGCCCTGCGGCGGAAGGGACTGGTCCGCACGGAGCCCTCTCAGGAGGACCGGCGGCGGGTGGAGGTGACCATCACCCCTGCGGGCATGGCCCTCATCGGTGAAAAGCTGGAACGGCTCAACGCCTATTTTGACCGCCTGGTGCTGGGTCTTGGGGCGGAAAAGACCTATGAGCTCATCCGTCTCATTGACCAGTGCGTGGGCATTATGGAGGACCCGGCATGAACGAAGGCTTTGTCACATTTGAAAACGTCTCCAAGATCTACCGGATGGGCGAGGTGTCCATCCGGGCTGTGGATCACATCAACTTTTCCATCAGCAAGGGGGAGTTTGTGGTCATCGTGGGTCCCTCCGGCGCCGGAAAGACCACGGTGCTGAATATGCTGGGGGGCATGGACTCCGCCTCCGAGGGCGCCATCACCGTGGACGGCGCTCTTATCAGCGGCTACAGCCCCCGGCAGCTGACCACCTACCGCCGCTATGACATCGGATTTGTGTTCCAGTTCTACAACCTGGTGCAGAACCTGACGGCCCTGGAAAACGTGGAGCTGGCGTCCCAGATCTGCAAGGCCCCCCTGGACGCCGCCACGGTGCTGGATGAGGTGGGTCTGAGCGAGCGGCGGAACAACTTCCCCGCCCAGCTCTCCGGCGGTGAGCAGCAGCGGGTGGCCATCGCACGGGCCCTGGCCAAGAACCCCAAGCTGCTGCTGTGCGACGAGCCCACCGGCGCCCTGGACTATCAGACCGGCAAGGCCATTTTGAAGCTGCTGCAGGACACCTGCCGGCAAAAGGGCGTCACCGTTATCGTCATCACCCACAACAGCGCCCTGACTCCCATGGCGGACCGGGTGATCCGCATCAAGAACGGCACCGTGGCCGAGGAGACTCTCTGCGCCCACCCCACTCCCGTGGAGCAGATCGAGTGGTAATGCTCTGACCCCCGGCGCTGGGGGTCTGTTTCCTTTGCCGGCGGCGGCAAAGGTCCCATTTTTTCATGCAAAGGAGGCGAGGGCCCTTGAAGGCCATCCGGAAGGAGTTCTGGCGGGAGATCCGCAACACCCGCAGCCGCTTCCTGTCCATTTTGATCCTGGTGGCGCTGGCGGTGTCCTTTCTCTCAGGTCTGCGCTCCACCGCGCCGGACATGAAAAACACCGGCGACAGTTATCTGGACGCGCAGAACTTCATGGACATCCAGGTCATGTCCACCCTGGGCCTGACGGAGGAGGACCTGGAGGTCCTCAGCAGCCAGCCTCACATCCTGGATGTGGAGGGCATCTGGAACATCGACGCCTTTGCCTCCGGCCCGGACCTGGATATCGTGGTGAAGGTCTGGTCCCTGCCGCAGCGCATCAATCAGGTCACCGTCACTGACGGAAGACTGCCGGAGGCAGCGGACGAATGTGCCGTGGAGGAAAATCTCCTGGAGACCCTGGGCCTGGAGGTGGGAGACACCCTCCAGCTCAAGACCCAAGGGGACTATGCCGATGCCCTGACTGCCTCCGCCTTTACCATCGTGGGCACCGTGGTGAGCCCCTATTACATCAGTGTGGAACGGGGCACCTCCACCCTGGGCACCGGCCAGGTATCCGCCTATGTGTACCTGCCGGCGTCCTCCTTCGACATGGACTCCTATACCTCCGCCTTTTTGCTGGTGGACGGCGCCAGGGAGCTCACCGCCTTTTACAGCGACTACACCGACCTGGTGGACGGGGTCATCGACGCCCTGGAGCCTCTGGGCGAGGAGCGCGCTGCCCTCCGGCGGGAGGAGCTGGTGGACGACGCCAACGAGGAGCTGGAAAAGGCCCAGAAGGAGCTGGACGACGCCAAGGCGGAGGCGGCCCAGGAGCTTGCCGACGGCTGGCAGGAGCTGCTGGACGCCAGAGCCCAGCTGGACGACGGCTGGGCGGACCTGAGCGAGGGCAAGGAGACCCTGGCCCAGGAAACAGCGGATGCCCAGAAGAAACTCTCCGATGCAAAAAAAGAACTTGCGGACGCCCAGATCGAGCTGGACGACGGCGAGCAGGAGTACGCCAAGGGCGTCATGGACTACCAGGACGGCCAGCGGGAGACCGCCGACGGCTGGAAGGACTATGAGGACGGCCTGGCGGAGTACGAGGACGGCAAGAAGGAGCTGGACGAGGCCAAGAAGAAACTGGACGACGCCAGCGCCACCCTGGCCGCCTCCCACTATCAGCTGACCACCGCCCAGAATCAGCTCCAGCAACTGCTGGACCAGTTGGCCCAGCCGGTGGGGCAGATCCTGGCCCAGCAGGGGGTGTCCCTGCCCATCACCAGCGGCAGCGAGCTGCTGGCGGCCATGCAGGACGAGACCTACGGCCCGGCGGTGCGCCAGGCCATGACCCAGGTGCTCTCCATCCTCTACCAGGCCAGCGGCATGGCCTCTGCCGATGAGCTGCTGGCCCTGGCCCAGACAGACCCGGTCACCGCCGGCACCATCGCCCAGTTCCTGCTGCCCTCGGTGAACCAGGCCCTGGAGGCCATGGGCCAGACGCCTTTGACCTCCGCTCAGGAGCTGCTGACCCGGCTGGCGGCGGAGAATGTGGAGCCGGAGCCGGAACCGGAACCCGATCCGGACCCCAATCCCGCTCCGGAGCCCGACCCCGGCGGAGATACCACAGACGGTGACGGAACGGATACCGGCGACGGCACGGACCCTGACACCGGAACCCAGCCCGGCGGCGACACCGGCACTGGTGACGGAACCGAAACTGGCGGTGGCTCTGAAACCGGCGGCGGAACCGACACCGACACCGGAACTCAGCCCGGCGGCGGAACCGACACCGGTGACGGAACCGACATCGGCACCGGTGAAGGGACCGAGACCGGCGGCGACACCGGCACGGAAACCGACCAGACCGACCCGGGCGACACCGATACAGACACCAATCCCGGCACAGACAATACCGGCACAAACCCCGGAACAGACACGGATACCACGCCTGACACCAGCACCACTACGGACACCGGCAGCGAGACCCCACCGGCATCCCAGGAGAGCGTCCAGGGCCAGCTCTCCGCAGCCCTGGTGCAGCAGGAGGGCGAGGGAGAGGAAGGCGAAGAGCCAGCTCCCCCCGATCCAGTGGTCCCCTATGTCCACCTGGCGGTGGACAGCGTGCTGGAGCAGATGGCTCCCCTCCACGATTCCCTGGGTTCCGCTGCCAATCCCGGCACGGCCATGACCGGCGACGAAGTCCTGGCCAGCTATCAGCAGCTCCAGCTGGGCTGGGCCCAATATCAGGGCGGCGTGCTGGACTATGAGGACGGCAAGAAGCAGTATGAGGAAGGCCTGTCGGAACTGGAGGAAGCCAAGGCGGAGCTGGACGACGCCAAGGCCAAGCTGGACGACGCCGAGCGGGAGCTGCTGGACGCCAAGGAACAGCTGGACGAGGCCCGGACAGAGCTGGACGACGGCTGGAAGGAATACCGGGACGGCCTGGTGGAGCTCTCCGACGGCGAGCGGGAGCTGGAGGAAAACATCGCCAAGGCCCAGCAGGAGCTCTCCGATGCCACCCACGACCTGCGGGAGGGCGAGGTGGAGTACAACGACGGCCTGAATAAATACTACGACGGCAAGCAGGAGGCAGAGGAGAAAATCGCCGACGGCGAAAAGGAGCTGGCGGACGCCCGGCGGAAGGTGGCGGACATCGACACCTGTGAGTGGTACATCCTCAGCCGGGACTCCAATCCCGGGTACCTGGGCTTCGGCCAGGACGCCGACCGAATGGGCAATCTGGCCTCTGTGTTCCCGGTGCTCTTCTTCCTGGTGGCGGCCCTGGTGTGCCTGACCACCATGACCCGCATGGTGGAGGACCAGCGGGTGCAGATCGGCTGTTTGAAGGCCCTGGGCTACGGGCGGCTGACCATCTCCCGGAAATATCTGGGCTACGGCGCCCTGCCCGCCCTGCTGGGCGGCATCCTGGGCCTGGCCATCGGATACACCCTCTTCCCCACCATGATCTTCACCGCCTATCAGATCATGTACGACGTGCCTGATATCCAGCTGTCGGTCTACGCCGACACCACCCTCTTCTCCCTGGGCGCCGCTCTGGCCTGTACCACCGTGGCCACTTTGTGGGCCTGCCTTGCCACGTTGGCGGCGGTCCCCGCAGAGCTCATGCGTCCCCGGGCCCCCAAGCCCGGCAAGCGGGTGATTTTGGAGTACATCCGGCCCCTGTGGCGGCGGATGAACTTCAACATGAAGGTCACGGCCCGGAATCTGTTCCGATATCAAAAGCGGTTCTGGATGACCGTCATCGGCATCGGCGGCTGCACCGCTCTCATCATTGCGGGCTTCGGCCTGCGCTCGTCTCTGCTGGTGACCATGGATCGGCAGTATGATGAGCTTTACCACTACACTGCCCAGCTCTCCCTCAGCGAAAACGTACTGGACAGCGAACGGGAGGCCATCGCCGACCACATCGCCTCTGACAGCCGCATCACCGATTCCCTGCCCTGCCGCCTGTCCTCCGTCACTGCTGAGAGCCCCAGCTACTCCCTGAGCGTCTATCTGGACGTGGTGCCGCCGGAGGAGATCGGCGACTTCGTGGACCTCCACGACTACCGCACCGGGGAGCCCCTGGTGCCGGACGAGAGCGGCGTCATCATCACCCAGAAGATGGCGGAGCTCCTGAATCTCCAGGTGGGAGACACCTTCACTGTGGACTCCGACGGCCGCTTCACCGTAACGGTGGCGGGCATTGCCGAGCACTATCTGGCCCACTTCATCTATATGACCCCCGCCTACTACGAGCAGGTCTTTGGGGAGGAGTACAGCTCCAACGCCTATCTGCTGACCTTTGCCTCCGACGACCAGGCGCTGTGTGACGAGATCTTTGCCGAGCTTATGGACCTCAACGGCGTTGCCGCTGCCACCCGCACAAGCAGCACCCGGGACACCTATCAGCACAGCATGGAGCGCATTGACTTCGTGGTGGTCATCGTCATTCTCTCCGCCGCGGCGCTGGCCATGGTGGTGCTCTATAACCTGAGCAACATCAACATCACCGAGCGGCAGCGGGAGCTGGCCACCATCAAGGTTCTGGGCTTTTACGACCGGGAGGTATCGGCCTACGTCTACCGGGAAAACATCGTCCTCACCGTCTTCGGCATTGCCCTGGGCATTGCCATGGGTCACTTCCTCCATGTGTGGCTGGTGCGGTCCGTGGAGATCGAGCTGATGATGTTCGGCCGGGAGACCGACCCCATGGCCTATGTGTGGGCCGCCTGTCTGACGGTGCTCTTCTCCGTACTGGTGAACCTGATGGCCCACCGGAAGATGAAGAAGATCGACATGGTGGAATCCCTCAAGAGCGCGGAGTAGGCACCGCTCCCCTTTCCTTTTCCACCGGCGCCCCGGACCTGCGGTCCGGGGCGCTTTTTTCCCGGGAAAGTTTCGTTTTTTCCCTTTTTCCTCTCGCCAACAGCCTGGCGATTGTGCTATACTATGTAGTTAGTTTATCCAAGCAAGGAGTCGATCATGGCAAAACAACGCGCTTCCCATCCCCGCCGGAGACGGCGGCTGCTGGTTCTTCTTTTATTGCTCCTGGCCCTGCTGGCCGGGGAGCTGTGGTGGAGCAACTGCACTTTGTCGGTGGAGCCCTTCACCTATGTCTCCTCCCGTCTGCCCGCCGGATTTGACGGCTTTCGCATCGTCCAGCTCTCCGACCTCCACGAGGCGGAGTTCGGGGAGGACAATGAGACCCTTTTATCCACTGTGGCGGAGCAGGAGCCGGACCTGATCGCCATTACCGGCGACCTGGTGGACCGCTTCCAGGGCCCCGATCCCCAATATGTGGACACGTTGTGCCGGGGCCTTGTGGCTATTGCCCCCACCTACTTCATCACTGGCAACCACGAGTGGGCGGTGGGAGACGTGCCGGAGCTCAAGGAACAGCTGGAGGAGCTGGGGGTCACGGTGCTGAGCAACGACTTCGTCACGCTGGAGCGAAACGGCGACGCCATCGTCCTGGCGGGCATCGACGACCCCAACGGCTACGCCGACCAAAAGACCCCGGAGGAATTGGCCGCCGAGGTGAAGGAGGCCTGGGGCGACGGGTTCTGGCTGCTGCTGGCCCACCGCAACGACCACTTCGCCACCCAGTACAGCCTCCTGGGGGCGGACCTGGTGCTCTCGGGCCACGGCCACGGCGGCGTCATCCGCCTGCCCTTCACCGACGGGCTTTTGAGCACCGACCGGACCTTCTTCCCCTCCTACACGGCGGGCTTTTATCAGATCGGCGGCGCCGACCTCTTCGTGAGCCGGGGCCTTGGCAACTCCGGCCCTCTGCTGCGGGTGTTCAACCGGCCCCAGGTGGCGGTCCTGACCCTGCGGCGGGACAATTCCTAAGGTAAGGAAGCAGAGTATGACAGAATTTCACGCGGGAACCTTTGATATCGCAGTGGTGGGCGCAGGCCACGCCGGCATCGAGGCTGCCCTGGCGGCGGCCCGGCTGGGCTGCCGGGTGCTGTGCCTGACCATCAATCTGGACGCGGTGGGCAATATGCCCTGCAACCCGGCCATCGGCGGCACCGGCAAGGGCCAGCTGGTCCGGGAGCTGGACGCCCTGGGCGGCGAGATGGGCCGGGCGGCGGACGAGTGCTGCATCCAGTACCGGCTGCTGAACCGGGGCAAGGGCCCCGCCGTCTGGTCCCTTCGGGCCCAGGCGGACCGGCGGGCCTATCAAAACCGGATGAAGCACGCCCTGGAGCGCCAGGAAAACCTGACGCTGCGACAGGGGGAAGCCGTGGAGCTCCGGACGGAGGAGGGCCGGGTGCGGCAGATCGTCCTCTCCACCGGCGCGGTCTTTGACGTAAGGGCCGTGATCCTCTGCACCGGCACCTATCTCCAGGGCCGCACCCTGGTGGGCGAGTGCATCCAGGACTCGGGCCCTGACGGGCTCCAGGCCTCCCTGGCCCTGACCAAGAGCCTCCAAAAGCTGGGGCTTCCCCTGCGGCGGTTCAAGACCGGCACCCCGCCCCGGATCAACGCCCGCAGCGTGGACTTTTCCCGGCTGGAGGTCCAATACGGCGACGCCGACCCTCAGCCCTTCTCCTTTGAGACCACCTCCGTGCTGGAGAACAAGGTCACCTGCTGGCTGACCTACACCAATGAAAAGACCCACCGGATCATTCTGGACAATCTCCACCGCTCCCCCATGTACTCCGGCGTCATCGAGGGGGTGGGGCCCCGGTACTGCCCCTCCATCGAGACCAAGGTGGTCCGCTTTTCGGACAAGCCCCGGCACCAGCTGTTTCTAGAGCCCATGGGCCTGGACACCGACGAGCTCTATCTCCAGGGCTTCTCCTCCTCCATGCCCGAGGAGATCCAGATCCAGATGCTCCACACCCTGCCGGGGCTGGAGCAGGCGGAGATCATGCGCCCGGCCTACGCCATCGAGTATGACTGCATCGACCCCCTGGCTCTGAAGCCCACGCTGGAGACCAAGGCCGTGGCGGGGCTCTACGGCGCGGGCCAGTTCAACGGCTCCTCCGGCTACGAGGAGGCGGCGGTCCAGGGCTTCCTGGCCGGGGTCAACGCCGCCCGGAAGCTCCAGGGCAAGGAGCCGGTGGTCCTCTCCCGCAGCGAGTCCTACATCGGCACCCTCATCGACGACCTGGTGACCCGGGGCACCAACGAGCCCTACCGGATGATGACCTCCCGGTCCGAGTACCGGCTGCTGCTGCGCCAGGACAACGCGGACCAGCGCCTGTGCCCCATCGGCTACGAGATTGGGCTGGTGTCCAAAGAGCGGCTGGAGGCGGTGAACGCCAAGTACGCCGCGGTGGAGGCGGAGATCCGCCGCCTGACCCACACCGGCGTTGCCCCCTCGCCGGAGCTCTCCGCCTTTTTGGCCCAGCGGGGCACGGCGGACGTCACCGACGGGTGCCGGCTGCTGGACCTGCTCAAGCGGCCCCAGATCCACTACGCCGATCTCAAGGCCTTCGACCCCGCCTTCCCCGTCCTGCCCGCCGCCGTGGCGGAGCAGGTGGAGATCTCCGTGAAGTACGAGGGCTACATCCAGCGCCAGCTGCGGGACGTGGCGGAGCTGCGCCGGGCCGAGCGACATCTGCTGCCGGAGGACCTGGACTATGACAGCATTCAGGGTCTGCGGCTGGAGGCCCGGGAGAAGCTGGGCCAGGTGCGGCCCCGGAGCATCGGACAAGCCAGCCGGATCTCCGGCGTGTCTCCGGCGGATATCGCCGCCCTTTTGATCTATCTGGACCGGGCCTGAGGCCCCTTTTCCTCTGGAAAAAATAAAAAATCGCCGCCCGGGACATGGGGCGGCGGCAAGAGGTGTTTGACTGCATGAGAAAGTTTTTGGCCATCGTGGTGTGCAAGCTGCTGCGCTTCGTGGGCAAGCTGGTGGGCAAAGGCAGCAGCCTGCCGGGCAAGTACGCCCTGAGAGTCTGCCCGGACATCCTCCGGCGGGTCCAGCTGCCCCCCCACATCATCGCCGTCACCGGCTCCAACGGCAAGACCTCCACGGTGGAGATGATCGCCGCCATCCTCCGCGCCGACGGGCGGACGGTGGTCTACAACGAGGAGGGCTCCAACCAGATCGAGGGCGTCACCACCCTGGTCCTCAGCCACGCCACCTTGGGCGGCCGGGTGAAGGCGGACGTGCTGCTCATCGAGTCTGACGAGCGCTACGCCGCCCACAGCTTCCAGTACTTCCACCCCACGGAGTTCGTCATCACCAACCTCTACCGGGACCAGCTGACCCGCAACGGCCACCCGGAGTGGGTCTATGACGCCATCCTCCCAGCTATCCACCCGGACACCACCCTGGTCCTCAACGCCGACGATCCCCTGGTGTCCTGCTTCGCCCGGGACCATGAGAAGGTCAAGTGGTTCGGCCTGGATCGGTGCGCCGTGTCCTCCGACACCTTCTCCGGCATGTACCGGGACGGCACCTGGTGCCCCGTGTGCAAGCACCCCATGGAGTACAGCTGCTACCACTACAATCACATCGGCCACTACCACTGCCCCCACTGCGGTTTCACCCGCCATGCCACCGACTTCACCGCCACGGCGGTGGACCTGGAGAGCGGCCTTTTGACCCTGGACGGCTCCCTCTCCATCCATCTGGCCTTTGCCTCCATCTACAATGTCTACAACATCCTGGCAGCCTACGCCGTGTGCTCCCTAGCCGGGGTCAAGGCGGAGACCGTGGGCGGCGTCATCAACAACTATATCCTGAAAAACGGCCGGATGCAGCGCTTCCGCCTGGGGGCCCACCACGGGATGCTTCTGACCTCCAAGCACGAAAACTCCATCGCCTACGACACCAATCTGCGCTATATCCGCTCCACCAAGGCCCCCTGCCAGGTGTTGGTGGTGGTGGACGCGGTGAGCCGGAAGTATTTCACCAGCGAGACCTCCTGGCTGTGGGACATCCACTTTGACCAGCTCAGCGCCCCCCAGGTGAAGCGGGTGATCCTCAGCGGCCGCTACGCCAACGACCTGGCGGTGCGGTTCCAGTACACCACCCTGGACAGTGGCCGCGTCCACATCCAGCCGGACATCAATGCCGCCGTGGCCGAGCTCAAGTCCGCCGGAGACGAGGACCTGTACGTGGTCACCTGCTTCTCCGACCGGGACAAGGTCCTTTGCAACGTGGAAAAGGAGGAGGCGTAACATGGACATCAAACTGCTGCATCTGCACCCCGAGCT
>CALXDZ010000053.1 GCA_944387205.1 uncultured Oscillospiraceae bacterium
CCATTTGAAAAGGAAAAACCCCGGAAACCGCGTAGTTCCGGGGTTTTTGACCACTTTTGATAAAGTTTAGCGCTTGCTGAACTGCGGAGCGCGACGGGCAGCCTTGAGGCCGTATTTCTTGCGCTCCTTCATACGAGGATCGCGGGTCAGGAAACCGGCCTGCTTCAGGATGGGACGATACTCAGCATTGGCCAGCAGCAGGGCACGGGAGATGCCGTGACGCAGGGCGCCGGCCTGGCCGGAGACGCCGCCGCCGGTGACAGTGGCAACGATGTCCATCTTGCCCACGTTGTCGGTGGCGACCAGGGGCTGACGGACCACCATCTTCAGGGTGTCCAGGCCGAAATAATCGTCGATGTCGCGGCCATTGATGGTGATGGAGCCGGTGCCGTTGGGGAACAGATGCACGCGGGCCACAGAGGACTTTCTACGACCGGTGCCATACAGATAAGGCTTCTTGGACTGATACATGGTTCTTACTCCTCCTTATTCTACGGTCCAGGTCTCAGGCTTCTGGGCCTGCTGCTCGAACTTCTCGTCGGCATAGATGTGCAGGCGCTTGAGGGAATCCTTGGCAATGATGTTCTTGGGCAGCATGCCACGGACAGCCACACGCATGGCCAGCTCGGGCTTCTCGGCCATCAGGGTGCGATACTTGGTCTCCTTCAGACCGCCGACCCAGCCGGAGTGGGTGCGGTAGATCTTCTGATCGGGCTTCTTGCCGGTCAGAACAGCCTTGCCCGCGTTGATGATGATGACGCAGTCACCGCAGTCAGCGTGGGGAGTAAAGGTGGGCTTGTGCTTGCCGCGCAGCAGGTCAGCGGCCGCAACAGCGGTCTTGCCCAGGGGCTTGCCGGCTGCGTCCAGAATGTACCACTTGCGCTCAATGTTGGCCTTGTTTGCCATAAAAGTGGACATGGTGTTTTCCTCCGTTTTATTTTCAAATCGCTGGTGTGCTTTACAAACCAAAGGCTCCGGGTTAAAATCGGAGCAAGACTATTTATACCACCTTCCCGCCATCAAGTCAACAGCAAATTGATTTAGCATGAGAAAATCTCTTGATATCTTTTATTTTCTCTTGTTATCTCTTGTTTTCTCGAGACTGATTTTTCTCTTTGTGAGAAAAAGGAGGGGGCGCAGCTGTGCCGCGTCCCCCTTGGGCCTCATAAGATCCATTGCAGCAAAAGCAGCAGTCCCAACCCTGGGAGCCCCAGGACGCCCACCACCAGGGCGTTCCATAGGTTCAGGCCCAGGACGATGCCTGTATAGGCAGAAGTGCTCTGGAGTATGTAAAGGGCCAAAAGGCCCAAAAGTGTGTTGCCCAGCAGCCGTATAGCCAGTTTCAGAGGTGTTTTCATCACCCGCAGCAAGATGAGGGCCAAAGACAGCCCGGCCAGGAGTGCCAGGGATTTGGGCATCAGATCCATCTCCTTTTCCCGTTGATTCCGCCGGCGGCTTGGGCGCCGGAGCCGTGGGATTTGATCAGGCGGAGCAGGTAATTGTACCGGGCCTTGAGCGCCTTGATCTGGTAGATGCAGGACTCCACCAGCTCTGGGTCATCGGCCATGTCGAACTGCCGGTAGGCGAGAGCCAAGTCTGCCCGAGCCTGTTCCAGATCCGCTGTCAGCTCCTGGAGGCGCAGGTCCGGCGCCGGGCGTTTGCGGTGCAGTGATGTCCGCATGCGTGAGACCTCCTGTTCTCGGCAGCCTATGTCCCGCGGCATACGCTGTCTTATTCTTACGGGAAGTCTGGACATTTATTCCAATTTTTATACCAAGAGGAGGAAGCTATATGGAACGGGAGGCATATATGGAGCTGGCGCTGGAGCTGGCCCGGGAGGCAGCTCAGGCGGGGGAGGTGCCCGTGGGGTGCGTCATTGTCTGGAAAGGACAGGTGGTGGGCCGGGGCCGCAACCGCCGGGAGGAGCTGCAATCCACTGCCTCCCATGCGGAGATGGAGGCCATCGCCCAGGCCAACGCTGCCCTGGGCACCTGGCGGCTGGACGAGTGTGAGCTCTATGTGACATTGGAGCCCTGCCCCATGTGCGCCGGAGCTATTCTCAACGCCCGTATCCCCCGGGTGTACTACGGCGCCAGGGACCCAGCCTTTGGTGCATGCGGCGGGGTGCTGAACCTGTTTATGGAGGACTTTCCCAACCGTCCGGCGCTGGTGGGCGGCGTGCTGGGGGAAGAGTGCCGCCAGGTGCTGGGGGCGTTTTTTGATGGACTGCGCCGCAGAGACGGGGAGGCGAAAAAGAATTTTTAGAAAAACCATAGGATTTAAGACTTTTGTAACAATTCATGCTGTTTTTCTTCATATCCCTCCTGTATCTTAATATTTGCAAGAGACAAAAACTTCTTTTCATCCAATCTTCCAAAAAATAGACCGAGGGACCGGTGGTGCGCCGGTCCCTCGGTCTGTTGTTTTATGTACGAGAGGGGAAGATCATCCCTGGATCCACTGACAAGCGGATGGAGAGTGAGCTCAGCATCACCAGGGCGCTGCCCAGGAAAAAGGTGGTGCCGGACCAGCCGCTGCCCAGAATGCCGACCCCGTTATAGAGCAGGGTGTCTGCGGTGGAGGCCAGGCACAGCACCACGGACAGCACGGCGTATAGGGTAAAGCGCCGTAGCTGACCGCAGCGAAAAGCAAAAGCCGACAGGCGATAATAGGCTAAGGTCAAAGCAGCCAAAGCCAGCAGGTCCACGTAGTAGGATTGGAGCACAGGATTCACTGAGCTGGTCCGGTAGGCCAGCACCAGCTCCACCACAGAGCACACCGCCGGTGTCAGCAAAAGAGAGCTGGACAGGCTCCCGCCCTTTTGGCACACCCGTACCACAGGGAGAAAAGAGAAGACGCTGGCCAGGATGAGAAATCCCTCCAGAAGTGAGGCGATCCAGTCCTCTAAAAATAGAGCAGAGGACATCAGGTGCAGTATGCCGGACACACCCAGCAGCAAAAGTCCTGCCAGCAACACCGCCAGATGGCCTTTGCTCACCTGGAGACCGGCGGCAAACAGGGCGCCGGAGGGAGCGGCGGACAAAGAGCGGACCGACAGGACCGTAACCAGGATCAGAACAGCCAGTGCCGCCAGCAGCAGCTGCCCGGCCAAGGCGCCGGGAATGACCAGATCGGTGTCCGGCTCAAAGCCCGTGCGCAGCTGCCACAGCCGCAGGAAAAAACAGACCAACCCACCGGCCAGAGCCAACAGGGGAAAACGCAGGGAAGGTTTCATAAATGCCCATCCTTTCGGACGAAAATTACAGTTTAGTATAGCACGGAGGAGGAAATTTGTCTACGGGCCGGGTTTGTGCTATGATAGGCATCAGCATTCTCTTTTCGACAAAATTCGCGCTGGCGGTCCGTCATGTTGCGCTGTCGGTGCGCATATCCTGACCCAGGAGGGGGACAACCCCGACGCTCTTTCACCCAACGGAACTTGGAGGAATTATGAAACACTCAGCCACCGTATCCATTGTACTTTGCTGTCTTTTATTTTTGCTGCCTCTGCTGACCCTGGTCCCCCGCATCGGCGAGGGAGAGGAGGAGATCACCCAGATCGAAAAGCTGCCTCCCGGACAGCAGGATGCCGCCACTACCCTTCGTGTCCTGGTGGGAGACACGGTGGAGGAGATGACCCTGGGCGACTATCTTCAGGGGGTGCTGCGGGCAGAGATGCCCGCCTCCTTTGAGGAGGAGGCGCTGAAGGCCCAGGCCGTGGCGGCCCGGACCTATACGCTCTACAAGATCGAGACCGGCGGCAACCATGGCACGGACGCCGACATCTGCACCGACTCCACCTGCTGCCAAGCCTATCTGAGCGCGGAAAAAGCGGCATCCAACTGGGGAGAAAAGGCGGAGCTCTATGAGACCAAAATCGACAACGCCGTAGCTGGCACCGACGGTGAGACTATTTTGTATGGAGGCGCTCCCATCCTGGCGGTGTTCCATTCCTCCTCGGCTGGTATGACCCGCAGCTCCGGGGAGGTTTGGACCAGTGACCTGCCCTATCTCCAAAGCGTGGAGGCCATGGAGGACCCGGAGACCGTGCCCAACTATTACAGCACCGCGGAATTCACCGCCCAGGAGTTCAAGGAGCGCTTCCTGGCCAGCCACCCGGAGGCGGACCTGTCCGGGGATATGTCGAGCTGGATCGGCACCATCACCCGCTCCGAGGCCAACAATGTGGACACCATCACAGTAGGTGGTGTCACCGTTCGGGGCACGGAGCTGCGCAGCATCCTCTCTCTGCGCTCGGCCTCCTTTGACGTGGAGGTAAAGAACGAAAAGCTGATCTTCTATGTCACAGGGTTTGGCCACGGTGTGGGTTTGAGCCAGTACGGCGCCAATGAGATGGCACAGGAGGGAAAGACCTATTTGGACATTCTCAATCACTATTATACCGGCGTCACCATTACCACCTATGTGCCCAAGCTGACACGCTGAAAAAGAGCGGGAGCTTTCCCTTGACGCTTCTTTACAAAGTTGAGGAAACTGTGTTAAAATACTCCAAAATGGGGAAGAAATCTCTCTGTGAGGAACCAAAATCCGCAGAAAAAAGGAGGCGGGCCGTATGAAAAAAAGACTGATGGCACTGGTGTGCGCTCTGGTTCTGGCGCTGACCATGGTGCCTGCCTTCGCTGCGGAGGACGTGATCTATATTGTGGCCATCAACGACACTGTGCCGGAGATTCAAAAGTCCACCATGCCCTTCTGGTCCGGCGGATATCTGTATGTCTCCTGCACCGCATTTCAGGATTTTGGCATCGACTATAATTCCAGCGCCGCCAAGCAGACACTGCTGCTCTACCGCAGCCGGGGCGGCGGTGCGCTGATCTTTGATCTGAAAAACGGCATGTGCCGGGACAGCCAGGGCAATGTGTATATCGAATCGGCCGTGACGCGCAGCGGGCAGATGTTCGTGCCGGTGGGGCGAGTGGCGGAGTACTTCGGGCTGATCTATACCTATAACAAAATTCAGTACGGCTATCTGGTGCGCCTGCGGGACACCAGCTCTGTGCTCTCGGACGAGGTGTTTCTGGATGCGGCCTCTGAGCGGCTGGCCTATCGCTACAACCAGTATCAGCAAAGTCTCCTGCCCCAGAACTCCGGCCAGAATGCGAATACGGGCGGCGGAGCAGAGACAGAGGAGCCTTTGGAAGAGGGGGCGGGCCAGAACCTTTATTTGAGCCTGTTGGTCCAGGATACAGATCGGGCTTCGGGTCTTCTGGATGCTTTGGGAAGTTCAGGCTATATGACCTTCTATTTTCCAGTGGAGCTGCTGGAGAGTGCTGGGGACCTGACCCGCCGAATGTCGGTAACAGGCCAGGCCATAGGATTGGCAGCGGATGCGAGCAAGGGAATAGAGAATGTACTGACTCAGCTGCACCGGGGCAATGAGCTCCTCAGCCGGGCCACCGGCAGCAAGACGCGCTTGGTGTGGATCGAAAACAGCTCGGAGCAGACGATCCAGGCTTTGAAGGAGGCGGGCTATTGCCCACTGGTGCCCCAGGTTGATTTTGCCCGGCGAGGCGTTACCAGTTCCAGCGCCGCTGCGGACCTTCTCAGCAGTGCGGCGGCTCAGCGCAGAGCCAATGTGACGGTTTGGCTGGGCAGCGATGTGAACCAGACGGGCCTGCGGGCGCTGCTGTCAGCGGCCGGAGCGGAGGAGGACCAGATCCTACCTATGACAGAGGCCCTCAGCTGACGCTTTTTACAGAAAATTCAACAACAATCGTCAGATTCGACGTATAATGGAGAAAAAAGCCGGGCAAAGGCGGCGGGAGCGTCCCAACGGGGGCGCTTTCCGCCTTTGGTACCGGGCAGTGGGAGGAAATACCATGGCGCGGAATATATTGGTTGTGGAAGATGACGGCAATATTTCGGATCTGATCCGTATGTATTTGGTGAAGGAGGGCTTTGATGTCCGCATCGCTTCCGACGGAGGCAAGGCATTGGAGGAGTTTGCCAAGAGTGAACCGGATCTGATTTTGCTGGACATCATGCTTCCGGTGATGGACGGCTGGGCGGTCTGTGCCAAGATTCGGGAGACCTCCAAAGTGCCTATTATCATGCTCACGGCCAAGAGTGAGGTCTTTGACCGGATCCAGGGCCTGGAGATGGGGGCAGACGACTATATTGTCAAGCCCTTTGAGATGAAGGAGCTGCTGGCCCGGATCAACGCGGTGCTGCGCCGGACGGAGATCCCCAACGACACGAGCAAGAAGCTGACCTTTGACAAGCTGGTCATCAATCTGGACTCCTATGAGCTGATTGTGGACGGGAAAAAGGTGGACACGCCTCCCAAGGAGCTGGAGCTGCTGTACCACCTGGCGTCCACCCCCAACCGCGTCTATACCCGTAACCAGCTGCTGGACGAGGTGTGGGGCTTCGACTACTTCGGCGACAGCCGTACAGTGGATGTTCACATCAAGCGTCTGCGGGAGAAGATCGAAAATGTCTCCGACCAGTGGGCGTTGAAGACCGTTTGGGGCGTAGGCTACAAATTTGAACTCAAGGGCGGCAAGCAGGCATGAGCAGGCGCAGGGGAAAATATGACAGCATGTACTGGCGCCAGTTTTTGCTGACGGCGGGCATGGTTTTGCTGACTCTGGCGCTGCTGGGCGTATCATTTTTTGCCCTGAGCTATAACTATGCCAAAGGGGAGAAGAGCGAGGAACTTCAGTCCAAGGCCGAGATGGTGGGCAAGCTGGCGGTGACCTATCTGGAGGCCGACGGTGCGGCCTACCCTGCGGACCTTCAGCAGCTGGCCTCCTTTGCTGCCTCGGTGTCCGATGTGGATTTTCTGGTGTGCAACACCAACGGCAATGTCCTACTGACCACAGATGAAGGCTTGGAGGGCCAGGTGGTAACGCTGCCGGAGGAACTGACCAACGCGGTGCTGCAGGAGGGGCTCTATGAAGGGCGCAGCCGAGCCGGCGGCCTTTACAAGGAGAATCGCTTCATGCTGGGTGTGCCGGCAGTATCTCCCAGCAGCGGACGAGTGGTTGGACTGGTGTTTGCCGTTACGGAGATCTCCGCTATCAATAACATGTGGCGGGCCTTCGCAGGGCTGTTCTTTATGACCTCCATCGTGGTGCTGATGCTGGCCTTTGTGGCAAGCTCTGTGGTGTCTATGCAGCAGACCAAGCCCATTCAGGACATGCTCCGAGCCACCCGTCAGTACGCCCAGGGCAACTTTGACATCCGCATGGAGGAGAGCACCCGCAACGACGAGATCGCCGAGCTGGCCCGGTCATTCAATGCCATGGCGGACTCATTGCAGCAGACAGAGCGGCAGAGGCGGGAGTTTATTGCCAATATCTCCCATGAGCTGAAAACCCCCATGACCACCATTGCCGGCTATACCGACGGCATCCTGGATGGAACCATCCCACCGGAGAACGAGAAGCAGTATCTGCAGATCATCTCTGATGAGAGCCGCCGCCTGAGCCGTCTGGTGCGCCGGATGCTGGATGTGAGCCAGCTCCAGGCCATGGATCCCCTGAAGATGGGCAATCACTTCGATATATGTGAGAGCATGCGCCGGGTACTGATCTCTCTGGAGAAGAAGATCACCGACCGGGATCTGGACGTGGATGCGGATATTCCGGAGGAGCCTATTCTGGTGATGGGAGACAACGATCTCATCACCCAGGTCATCTACAACCTGTTGGAAAACGCCACCAAGTTTGCCACCCCCGGCTCCACGCTGTATTTAGGCGTGACACCCATTGACGGCAAGGCTCGGGTCACCGTGCGCAACCAGGGCGAGACCATCTCTGCCCAGGAGCTGCCGCTGCTGTTCGAGCGGTTCCACAAGAGCGACAAGTCCCGCAGCGAGGATAAGACCGGCGTGGGGTTGGGACTCTATATCGTCAAAACTATTTTGGAGCAGCACAAGGAGAAGATCAACGTCACCAGTGAAAACGGCGTGACCGTTTTCAGCTTCTCCCTGACCATTAAAAAACCGTCTGCGGAATAAGGATACAATGGCACGCAGACGCTCTCCAGGAGCACGTGATTCGGAAAGGAAGCCTATGGACGAAGAGAGAATGGAGACACCACAGGAGCGGCTGCGGCAGCTGGACTGTCCAGACCCCCGTGAGGTGGTGGAGATTTATCAGGGCGATGGGCCCAGAGAAGTGGTGGAGACCTTTGTCAGCGCCCAGCCTCTTCCGGGAGGAAAGCAGACACCCAGGCGGCACTCTGAAAAACGTCGGGTGGTGGCCCGGCCGAAAAAGCGCCGGCACCGTCTGGCGGGGCTTTGGATTGCACTGGGATGCTTGCTTTGCCTGCTGGTGGGCGTGGCGGTGACATTGATCGTCCAGGATTTGGCCCGCCCGGATCAGGAAGAGAATAATTACCAGGCGTCCTATGAAGCCGGCAGCGGCGAGATCCATATCGACACCTATCCCACCGGGGATGATGTGACGCTGGAGATCCGCACGGACCACGGTGAAGAGATGACGCCCCAGGAGATCTATGAGAAGGTCAACCCCTCGGTAGTCACGGTCATGGCCCAGCTGGATGGCGGCGTGTCCGTAGGCACCGGCGTCATCTTCACGGAGGACGGCTATGTGCTCACCAACTTCCATGTGGTGGAAGACGGTACCAGCTGCACGGTGGCGCTGTATACCGGGACCACCTATGACGCCAAATATGTGGCCGGCGATGCGGAAAACGACATCGCCATACTGAAGGTGGAGCCCCAGGTCCCTCTGCCGGCGGCGGAGTTCGGAGACTCTGACGCCCTGTCCGTGGGCGACCCGGTCTACGCCATCGGCAATCCCCTGCGGCTGGAGCTGCGTGGCACCTTTACCGACGGCATTGTCTCTGCCATCAACCGCAATGTCACCGTCAACGACAAGACCATGAACCTGATCCAGACCAATGCCGCCCTGAACAACGGCAATTCCGGCGGACCGCTCATCAATGTCTACGGCCAGGTGGTGGGCATCAACACCATCAAGATGAGCTCCGCCTACTCCAATGTGGAGGGCTTGGGCTTTGCTCTGCCTATCAGTTCTATTGCTCATATGGTCAATGACCTGATTGCTTGCGGCGAGATCCAGCCTGAGGCCATGCTGGGCATTCAGGTCAAGCAGCTATCCGATTCTCTGCCGGACGGCAAATGGGGCGTTGTGGTCCACTCCGTGGAGCCGGGCACCGGCGCCGAGGCGGCAGGGCTCCAGGCTGGGGATGTGATTGTGGAGGCCAACGGCGAGACGGTTACCAGCAGCGCCGACCTTCAGCGTATCCGGCGCCAGTTCGCTGCCGGGGAGGCGCTCCCCCTGCTCATCTGGCGGGACGGGACCTATCTGGAGGTCCAGGTGGTCTTGACAGTGATGCCTGAGACAGAGTGAGGGAGACGGACCGTCATTTGGCGGTCCGTTTCTTTTTCATGCCAAGAGGAGGGGAAGACATGGGCGCATTTTTGAAAAGATACCGTTGGCTGCACCTGTGGCTGGGAGTAGACCTGGCACTGCTGGGGAGCTTTTGGCTGGTCCGGCAGCGGAAGGGGTGGGCCAACGCCCTGGTGGATCGCGTCTTCGGTCCTCTGGAGCAGGCCTTGGGGAGCCTGTGGGATCGGGTACCTTTTTCCGGGATGGAGCTGCTGGTGGGCCTGGCAGCGGTCGGAGCCCTGCTGGCGGCGGCGCTCTTTGCTCTGCGTCTTGTGCGGAGTCGGGGCAGACGGCAGCAAGTCCTCTATCGGGGCGCCCTGGCTCTGGTGTGCACCTCTGTGGGTGTGTATGTAGGCTTTTGCTGGCTGTGGGGCATCTATTATTATGGTGACAGCTTCCAGGACCGCTCGGGGGTGCGGGCCCGGGCTGTGTCGGTGCAGGAGCTGGCCG
>CALXDZ010000054.1 GCA_944387205.1 uncultured Oscillospiraceae bacterium
CGGCGACGCCGCCAGCTCCCATGACGGGGCCCTGAGGGTCAAGATGGGCGGGGGGGTGAAGCTGAACACCGAGGCTCCCTCCGCGGAGGAGCTGAAGGCGCAGGGCTACACCCACACCGTCTTCGCCGCGGGCGCCTGGAAGGCCGGCAGGCTGGACATCCCCGGCAACGTGGTGCCGGTCATCGGCTGGCTGAAGGACATGAAGGCGGGCAAGGACGTCTCCCTGGGCCACGTAGCCGTGGTGGGCGGCGGCAACACCGCCATGGACGCCGCCCGGGCCGCCCTGCGCGCCGGTGCAAAGTCCTCCACCCTGGTCTACCGCCGGACCCGGAAGTATATGCCCGCCGACGCCGAGGAGCTGGAGCTGGCCATGGCCGACGGTGTGCAGTTCCTGGAGCTGGTTTCTCCCGTGGGGCAGGCCGGCGGCCAGCTGGTGTGCGAGAAGATGGCCCTGGGTGAGCCCGACGAACGGGGCCGCCGGAAGCCCGTGCCCACCGGTGAGCGGGTCTCCATCAACTGCGACACCGTCATCGCTGCCGTGGGCGAGCAGGTGGACAGCGAGATCTTTACCCAAAACGGCATCACCGTGGACGCCAGGGGGATCCCCGACTTCAAGACCAATCTCGACGGCGTCTATGTGGGCGGCGACGCCATGCGGGGTCCCGCCACCGTGGTGGAGGGCATCGCCGACGCCCAGGCCTTTGCCAACGCCGTCATCGGCAAGGCCCACACCTTTGCCATTCCTGCCGACGCCATGGCCACCCGGGCGGAGGCCATCGCCAAGAAGGGTATCCTCTGCGAGAGCGCCAAGTGTGAGGGTGAGCGGTGCCTGACCTGCAACGTAGTGTGCGAGAGCTGCGCCGACGTGTGCCCCAACCGGGCCAATGTGTCCATCGCCATGCCCGACGGCAGCCGCCAGATCCTCCACGTGGACCGGATGTGCAACGAGTGCGGCAACTGCGCCGTGTTCTGCCCCTACGACTCCGCCCCCTACCGGGACAAGTTCACCTTGTTCCACGACCGGGCCGGTTTTGACGAGAGCGTCAAGAATTCCGGCTTCCTGCCTCTGGGCGGCGGCAAGGTGCTGGTGCGGCTGGATGGCAAGGTGTTCGAGGCGGACCTCAACGCCGCCAATGACCTGCCCGCCGGCATCGAGTGCCTGATCCTGACGGTGCTGAGCAAATACGCCTACCTCCTGGGCTGAGCCTGGGACGCAAAAAAACGGGAGACCTCTCGGTCTCCCGTTTTTTATCTGGTTTTCTCCAACGGACAGGCCACAGGCCCATTCCGGGTCAGAAGCCAGCTTTCCCGGTAGCCCGCCGCCCGGGCCAGCTCTGCCGCCTGGCCGTAGCCGAACACCACCGTGTCGGGGCTGTGGCTGTCGGCGGTGAGGATGACTCCGCCGCCCATCTCATGCCACTCCCGCAGCAGGAAGAGGGCCGGATAGGGCGTGGTCCGATAGCCCCGGGCCATGCCGCCGGTGTTGATCTCCAGCAGTGTGGCCCCGGGGTCCGCGGCGTGGAGAGCCTCCAGGGCCGCGGACCGGTAGGCTGCGCTCTCCTCGTCAAAAAAGGCGCCGTCGCCGTTGAGCTTGACGATCTGATCCAGATGGCCCAGGATGGTGGGCTTCCGCTCCGCCATGGCCGCCGCGTCGGCGTAGTAGCCCCGGACCATGGACAGGCCGTCGCCGCCGAACATCTCCCGGCAGCATTCTGCCAGCTTCTCCCGATCCCAATCTATGCTGTGATAGACTCCCGTGATCCGGTCAAAGAGCTCATGGACCGAGCCGATCCAGTACTCCATCCAGTCGGGCACCGGCTGGAGGGAGCAGCTGTCCTGCTCGATACCGAGAAGCACCTCCATGCGCCCCTGGTACGCCTCCCGCAGCCGCAGCACCTCCCGGCGATATTCGCTCAGATCCTCCGGCAGGACGCAGTCCTGATCTCCCGGGGCAGGGGTATGGCTGTGGCCGGAGGCACCAAAGTACCGCACCCCGGCGGCAAAGGCCGCGGCAGCCATCTCTTCCAGCGTTCCCTTTCCATCACAGAGGGTGGAGTGGGTATGGACTGAGCACAGCTCCGGCTTCATCACTGCATCCGCTCCTGCTTGACCTTGTGGTCCACCACGTGGCGCTTTTCCAGTTCCGCCGTGATGTCCTTGACGCTGATGCCCATCTGGACCATCAGCACCATCACATGGTAGGTCAGGTCCGCGATCTCATAGATGGTCTCCTCTTTGTCCTTCTTGCAGCCGCCGATGATGACCTCGGTGCATTCCTCGCCCACCTTTTTCAGGATCTTGTCCAGACCCTTTTCAAAGAGGTAGGTGGTGTAGCTGCCCTCCTTGGGGTTGGTCTTGCGGCCCTCGATGAGGTGATAGAGGCCCTCATAGCTGAACGCCTTGAGCTCCTCGCTGAGGTACACCGGCTGGAAAAAGCAGCTCTCCGCCCCCGTGTGGCAGGCGGGGCCGTCCTTCACCACCTCCACCACCAGGGCGTCGGCGTCGCAGTCCGCGGTGATGGACACCACCCGCTGGACGTTGCCGGAGGTCTCCCCCTTGCGCCACAGCTCCTGACGGCTGCGGCTCCAGAAGCAGGTGCGGCCCTCGTCGATGGTGATGGCCAGGCTCTCGGCGTTCATGTAGGCCAAGGTCAGGACCTCCTTGGTGTAGTGGTCCTGGACAATGGCGGGGATCAGTCCCTTTTCGTCAAATTTCAGTTCCATTTCGCTTCTCCTCCATATATAGATGGTGACAGGGAGGCGGCGCGCTCCGCCGCCTCCCGTCCGGTTTTTTTACAGCCGCATCTCCACGCCCTGGGCCCGGAGATAGCGCTTGAGGTCCTTGATGTCCACCTGGCGGGTGTGGAAGATGGAGGCGGCAAGGCCGGCGTCCATCCCGCGGTGGCAGAAGAGCTCGGCAAAGTCCTCCTTCTTCCCGGCGCCGCCGGAGGCCACGATGGGCACATCCACCAGCGCCGCCAGGGCGTCCAGCATCTCCAGGTCAAAGCCGCCCTTGACCCCATCGGTATCGATGGAGTTGAGGACGATCTCCCCGGCGCCGTTGGCCACGCCCCGCACGGCCCAGTCCATGGCGTCGATGCCGGTATCCTCCCGGCCGCCCTTGGCGAAGAGGCGGAACTGCCCCTCCACCCGCTTGACGTCCATGCTCAGCACCACGCACTGGTCGCCGTACTTCTTGGCGGCCGCGGCGATGAGGGAGGGGTCGGCGATGGCGCCGGAGTTGACGCTGACCTTGTCGGCGCCGCACTTGAGCACCCGGTCAAAGTCGTCCAGGGTGCGGATGCCGCCGCCCACCGTCAGGGGAATGAAGATCTCCGAGGCCACACGGCGCAGCACATCGGTGAACAGCTGCCGGCCCTCCGCCGAGGCGGTGATGTCATAGAACACCAGCTCGTCGGCGCCGGAGTCATTGTAGAAGTGGGCCATTTCCACAGGATCTGCCATGTCCTTGAGGCCCTCAAAGTTGACGCCCTTGACCACCCGGCCGTCCTTCACGTCCAGGCAGGGCACGATTCTCTTTGCTAACATCCCCACCTCTCCTCTCAAAACAGCGGCAGTTTGTCGTCCAGCTCGTCTCTCATATCTCCGGCAGCTCGCAGGGACATCCCCAGGTCCAGCTTGCCGTCATAGACGGCCTTGCCCAGGATGGCGCCTCCGACTCCCATGTCCTTGAGGGCCTCGATCTCCTTGACGGAGCTGATGCCGCCGGAGGCGATGATCTCCAGCCCCTCCAGCTCCGTCAGCTTCCGGTAGGCCTCCAGATTGGTGCCTCCCAGGGTGCCGTCCCGGCTGATGTCGGTGTAGATCACCGTCCGGACTCCCGCATCCCGCAGCCGGCGGCAGAAGGAGAAGGACTCCTCCCCGCTGGTCTTCTGCCAGCCGTGGGTGGCCACCATGCCGTCCCGGGCGTCCACGCCCACGGCGATCTTCTCCTGATACCGCTGGGCCATGCGCTCCACAAAGGCGAAATTCTCCACCGCCACGGTGCCCAGGATACAGCGCCCTACGCCCAGATCCAGGTACTGGCGGATGCGCTCCTCCGTGCGGATGCCGCCGCCCACTTCGATGAAGGCGTGGCCCTGCTGGACCAGGGCCTCGATCTCCACCAAATTGGCCATGCTGGGCGTGCCGTCCTTGGCGCCGTCCAGATCCACCACATGGAGATTCCGGGCGCCGGTGCGGATGAAGCGGCGGGCCACGCCGCAGGGCTGGGCCGAGTAGACGGTCATTTTATCGTAATCTCCCTGGGTCAGGCGGACCGCCCGCCCGTCCCGCAGGTCGATAGCAGGAAAAATCTTCATCACGCGCCTCCTTACAGCTCTGCAAAGGCCTTCAAAATGGAAAGGCCGGTCTCTCCGCTCTTTTCTGGGTGGAACTGGGTGCCCCAGACGCTGCCCCGGCGGACCACTCCGGTGACCGCCGCGCCGCCGTAGTCGGACACGGCCAGGGTACTCTCGGCGCAGTTCCGCCCATAGAAGCTGTGGACATAGTAGACATAGGCCCCCTCGTCCACATAGCGCAGCAGCGGGTCCTCCCGCAGGATGTGCAGGCTGTTCCAGCCCATGTGGGGCACCTTCACCGTCTGGTCCGTCAGGTCCTCCCGCAGGGAGACCACCTCGCCGGGCACCAGGCTCAGGCCCTCATGGGCGCCGTATTCCAGGCTCTTGTCAAAGAGCAGCTGCATCCCCAGGCAGATGCCCAGGAAGGGCTTGCGCTCCGCCTCCTCCAACAGCAAGGGCACCAGACCCGTCTGGCGCAGCTTGTCCATGGCATCTCCGAAGGCACCTACACCGGGCAGGATGATGCGGTCGGCGGCGCGGAGCACCGCCGGGTCCGCGGTCACCGTGGACTCCACTCCCAGAGCCCGCAGGCTGGAGGAGAGGCTGAAGAGATTGCCCACGCCGTAGTCAACTATCGCTGTCATGGCATTCTCCTTTACACGTATCACAGAATTCCTTTGGTACTGGGGATCTCATTCTCCCGGCCCGGCTCGATGGCCACAGCCTGGCGCAGAGCCCGGCCCATACCCTTGAAGGCGGCCTCCAGGATGTGGTGGCTGTTGCGGCCGGCCATCTGCTGAAAGTGGAGCGTGGCCCCGCAGTTCCGGGAAAAGGCAATCCAGAACTCCTCCGCCAGCTCCGTGTCAAAGGTGCCCACCTTTTCCGTGGGCAGCTCCATCTGCCAGCCAAGATATCCCCGGCCGGACAGGTCCACGGCGCACAGCACCAGCGCCTCGTCCATGGGCAGGAGGAAGTTTCCGTAGCGGTACACACCCCGCAGATCCCCCAGGGCCTGGGCAAAGGCCTTTCCCAGGGCGATGCCGATATCCTCCACCGTGTGGTGGTCGTCCACCTGGGTGTCTCCCTGGCAGGTGACCGCCAGGTCAAAGGAGCCGTGGCGGGCAAAGAGCTCCAGCATATGGTCCAAAAAACCGCAGCCGGTATCCACCTGATACTGCCCCCGGCCGTCCACGTTCAGGGTCAGCCGGATCTGGGTCTCGTTGGTGTTTCGTTCGATCTGTGCCGTCCGCATTTCACACCTCCAAAAGATCGCTCACTGTGGCCACCAGAGTCTCCATGTCCTCCTGGGCGCCGATGGTGATGCGTACGAAATCCCGGATCCGGTCCGCGTCGAACCAGCGCACCAGGATGCCCCGTTCCTTTAACTGCTTGTAAAGCATTTCACCCTTACACTTATCCGTCCGGGCAAAGAGGAAGTTGGACTGGGAGGGCAGCACCTGGAAGCCCAGCTTTTCCAGGGCCTCCACCGTCCAGGCCCGGGTGGCCTGGATAGCGCCGGTGCAGGTGCGGAAGTAGTCCTCGTCCTCCATGGCGGCCTTGCCGGCCAGGATGGACAGGCGGTTGATATTATAGGGGTTGAAGCTGTACTTGATGCGGTTGAGGTCGGAGATCAGCTCCGGGCTGCCCAGGGAGAAGCCCAGGCGGGCGCCGGCCAGGGAACGGCTCTTGGAGAAGGTCTGGACCACCATCAAATTGTCGAACTCCTTCAAAAGGGGCACGCAGCTCTCGGCGCCGAAGTCCACATAGGCCTCGTCCACCACCACCACACGGTCCCGGTCGCGGGCCAGCAGCCGGCGGATGTCCTCCACCGGCACGGTCATGCCCGTGGGAGCGTTGGGGTTGGCGATGAAGAGGGTGGCGTTCAGGTCCATGTAGTCGTCCACACACAGGGAGAAGTCCTCCCGCAGGGGCACCACCGTGGGCTTGAGCTCCCACAGCTTGGCCCAGACCTTATAGAAGCCGTAGGTGATGTCGGCATAGGCCGGGCCCCGGCTGTCATCGCAGAAGGCCCGGAAGGCAAAGGCCAGGTTCTCGTCGCTGCCGTTGCCCGGCAGCACCTGCTCCGGCGTCAGGCCGTAGCGCTTGGCGATGGCGTCCACCAGATCCTTGCAGGTGGGGTCAGAGTAGAGCCGCAGCTTCTGCCGCTCCTCCTTGTTGAGGGCCTCCACCACCTTGGGAGAGGGCGGAAAGGGGCTTTCATTGGTGTTGAGCTTGATGTAGCGCATATCCCGGGGCTGCTCTCCGGGGGTATAGGGGGCCAGACCGGACACGGCCGGGCACAGGAATCTACTCACAAAGATCACTTCCTTTGGTAGGATCGGCAGAATCTTCAAACCGGATGGTGACGCTTCTTGCGTGGGCGTGGAGCCCCTCCTCCTCGGCGAAGGCGGCCACCTGGTCCTTCACCGCCCGCAAAGCCTCGGGGCTGTAATAGAGGAAGCTGGAGCGCTTGACGAAATCGTCCACGCCCAAGGGGCTGGAAAACCGGGCGGTGCCGGAGGTGGGCAGGGTGTGGTTGGGCCCGGCAAAATAGTCCCCCAGGGCCTCCGGGGCGCTGCGGCCCAGGAAGATGCTGCCGGCATTGCGGACGGCGCTCAGCAGAGCGAAGGGGTCCTCCACACACAGCTCCAGGTGCTCCGGAGCGATGCGGTTGGCCGCCTCCACCGCCTTCTCCAGGCTGTCGGTGACGATGATCTTGCCGTTTTGTTCCAGGGAGGCCCGGGCGATGTCCCGCCGGGGCAGCTGCTCCACCTGGACCTCCAGCTCCGCCTGAATGGCCTTGGCCAGCGCGGGGCTGTCCGTCACCAGCACGGGGCTGGCCAGCTTGTCGTGCTCCGCCTGGCTCAGCAGGTCCGCCGCCACAAAGCGGGGATCACAGCCGCTGTCGGCCAGCACCAGGATCTCGCTGGGACCGGCGATCATGTCGATATCCACAGCGCCGAACACCAGCCGCTTGGCGGTGGCCACGAAGATGCCGCCGGGGCCCACGATCTTGTCCACCTTGGGCACGGTCTCGGTGCCGTAAGCCAGGGCCGCCACCGCCTGGGCGCCGCCCACCTTGAAGATCCGGGTGGCGCCGGCCAGCCGCGCCGCCGCCAGGGCGGCAGCGCCGATCTTTCCGCTTTCATCCGGCGGGGACACCAGGAGGATGTCCCGGACCCCGGCCAGCTTGGCGGGGATCACGTTCATCAGCACCGTGGAGGGGAAGGCCTCCGGGCTCCGGGGCACGCAGATGCCCACCCGCTCGATGGGGGTGTAGCGCTGGCCTAGGACGATGCCGGGACGGTCGGTGATGGCAAAGCCGCTGTGGATCTGGCGGCTGTGGAAGGCGCGGATATTGTCCGCGGCCGCGGTCAGCGTCTCCCGCATCTGGGGGCCCACCTGTTCCCAGGCCTCCTCCAGCTCCTGCTCCGTCACCTCCAGGGCATCCAACTCCACGCCGTCAAAGCGCTTTTCACACGAGAGCAAAGCCTGATCGCCGCCCTGGCGGACCTCCGCCAGGATGGCCTTCACCGCGGCCTCCACATTCTCCTCCGCCCGGATGTCCCGGTTGAGCATCTGCTCCGGGGTCAGCTTGTCAAAATCATAGATAGGGATCATGCCTGCGTCACCTCGGTCAGTTTTTCCAGCAGCCGGGCCACCTCCGCGTGCTTGAACTGATAGCTGGCCCGGTTGGCGATGAAGCGGGCGGAGATGGGCAGGAACCGCTCCAGCACCTTCAGGTTGTTCTCCCGCAGGGTGGTGCCCGTCTCCACGATGTCTACGATCACATCGCTGAGGCCCAGCAGGGGCGCCAGCTCGATGGAACCGTTGAGCTTGATGATGTCGATGTCCCGGCCCTTGGACGCGAAGTGGTCCTTGGCGATGTCCACGAACTTGGTGGCCACCCGCAGCGTCCGGTCCGGGTTCTCCCCGAAGTCGTTGGGACCGGCCACGCACATATCGCACTTGCCCAGGCCCGTGTCCAGCAGCTCGTACACATCGGCGCCGGACTCCACCAGGATGTCTTTGCCCACGATGCCCACATCCGCCGCGCCGTGCTCCACGTAGATGGCCACGTCGCTGGGCTTGACCAGGAAGTAGCGGATGCCCGCCTCCGGATTCTCCACCACCAGCTTGCGGCTGTCGGTGTAGTCCTCCGGGCAGCCGTAGCTCACCGAGGCCAACAGGTTGTAGACCTTGTCGCCCAGCCGCCCCTTGGGCAGCGCGATGTTCAGGAACGTCCGCTCTTCCTCCTGGGGCTCCTCCGGCAGCCGGTCCAGCTCATCCAGGTACAGGGCAAAGCCGATGGCCCGGGCGCCGGAGTGGAACTGGGCCGCCAAGGGGTCATAGCGCCCGCCCTTGAGCACCGCCCGGGGCAGACCGTCCAGATAACCTCGGAACACCAGGCCGTTGTAGTAGTCCATATCGCCCACCTGGGACAGATCCAGCAGCACCCGCTCCGCCCCCAGGGCGTCCTTCAGGGCGGAGACGATGGCGGAAAGCTCCGCTAAGGCGTCGGACATGGCGCTGTTGAGGGCCATGCCGTCGGCCTGGGCGAGGACCTGATCGCTCTCCCCCGCCAGTTCTGTCAGGCGGCACAGAGCGTCAGCGCCCTGCTTGGAAAGGCCCGCCTCCTCGGCTGCGGCTCTGAGCTCATGGCACTTCTTGTCCCGAACGCAGTCCAGGAGCTTGTGCCGCAGTCCCTCCGGAGCACCCACCGCGTCCAGAAGGCCGGTGACGAAGCCCATGTGGCTCAGCTGCAGCAAAAAGGGGCGCTCCAGCTCCCGCAGGCTCTCCAGCGCCAGGCCCACCACCTCCGCCGTGGCGGCCTAATCCACCGCGCCGATGCACTCCAGGCCCATCTGACTGATCTCCTGAAAGGTATGGCTCTCCAGACTGGGCCGGTAGACGTTTTCCATATAGTAATACTTGGCGCAGCCCCCGTCAACGGTCTGGGCATTTTTGGCAATGGACAGCGTCACATCCGGCTTCAGAGCCAACAGCCGTCCGTCCAGATCTGTGAAAGTGATGACCTGCTCGGAGGGCAGGAAGTGCAGGTTCTCCTGATACAGGCCGTACTCCTCAAACCGGCCCATACGATACTTGCGGTAACCAGAGCGTTCATAGATGGCGCGCAGGCGCAGCGAGGCCCGCTCCTGCGGCTTGAGAATGGAAAAATCAAACTCCATGGTCGGCGTCTCCTTATCCTGCCTCCCGGGGAAGGGGCACCGCCCCTCCCCCTTTGAGGGTAGTTTCAATGGTGTCATTATACTTTATCTTGCTAATGTTGTAAATCGGTAGTTCGGTAAACCAGCAGTTTTCTCTTGTTTGCACAAATCCCATCTGTTCATACCACTGATTTGCAGCAAAATTCACGGCGGCAGCCGTTGCAAAGGGGGGCGAACCGTGCTATATTGTAACACATACCAAGAAAGAGGAGGGAAGGATTTTGCATACTGAACAGCGCCGGGAGGCGATCCTGCAGGTGCTGCGGGAGGCGGACAGCCCCGTCAGTGCCACCGCACTGGCCC